>NZ_AP025460.1:2207623-2522998 GCF_024347315.1 Vibrio atlanticus | reverse complement strand
TCTGTTGAGTCACAATTTGATGATGCTGACGTATCTCACCGAGCGCTAGCGATTCGTGCTTTAGAAAATGATTACTTGGTATTGAATGGTTTGGCCCCACAAACTCGGACTCAAATTGATAGTGTGCGTCTTGGTGCCGATTTCGATATTGATCTTGCTGTTGCTGACGCTAAATACACTTTCTTACATGAACTTTGTAAACGAGTTCGTCGCAGCGAAGGCAAACTGAGCCGTAATTTCACAGAGAAAGCCGATCAATTCATTTTGAATAAATGGGTCGGGATTCCTTTCTTCTTCGTCATCATGTACCTAATGTTTATGTTCTCTATCAATATCGGTAGCGCGTTTATCGACTTCTTCGATATTGGTGTTGGCGCAATATTAGTTGATGGCGGACATCATTTATTAGATGGTCACTTACCGGTTTGGCTAGTCACCGTTCTTGCTGATGGTATTGGTGGTGGTATCCAAACGGTTGCGACCTTTATTCCGGTTATTGCCGCACTTTACTTATTCTTAGCGGTACTAGAAAGTTCAGGCTACATGGCCCGCGCTGCATTTGTACTGGATAAAGTGATGCAGAAGATTGGCTTACCGGGCAAAGCATTTGTACCACTTGTTCTGGGTTTTGGCTGTAACGTACCTTCTATCATGGCAACTCGTACTCTTGACCAAGAGCGCGAACGTAAACTCGCCGCATCAATGGCACCGTTTATGTCATGTGGTGCTCGTCTACCTGTATACGCACTGTTTGCTGCTGCATTCTTTCCTGGTGCTGGACAAAACGTCGTGTTCGCTCTGTACATCATGGGTATTCTGGCTTCTGTATTTACGGGCTTGTTCCTTAAAAATACTATCTATCCTGGTAGCAGCGATAGCTTGGTTATGGAAATGCCGGATTACGAATTGCCGACCGTGCAAAACGTGATGCTGAAAACTTGGCAGAAGCTGAAACGTTTCGTGCTTGGCGCAGGTAAAACCATTGTAATGGTTGTGGCAATTCTGAGTTTCTTGAATTCATTAGGTATGGACGGCAGTTTTGGTAACGAAGACAGTGAAAGTTCTGTGCTATCTAAAGCGGCTCAAGTTGTAACTCCAGTGTTCCAACCGATTGGTATTACTGAAGAGAACTGGCCAGCAACGGTTGGTATCATTACCGGTATTTTTGCGAAAGAAGCTGTGGTTGGTACGCTAAATAGCTTATACACCACACCTTCTGATGAAGAAGCGGCTGAGTTTGATCTAGCGGCAAGTTTAGAAGAAGCTGTAATGACCATTCCTGAAAACCTTGCTGGTTTGAGCTATTCAGATCCACTAGGAATTGAAGTTGGTGACTTGTCTGACTCTAGTTCAGTGGCTGCTGATCAAGAGGTTGATACTTCGATCTTTGGTAACTTGAAAGATAAGTTTGTATCAGGCCACGCTGCGTTTGCTTACTTAATCCTAATCTTGCTTTACACACCTTGTGTGGCAGCGATGGGTGCTTATGTTCGTGAATTTGGTCAGACGTTTGCCCGCTTCATCGCAGTTTGGACAATGGCACTTGGTTACTTCGGTGCGACCTTCTATTACCAAGCAGCAAACTTCGCTGTACACCCAGTAAGTAGTGCTGTGTGGATGGTGGCAATTGCTGGTGGTTTTGTGGTGACGTATCGCATCTTCAAGAAAATCGGCAGTAAGCAAAAAGCACTTGAGGTGCAAGTAGTATGATTTTAACTGAACTTCATCAATACATTGACAACGAAGGTGTCGCTGCACGTAGTGAGCTTGCATCTAAGTTTGGGGTAAGTGAAGACGGTATCGATGCGATGCTGGGAGTGTGGGTCAAGAAAGGCAAGATATCTCGCTTGGTCGACACCAATAAGCATGGCCATACAACACGTATTCGCTACACCATCAGCAAACAAGATGGTTTGTCACTGAATGTGATGATGTAGTTCAGGCCTTCATACTCTCGTTGAAAGCGACGAGATTAGACAATAAAAAAGCCGCTCACCTATTTTAGGTAAGCGGTTTTTTGTTATGTATCTTTTCTGAACAGTCTTGTTTTAAAGCTCAATGAGACCAACTCAAATTACGCCTTCTTGAAGATAGAACTCAGCGACAAAACGTTCTGGATACGAGTATGGATTGCAGCTTGTTCTTCTTCCGTACGCTGCTCACCTTTAGTGTTTCCCCATACTGGTCCTGGCCATGCGATGTCATTTTTGAAACGCGCAATATGGTGAATGTGTAGCTGTGGCACCATGTTACCCAGCGCGCCAAGGTTTAACTTGTCTGGTTGGAATATCGCTTCTAGTGCTTGGCTTACCGCTTGAGACTCAAGCAAGAACTGCTGTTGTTCTTTCATTGGTAGATGGTGCAACTCTTTTAGGTTGGCGCGTTTGGGTACCAAGATAACCCAAGGCACTGCACTGTCTTTGCTTAGCAGCGCCAAGCTTAGTGGAAATTCGCCAATAAGCGTGGTGTCTTTTGCTAACTGTGGGTGAAGTTCAAAGCTCATTATTATTATCCATTTCGATTTCTTGAATTCAGTATACGTTAGATAAAACAAAAGGTTGATGCTCTCACATCAACCTTTGTATTTATTCATTGTAACCCGAAGGGAATTACATGCGCTCTAGAGTTTCGATACCTAGAAGCGACAGGCCTTGCTTGATAGTCTTAGCTGTCAGTGCAGCAAGCTTCAGGCGGCTCTGTTTAACGGTTTCGTCTTCAGCCACAAGGATAGGGCATGCTTCGTAGAAGCTAGAGAATTGACCAGCAAGTTCGAACAGGTAGCTACACATGATGTGTGGTTGACCTTCACGAGCAACAGACTGTACCGCTTCTTCAAATTGTAGAAGTTTCGCGATAAGGGCTTTCTCTTTCTCTTCAGTGATTTTGATTTCACCTTCAAGAGAGTCCATAGAAATGCCTGCTTTAGCAAAGATTGAAGCGACACGAGTGTATGCGTACTGCATGTACGGTGCTGTGTTGCCTTCAAATGCCAGCATGTTTTCCCAGTCGAACACGTAATCAGTGGTACGGTGCTTAGAAAGGTCTGCGTATTTAACAGCCGCCATTGCAACTGTGTTCGCGATGGTTTTCTTCTCGTCTTCTGCTAGCTCAGGGTTTTTAGACTCAATCAGCTGAGTTGCACGTACTTCTGCTTCGTCCAGAAGATCAGCAAGACGCACTGTACCGCCTGCACGAGTTTTAAATGGCTTACCATCTTTACCTAGCATCATGCCGAATGCGTGGTGCTCAAGAGATACAGACTCAGGAACATAACCCGCTTTACGAACGATAGTCCAAGCTTGCATTAGGTGTTGGTGCTGACGAGAGTCGATGAAGTAAAGTACGCGATCTGCGCCCAGTTCTTCAAAACGATATTTAGCACATGCAATATCGGTGGTGGTGTATAGGAAGCCACCGTCACGTTTTTGCACGATAACGCCCATAGGGTCGCCATCTTTGTTTTTGTATTCGTCTAGGAATACAACTTGTGCGCCGTCAGACTCTTTTGCTAGACCTTGTGTTTGTAGGTCAGAAACGATGTTTGAAAGCATATGGTTGTACATACTTTCACCCATCACATCATCACGTGTCAGTGATACGTTCAGGCGATCGTAGTTACGTTGATTTTGAACCATGGTTACGTCAACCAGTTTTTTCCACATTTCAGCACAGTATGCGTCGCCACCTTGCAGTTTCACTACGTAGCCACGTGCTTTCACAGCGAATTCTTCGTCTTCGTCGTAAAGCTTTTTAGATTCACGGTAGAACTGCTCAAGATCTGACAGTTCCATTGAAACTTCACCAGTTTCAGCTTGGATGCGCTCAAGGTTTGCGATAAGCATACCGAATTGAGTACCCCAGTCACCAATGTGGTTAGCACGGATAACTTTGTGACCTAAGAACTCAAGTGTACGAACAACAGCATCACCGATGATCGTTGAACGTAGGTGACCAACGTGCATTTCTTTTGCAACGTTTGGAGCTGAGTAGTCAGCAACAATCGTTTGTGCTTCTGCGGCTGAAACACCAAGGCGAGAGTCAGCAAGCGCTGCGTCTGCTTGTTGTGCCAGGAACGTTTCATCTAGGAAGATGTTTAGGAAACCTGGACCTGCGATTTCAACTTTAGAAGCGATACCGTCTAGGTTTAGAACGTCCAATACTTTTTGAGCAAATTCTCGAGGGTTAGTGCCTAGTCGTTTAGCAACACCCATAATGCCGTTTGCTTGGTAGTCACCAAATTGTGGTTTTGCAGATTGACGGACAGCCGCAGGAGAGCCTGCAGGTGCGCCAGCGGCTTCTAGAGCCTGAGATACTTTGTCATTAATCAGTGCTTGGATATTCACACGCGTTTCCTTCAATTCAAGGATGAATAAGAGTAGCCGTTATTTCGTGGGCATTAAATTTGGCTAATTATGCTTCTAGTTAACGATTTAATGCTGAAATGAACAACAGACTCTGTTTAAGTTCACAAAAATGGCGTTAATCATACCAATTTTGTGGGCTTTCTTATAGGTCGAATTGATAGAAAATTAACATTTCCTGAGGGGTTTTTGACAATCAACTTTGACCAAGCGAAGTTTGTCTATTTAGGAAAGTAAGACACGGTACTTTTTGAGTGTTTTTTGTCAAAGCAGCGCTTGTTGCTGGAAGTAAAACTGATACCATGCTGCCATTATTTGGAGAACATAGACAATGACGATGAGCCTGAAGCAAGCTGAACTAGAGCCACAACAAATGATTGCACGCCTTGATACGTTTATGACGAAAATTGAGAACCTCGGAAATGTGCTGGGTTTGGATTTAAGCTTTGCTCAAGCGGATCATATTGCATTGAGAATCAATGAAACTGAGCTTGCTAAATCAGCACATCAAGCATGGTCTGAATACGGCTCTACGATTTCAGAAGCGATGATCAATGGTCGTCCCATTGTGGTGTTGGCTTTCGATAAACCATTGCAAAGCCTTGGTTGGAAGATTGAATGTTTAGAGCTTCCATACCCAGCTGAAGGCAAGATTTACCCGAACCAAGATTGGGAGCATGTAGAGTTTGTGATTCCTTCTCACGCACAAACGGCCGATGAGTATCTAGCAGACCTTAAAGAGACTTACCCGCAGTTCGCTGCTAAGTTTGAAAATTTGGCAGATCAAGGCATTAAGATAAAACTCTCTAGCCCGAAAGGTGAGGGGGAACGTTTGAATAATCCAACGGTTGCATTCAAGCATCAAGGGATTTGCATTAAGCTGCATCCACACTCTTTGAAGAAGATTGTTGAGTCAGAACAGGCCTAATTTGATTAGAGAGTGGCTGGGAATAGATTCCTGATCTCGCCTAGGCTCGTCGGAATTACGGGGTGTTTGATGGTGTTTGCCAGGTCTATCTTTAGATGCTGACAGTCTGAGCGTTCGAGGACGTATGTCAGAGTCTACGGTTAGAAGGTTCTTACCGAATTCGTCATTCCCGATAGCGACGAAGGAGCGTAGTCGGGAATCTCATAAAGCTAGTCAGATCATCAGATGCAAAAAACGCGTAATGGAGAAATCCTATTACGCGTTTTTTATTGGGTTCTAACTGGAAGTCTTACTGTAAATCGATATCCGACTTACAGAATTACGGTCTTGTTGCCGTAAACAAACACGTGATCATTGATCACTTTGTTTAAAGCCTTGCTCAACACGTTCTTCTCTACGTCACGACCCGCTTGTGCCATGTCTTTTGCGCTGAAGTTGTGATCCACTGGGATAACATCTTGCTTGATGATTGGACCTTCATCGAGATCGTTTGTCACAAAGTGCGCCGTTGCGCCAATGATTTTTACGCCGCGCTCATAAGCCTGCTGGTATGGCTTAGCACCAATGAATGCTGGCAAGAAGCTGTGGTGAATGTTGATGATTTTGTGGTTGTACTTCTCAACAAACCCCGGCGTCAGCACTCGCATGTATTTAGCAAGCACTAGATAGTCCGCCTCATACTGGTCAATCACTTCCAACATCTTCTTCTCATGCTCTTCACGGTTCAATCCTTCGTGAGAAACATGGTGGTAAGGGATATCAAAACGCTCGGTTAGGCTTTGCAGTGTATCGTAGTTACCAACTACTGCCGCAATATCAACATCTAAACTGCCATCGAAGTTCTTCATCAAAATATCGCCAAGGCAGTGTGCTTCTTTAGTTACCAGAATCACAACACGCTTACGAGATGAATCAACCAGCTTACGTTTTGTGTTTTCTGGCAGGGCTTGGTCTAAATCGGCGAGTAAGGTTTCGTCATTGAAGTAGCCCTCTAGCTCGGTGCGCATAAAGAAGTGGCCACTTGTGTTATCAACGAACTCATTATTGTGAATAATATTGAGTTGGTGCTTATAACAAATGTTGGTGATCTTTGAGATGAGGCCAGGGGCGTCAGTACAATGTGTTAATAAAGTTTTTCTTTCCATTTGCGTCTTACTTCCATGAATGTTGCACTTATTATATGAAATCGGGATTCTTCAAAATTTAATGCAGGCCGTCGAACGGTGAACTGAGCCGCAGTATCACCGTTATAATTAATCTATTATCAAGTTGGTTTCAACAAATTCTGCTGCTCATTTATCGCATCGATAAATTGTTTTATATAGAAATATCAGTTTTTCGATAGAAAAAAAGGCAGAAGCTTCATTTTTCAAGTTTTGACCGTAGTACGCATTTGAACTTCAACCGAGGCATTGACGCTTTGGCCAAAAATAGAGGTGATACTTATGGATAAAGAGTTACTAGCAAAAAAACTGTACTGCAAACGAGTGAATTCATTAGCGGGAAGTACAGAGTTAGATGGTAATGTTCTAGATGAAATGTGGGAAAGTAAAACCTCACCAACCGATGCAGTGAAAGCCATGCAGCCTTGCGATAATCATTTTGAAGGCGCCCCTTGGTTGTCGCGTTATCTCAGCCGAAAATAATAACGATTCTATGATTTTTATTTCTTCAATTCTTACCTTCTAGGTAGCTTAACCCGAACCAAACACCTCCGGTGCGAAGTCATTCTTGATTCGCGCCGGCTCACTAAACCTGCCATAATTCGCCTTCTATTTTTCTAAACTTCGTACTCTATGATATCTAAAACGTTTTCTGCTGATGGTGCTTTGGGTAAAGCGATCCCTGGGTTCCAACCTCGACAAGCTCAGCTAGACATGGCTGAAGCGGTTTCACAGGCTATTGAACAACAGAGCCAATTGGTCGTTGAAGCGGGAACGGGAACAGGTAAGACGTTTGCTTATCTAGTGCCAGCACTGCTGAGTGGTAAGAAAACGATCATCAGTACGGGGTCTAAAAACCTTCAAGAACAGCTGTTTCACCGAGATTTACCATTGATGGTCGATGCGCTTGGTTTTTATGGTCAGGTTGCGTTACTCAAAGGCCGTTCAAACTATTTGTGCTTGGACAGGCTCAGTCGTCAAATGATCGAGAGCCATGGCACTCACACCGATCCAACGCTGTTAGCTCAGTTGGTGAAAGTGCGCAGTTGGTCGTCATCCACACAAACGGGTGATCTGGGCGATTGTGATGATATCGCTGAAGATAGCCCAGTTATCCCGACGATTACCTCGACCAATGATAATTGCTTAGGTAAAGAGTGCCCAAGCTACACTGATTGCTTTGTGCTTAAGGCGCGTAAAAAAGCGATGGACTCTGATGTGGTTGTGGTAAACCACCACTTGTTCTTAGCGGATTTAGCGATTAAAGAGACCGGATTTGGTGAGCTGATTCCTGAAGCTGATGTGTTTATTTTCGATGAAGCGCATCAACTTCCCGATATCGCTAGCCAATACTTCGGACAATCGGTTTCCAGCCGACAGATCCAAGAGCTAGCCAAGGACATTGAAATCGCTTACCGAACTGAAGCCAAAGACATGCGCCAACTGCAGAAAGTAGGGGATAGGCTCGTTCAATCGTCAGCCGATCTACGCATTGTGCTTGGCGATACGGGCTTTCGCGGTAACTGGCGTGAAGCATTGAAGTCAGAGTCGATTGCGAGAGAGCTAGTTCGCTTACAAGATGCGTTGCAACTGGCCGTTGATGTATTGAAATTAGCATTGGGTCGAAGCCAGTTGTTAGACACGGCTTTTGAACGCGCCACTATGATCAAGTCGCGCATTGAACGTGTATGTGACGTGTCGATTACTGGTTATTCGTATTGGTATGACACCACGCCACGACACTTTGCTTTGCACATCACGCCACTCTCAGTCGCCGACAAATTCCATGAGCAGATTGAGCTAAAACCGGGTGCTTGGGTGTTTACCTCTGCAACTTTGGCGGTGTCGGACGATTTCGATCATTTTACTTCTCGATTAGGACTAAAACCGTCGGCCCAGTTTTCACTGCCGAGCCCATTTGATTACCCAAATCAGGCGCGCTTGTGTGTGCCTCGTTATCTTCCTGAGCCGAATAGCCCGGGCTTAGCGGATAAGCTAGTAAGAATGCTGACCCCTGTGATTGAGCAAAACCAAGGTCGCTGTTTCTTTTTGTGTACTTCACATAGCATGATGAAAGAGTTGGGGGAGCGATTCCGTGAAACCCTCTCGGTTCCCGTTCTGCTACAAGGTGAGACAAGTAAGCAAAAAACCTTAGCAGAATTCATGGAATTAGGTAATGCATTGCTGGTGGCCACTGGTGCTTTCTGGGAAGGCATAGATGTTAGGGGCGATGCATTAAGCTGTGTTATCATCGATAAATTGCCCTTTACAGCCCCTGATGACCCTTTGCTTAAGGCTCGAATTGAAGACTGTAAGTTGAAAGGGGGTGATCCTTTTGCACAAGTACAATTGCCAGACGCCGTGATTACCTTGAAACAAGGTGTCGGTCGATTGATACGTGATAAGCGCGATAATGGCGCTTTGATTATCTGCGACAACCGCTTGGTGACTCGCGATTACGGTGGCATATTTTTGGCGAGTTTACCGCCTATCCCACGTACTCGTGACTTAGGGGTCATTAAAGAATTCTTAGCTAAAGACCATTCAACCGCTGCTGAGTAATTAGCATTGTTGAGCTTAGCCATTATTTTTAGATTAGATAACGAATATTTGAGACACAAATGAGCGCGAAAATTCTTGCAGTAGATACCGCAACTGAAAACTGTTCAGTTGCACTAGTAATTGGTGACCAGGTGTTCGCACGTAGCGAAGAGGCACCTCGAGACCATACGAAAAAAATTCTACCTATGGTTGATGAAGTACTGAAAGAAGCGAATGTTGCTTTAACCGATATCGACGCGATCGCGTTTGGCCAAGGCCCGGGCAGTTTCACCGGTGTACGTATTGGCATTGGTATTGCTCAAGGCTTAGCTTTTGGTGCTGATTTGCCGATGATCGGTGTGTCTACACTGGCAGCGATGGCGCAAGGCAGCTACCGTAAATTTGGCGAAACTCATGTTGCAACAGCAATTGATGCTCGCATGAGTGAAGTTTACTGGGCTCGTTACAGCCGTGAAGATGATGGTCTTTGGACTGCGGTCGATGCGGAATGTGTAACGCCTCCAAGCGAATTGGCTGAACAGCTTGAAGCGGACTCCAACACATGGGCGAAAGTAGGCACAGGTTGGGAAGCATATGCAGAGCACATGGACACACTAGCGATCAACACCAAAGCGTGTGAAGTGCTATTCCCAGAAGCTCAAGACATGGCGTTCCTTGCTCAATTTGCTTATGCTGAAGGCAAAGCGGTTGCTGCTGAAGAGTCTGAGCCGGTTTACCTACGTGATAAAGTGACTTGGAAAAAACTGCCTGGTCGCGAGTAAATACGTATTACTTTGGCTCTGCAGTTTATTTTGTAGAGCCGTTATTAAAATTAGATACACAATCATTAAAGTCAGGTAATAAACTCTTTAAGCATGGTTTCAATCAACGGCTTACCTCCTTCTTCGATAGGCAATACATCTAAAACCAATCGAACCAACAAAAAGAATGAGGTAAAAAAAGGTGATGCAAAGACCTCTGTTGGTCAGCCAACAAAGGTCGCGAATGCTGTCTCGCATTCTATTCGCCAGGTCAAAGAATCTGAAATTCACAAGGCTCAGATTCAATATGATCTTCCAGAAGGGCGCGGACGACGTGCGATGGAGGAGTATATGGATGTGATGAATCAAGCTAAAAAAGAGGAACTTGCAAAGCTAATTGGGGTCGATATTTATATCTAGCTTTGTGTTTTCATTTATCCTGCTCTAAGGAGCTGCATTATGTATTCTCTCATATCTAAATCTCGCTTATTTTTCCTTGTCGCTTTCTCTACGATGGTGATGGGGTGCTCCTCTTTACCTAAAGAACTTAATGCAAACTCAGAACAGGTGGTAACTGACTACCAAGAGTGGGTAAACACACTACCGGATGCCGGTGATGTTCGTTTGGGTGGCGTGATTGCTAAAGTCACTAATCTGAAAGATAAAACGCGTGTTGAAGTGGTGAACTTACCTATCTCTAGTAGTGGTAAGCCTGATATTGATGCCGAACCAAAAGGACGTTTTGTTGGTTACATTGACGGCTATGTTGAACCATTGAGCTTTGCTGAGGGTCGTTTAGTTACTTTAGTTGGCACATCAAATAGCACTGAAGACGGTATGGTTGGTGAATACCCTTACACTTTCCCAGTCATGAATGTCTACAATCAACGTTTATGGCAGATCACTGAAAGAGTGGTTATTAATGACTTTGCGCCAACTTACTACTCTTGCCGCAGTTTACATTGTCGCAGCTTTCAAACCATGCCTAAGTCAGGGCGTGTGATTCAAGATGTGCAATAGTCGAACCTTAACTCGACATACCCAATGACAGGGACACCATACTATCAATGATTGAACAGTCATATTCCCTTGCGAGCGGGACACTTGCAACACAACAGATTGGCAACCCACAAACGACCGTAACGACGGTCGTTTTTATTCATGGCTGGCTAGACAATTCCGCAAGTTTTACTCAGGTCATGCAGCAAGTCTCTAAGCTTTCTCCAGATACTCACTTGGTTGCGATCGATCTTTTTGGGCACGGTTTCTCGTCGCATAAGTCGGGGAGTTACTACCCATTTCACGACTATATTGATGATTTGCACCAGCTAGTGACCAAATTATCGCCAAACAGACTGGTGCTGGTAGGACATTCACTTGGTGCATTGATAGCAAGTTGCTATAGTGCCGCCTTTCCTGAAAAGGTGTCAGGATTAATTCAAATTGAAGGTCACGGACCTCTTTCTGAAGCTCCCCACGAAACAGTCTCTCGCTTGAGGGATGGGGTACTTAGTCGTCTTCGACAGCGAAGAAAGCCTTCACGTCCTCTGGCAAGTCTTGAGGATGCTATTAAGCTGAGAGCTCACGCCAACCAAATTAATGCTGAATTAATCGCTCCTATTGTTGAGCGAGGTATTGTCGAGTTTGAGAACTCTTGGCAATGGCGATGCGACCCTAATCTAAAATGTGACTCGTTATATCGAATGTCACAGGCGCACGCTGAAGCGATTATGGCGGCTATTGAATGCTCTCAATTAATAATCCTAGGGAATGATGGATTCCGACATTTGCAGCATAATCGCTACAAATCAGCGCATAGTCCTCTGAATATAGAGACGATTCCTGGCGGACATCATTGTCATTTAGAGAGCCCAGAGCTAGTTTCAGAGCTAATTCTTGGTGTAGTTAACAAAATTTAAACAAGTGTTTGAGCCTTTTAGTGCTCATGCACTAAAGCTGTGCTGTAATACCGCAATGATAAAAAGCGGCGAAGCAGTCGTCAGCTGATAAACGAGGAGTAACATCGTGGATAAACCTTGGCTTTCACGTTATCCAAGTGACGTACCAGAAACGATCAACCCAGATCAGTACCAATCTCTCATTGAAATGTTTGAACAGTCGGTACAGAAGTTCGCCGACCAACCTGCATTCGAGAACATGGGATCGATTATGACATTCCGTAAGCTTGAAGAGCGCAGTCGTGCTTTTGCTGCTTACTTGCAGAATGATCTAAAACTGAAGAAAGGCGATCGTGTCGCGCTGATGATGCCAAACTTGCTGCAATACCCAATTGCACTGTTTGGTGTACTGCGTGCAGGTATGATTGCAGTGAACGTCAACCCACTGTACACACCTCGTGAACTTGAACACCAACTGAATGACTCTGGCGCAAAGGCGATTGTTATCGTTTCTAACTTTGCGAGCACACTGGAGAAAGTCGTTGATAAAACTCCGGTTAAACACGTTGTACTCACTAGCCTTGGGCAAATGTTGCCACGAGCGAAAGGTACGATTGTCGACTTCGTAGTGAAATACGTGAAAGGGATGGTGCCTAAGTACGATCTACCGGGTGCCATTTCATTCAGAAAGGCACTTTACAAAGGCCGTCGTCTTCAATATGTGAAGCCGTTTATGGCGGGTGATGACATCGCATTCCTACAGTACACAGGTGGTACAACGGGTGTAGCGAAGGGCGCAATTCTAACGCACCGCAATATGATTGCGAACGTACTTCAAGCGAAAGGGGCATACAGCCCTGTGCTACAAGAAGGCCGTGAATTGGTGGTAACGGCATTGCCGCTTTACCATGTATTTGCACTGACAGTGAACTGCTTACTGTTTGTTGAGATGGGTGGCCGTAACCTTTTGATTACTAACCCTCGTGACATTCCTGGCTTTATTAAAGAATTACAAAAAGTTCCGTTTACCGCGATTACTGGCGTAAACACCTTGTTCAATGCGCTAGTGAATAACGAAGATTTCCACGAGTTGGATTTCAGTAACATGCGTCTGTCTGTTGGCGGAGGTATGGCGGTTCAGCGCGCTGTTGCTGAGCAATGGAAGAAAGCGACAGGTGTCCACCTACTTGAAGGCTATGGTTTAACTGAATGTGCTCCTTTGGTCACAGGTAACCCATACGATCTGAAAGACTACACAGGTGCAATCGGCCTACCAGTACCATCAACAGAAGTTCGTATTGTTGATGATGAAGGTAAAGTGGTTGGCAATGACCAAGTGGGCGAATTGCAGGTCCGTGGTCCTCAAGTGATGCAAGGCTACTGGCAGCGTCCAGAAGCGACCAAAGAAGTGATCGATCAAGACGGTTGGTTATCGACAGGTGACATCGTTAAGTTTGATGACGAAGGCTTGCTGTACATCGTAGACCGTAAGAAAGACATGATTCTAGTGTCGGGCTTCAACGTTTACCCGAACGAGATTGAAGATGTAGTGGCTCTACACGGCAAAGTGTTAGAAGTTGCGGCTATCGGCCAACCTCATGAAGTGTCAGGTGAACTGGTTAAGATTTACGTTGTGAAACGTGACCCGAGCCTAACCAAAGAAGACATTATCGCGCACTGTCGTGAACACCTAACAGGTTACAAGATCCCTAAATTGATTGAGTTCCGTGAAGAACTACCAAAAACCAATGTAGGTAAAATCTTGCGCCGAGTGCTTCGTGAAGAAAACGACGCAGAGCTTGCCAAACGCGCAAGCGAGTAGTGCTCGGGTTTGCGAGAAATTAGCCCTCGAAACCATTCAGGCGCTTAATCTAAGCGAGCGCTGAAAAATGGTGTTAGAATGCCGACAGTTAATGTCGGCATTTTTGTATCCGGCGATCAAAGTAAAATCAGTGAGAGTTTTTGTGGATTATCAAATCATTACCCAAGTGAAAGACCTTGAGCGAGTTTGCCAACAAGCACGTGAAGCCGATGTTGTTATGCTTGATACAGAGTTCGTTCGTACAAGAACCTATTACCCTCAATTAGGCTTAATTCAGTTATTTGATGGTGAAACGCTGTCACTGATTGATCCTATTGCTCTTGATGAAATGACCCCGTTTGTTGGGCTGTTGAAAGATACTTCAGTACTGAAAGTTTTGCACGCGTGTGGCGAAGATCTAGAAGTGTTCCAGAACGCATTTGGCTGTACGCCAACGCCAATGGTTGATACGCAGATCATGGCAGCCTTCTTAGGTCATGGTCTTTCAACTGGCTTTGCAGCTCTCGTTTCAGAGTTTGTAGGCGTTGACCTAGATAAGAGTGAATCTCGCACCGACTGGCTAGCGCGTCCGCTTTCTCAAAAGCAACTCGACTACGCAGCAGCAGACGTTCACTACTTGATGCCAATGTACAACAAGCTTCTAGAAAAAGTGATGGAAGCGGGCTGGTGGGAAGCGGCACAGCAAGAGTCTGATTTACAAGTGGCTAAGCGCATCCGTAAAGCAAACCCAGATAACGCTTACCTTGATATTAAAGGCGCGTGGCAGCTAAAGCCTCAGCAGCTAGCTATTTTAAGACCGCTAGCAACTTGGCGTTTAAAAGAAGCGATTAAGCGTGACTTAGCGCTGAACTTTGTCTTCAAAGAACAAGACCTATGGGCTGTGGCGCGTTTTGCGATGAAAGACCCTAAGCACATGGAGCAAGAAGGTTTTGATTACCGCTCTGTACGTCGCCATGGCGCTAAAATCAGTTCAATCGTTAAGTTAGCTGAGCATACGCCAGAAGAAGAGTACCCTGCGCCAGTAGAACGTTTAATGGACTACCCAGGTTACAAGCAACTCTTCAAAGTGTTGAAAGATGAAGTGAAAACAGCATCGCAACACAGTGGTTTAGCGACTGAGTTTTTGGCGTCGAAGAAGCAACTTAATCAAGTGTTAAGCTGGATTTGGAAGTACGATCGCAATCCTGAAAAGCTGCCAGATGTTATGCAAGGTTGGCGTTTAGATGTGGTTGGCGAGAAGCTAAATAAAGCGATCAAATAACCAACGACTGCAATGACATTTCGATGATTCAAAGAAAAGCGACCTAATTAATGTCGCTTTTTTATTTGGTAAAATTTAGCTAGCTACTCGGCACTTAAGCCATTCTTTGCGTCGGCTTCCAGCGTGCTAGTTCAGGATCAAGCTTGATACCTTGCGAAGTCAGCAGGTTAACACGAGCCAAGTAGGCTGCGCCGTGCATTAGGTGTTTTGCTAGGTCGACTGCATTACGCTGCTGGTAATCATCTAGGTAGCTGTCTTTCGCCCATGCGTTGAATGCGCCAAGTGCCGGGCCTGCCCATACTTGGTAATCCATCTCACGACCTTGTTCGCCGGTGTTTGACCAACGGCTAGAAAGACCCAAGTACCAACGGAAGATCAACGCCATTTTACGTTTAGGGTTGCCTTCAGCGCGTTCGATCTGTTTAGGATCGCGCTCGTTAAAGTGCGCCACAGTCCCTGCCCAAATGTCATCCAGTGTTGAACGGAATACCTGCTTCTCTAGCTTTAAACGTTCTTCAACTGGAATTGCTTCAATCGAGTCGTAACGTGTGTATAGCTCATACAGTTTGTTGGCACGCATTGGGAACAAGGTGCCACGCTTAACCACTTGTAGTTTCACGCCCATTTCGAACATGTCTGCTGCCGGAGCCATAGTCACGTCAGCCATTTCAGTTGTCGAAAGCAGCTTACGTGTGTGTTCGCTCGCGCCAGCCTCAACACACGCTTGGTTGATTGAACCGGTAACAATGTATGCCGCACCCATGTTAAACGTCGCTAGAGCAGCATCAGGTGTACCTACGCCACCACCACAACCGACACGTAGCGGTGTTTTGAATTGATACTGAGCTTGGATTTGCTCTTTCAGCGCTAGAATCGTTGGTAGCAGTGTTACTAGCGGACGGTTGTCGGTGTGACCACCAGAATCGGCTTCTGCGGTAATGTCATCAGCCATAGGAACCAGCTGTGCCAGTTCCATCTGTTCTGCTGTGATTCGACCTTCATCAACTAGAGCTTGCAGCATTTTAGCTGGAGCTGGTTGCATGAACTTACTCGCGACTTCAGTACGGCTTACTTTAGCAATAACTTTGTTGCCGATCTGAATCTCACCTTGTGGATCACGGCTAAGGCCCGCGGCACGGTAGTGAACGATTTGCGGTGTTAAACCTAAGAAGGCAGAAGCCTCAACCGTTTTCACTTTGTGCTTCAAAAACAGCTCTACACTGCCACGCTCTAGAGCGGGTTCGCTTGGGCTGTGAATCAGGTTAAACGCATAAGGACCGTTTGGCAGTGCTGCTTGAATACGGTTGATCGCTTGCTCAACGCGAGACGGGATTAAGCCCGCCGCGCCAAATGAACAAAGAATGCCAGCTTGGCCAAGCGCAATCACCAACTCTTCAGATGAAATGCCGTTTGCCATTGCGCCTGCATAGTAAGCGTATTTCACGCCATGACAGCGACGAAAATCTTCGTCGCCCAAGCTTTGTGTACCGAGTGCAGGAGCAAAAGCGCTAACAGGCTGGCTGTTCGCTGCACTTGCTGAGTCGCCCGATGCAATCTCAGATTTTTGGCTTACGCCTAAACCTTTTTCTGGGTGGTTCACGACGTAACAAGCAAGGCTTAAGTCTTTCAATATTGTCGACATTGCTGCGTTATCAAAGCGAGTTGTGCTCTCTTCGATCTGCCAAGGCCACGGAGATAGCTTTTCGTTATTGATTGTAGTTTGAGTTGTCATACTAAATTCTTTCCTAGTTCTCTGTCACTAATGGCGGCTTATGCTTTATCGTTCGCAGGGGCTTCTTCGATACAAATCGCGATGTCTTTCACTTCGTAAATACGCAGACCATCTTTGCCCAGGTTTGCGTCGCCAACGATGATACGTTTACCGTCTTCGTCTTTAATTGCCGTGATATGTACATCCAGAGACATCTGTTTGTTCAGAGGGTTAATCTGACCACGATATTTCCATTTCACTTCAGATTGGATTTGACCAAACTTCGGATTGCGGAAGCCAGCGCCGAGATCTTTGTTCAGCGCGTAGGTTTGCATTAGCTCGATGATCGCTTCGACACCTAGAGAGCCTGGCATTACCGGATCTTGATGGAAGTGGAATTGGAAGAACCAATCGCTTGGGTCAATCGTACGCTCAGCGTATAGGTAACCCAGACCGTCTTTACCACCATCGCTGGTGATCTGCACCGTATCGATAAAGTTCAAGCGACCGCCAGCCAGTTGGTAGTGCTCTTGCACTTCACCAGTAGCAGAAACGGGTGCATTGAAGTAACGCGTCGTTTTGTCTAGTAGGTTGATGTTTACATCCGGTGTACGGTTGTTATCAACGTGCCAAGGGTGAGTTACTTTACCGTTGTCCAAACCCAGCTGATCTTTCAGGGCTGCGCCTTTGAAGTAACCAAATACCGCTGTACCCTGGTAGAAAGGTACGCCGTCAGTGCTCAGTTCGAAGCTGAAGCTCTGTACGATGTTGGTGCCCATCATTACCGTTGAAAGCAGACGAGAATCGTTGGTGATCGTTTTGCCGCGTAAGTCGACGTTACGCAACATTTTTCCGCTGCCGTCTAGGTTACGGAAAAACAGTTCTTCACCTGGGAAGCCCAGTGTGGTGCCCATGTAGCCTGAGATGAAGCCGTTTGGCTGCAGTGAAATCTCCATCAATACCGAGTAAGGCATTAGGGTCTGGTGGCTGTTTTCATCAAAGTACCATGCATTTTCTGGCACTTCGTATTCAGCGATACACGATGAAGGCTTCTTGAAGTCGCCACGCTTACCGTCGATCTCAACAACACGAGTAGTTAGCTGTAGGTCGCCACACGGAGTACGTGGTGGAATCATGCCACGGTAGATAGAGAAATCAGGACCGAAACATTTCTCGATATCGCCAGTCGCGAATTCGAACATGTGATAAGGCGTGAATGGAACCGTATCGGGTGTGCGGTTCGGGTAATCTGGAGTTACCGGCGCTTCAACGTGTTGAAGAGGAACGACACCTTTGTTTGGTGCCGTTTCTAGGTCTTCAATTTGAGCCATCAATGGCGCATTTGCTGAAGCTTGTTGGTTCACTGCTGGCGTATGGCCCAAGCTTTTATGGTCCAAGCTTTCGATAACAGGGGTCGCGACAGCTGTTTCTAAAGAAGGCAGGTAACGAGTACATTCGTCGTCTTCTTTGATCATCACACCCAAGTTTTGGAAATCAACGATCACTTTGCCGTTGAGCAAAATATCGATGTTAGCTTTTGCGTATGGGCGAGGGCTTAGACCAATCTCAGTCACTTCCATGCGGTAAGTAAGTTCTGCCGATTGTGGTAGAACTTGACCACGACAGCGTACTTGTTGAGGGGCATTTTCAAGCGGTTGGAAACGACCATTTTGAACAAGCGTGTGCATGCCAAGGTGCATCATGAAGAACTGAAGCAGTTGACCACAACCTTCTGCCATCAAAGAACCAGCCATTACCGAGTCATCTTTGAAGTGGCAAGGGAAGTACCAGTGTTCAGGCTCTAGTTGCTTGTGACCTTCAATCAGACCAAGTCCCCATGTGCCGCCTTGCGGTTCAACACGGCTAACCTTTTCGATCATCATGAACTTCTCTGAGCTGAAGCATAGAGAAGGCTGGTGGCTATTGGATTGGTGAGTTGGACCAAAACATTCTGCAATGTTGGCAGTCAGCAGATGACGCAGTTCTTGGTGGTTAAACTGGGTTTTAGGGCAGTGCAACATAGGGTCGAAGCGTTGCTTAGTTGCAAGCTTACGAGCCTTGATTTCATCTTCAGTGTGAATCACACCTTTGCCATCTGCTAGCTCTTCGTCCGTGAAGAAGCCCGCACAGCCGTTATCCATTTTGAGGATCATCTTGTCGCCAACGAAACATTCGTACGAGAAGAAGAACAGCAGCGTGTCGCCATTGCGAGCAAAGTTGTTGATTGAGATATCGTAACGCAGCGTATCGCCACCACGAGGCAAGTCGCCAAGGAAAGTCAGCGTACAATCAAGCAGGCGATAAACACGCTCGCCTTTGTTTTCGAAATCAATGCCTAGGTAGCTGATCAGCATTAGATCACACTGACCAGATTCAACTGCAACAGCCCAAGGGATCTGACCATCAACAAGATACGGCGCATCAACTGGGATGTCGTATTCCGTAGTCATGGTGCTTGGCTTGTACTCGTTAACGGTCGCGTTGAGCTTGGTTACACGAGATACCAATAGGTAATCGGTGGTTGGCAAACGAACGCGGCGCGAATAGCTATCGATGATCGCGTAATCAGGGCCAAATACGTTCGCAATATCGCCTTCAGCGTATTCAACCAGATCATCGTAATCCCAGATACATGGCTTACGGATAGGTTTTACTGGTGCTGGCGTTGCAAGTACTTTGACTGGTGTTGACTGAACCTGAGTTGATTGAGCTTGAACAGGCTGAGCTGATGTTTGCTGACCATTCGTTTGTAGAGAAATGGCATTGCTATCTAAACCAGATGTCACTGCGTTTAACTGTGCTTTCAATAGTGCATCAGCCATTTGCATGCCTTGGGCACGAGTGTGCAGGAATGCTTTGTGTACTTGCTGCGCTACTTGTTGGTTTTGAGCAAAAGCTTGGTTGTGTGGTGTTACAGACGGCTGTAATGCTGCATCCGTATTAGCGTCGATTTGAGACGCGCCATTTTTAGCGGATAGGACATGAGTCATATTGCTGTGGTTACCTGTTAGCTGACTGTGGCGAGTTGGCGCCAGAGTAGGGGATACTGATTTAGGAGTTTCGATGACTGGCTCTACCGCGTTCTGCGCTAATGCTTTCTTCTCTAACTCTTTTTGCGCAAGTGCTGCTTGAATGCTTGCTGTCGTTGGAATAGACGCCACTCTTGCTGCTTGTTTGCCAGAAGCTTTCTGTTGAATCGTTGCTAAGTTAGTCACTGGGGTTTGGGCAATATGTTGATAGATATCGCGACCACCTAATGTCACTTGCTTAACTAATTGACGTTTAGCATCACTCGCCAGTTCACTGCTTAAACGAACAGAAAGTGATTGAGATTCAACACCCGATTGGCTTAGTAGCAGCTGTGAACATTGTCCTTCGCTGATGTTGGCAACAATCGCATTTTTAGAGCTGATATTCGGATTCAGAGGTGCAAGGTTAAGGTTGAGCAGACCGTGTAGCAGGCTTGCCATGCCAGAAGCTGCAGAGCAATGACCCACACGTTGACTTGCTTGAGTCGTCTTTGTGTTCCCTAAACTTAGAGATGAAGACTGATGAGATGAAGACTGTGGTGCATGGTTAAGTTCAAGCAGAGAAACATCGTTCGAGCTGATACCAACTTGAGTCAGTAACTCATCAACAACGGCGTTGTTATTCTCGCTTGAACCAAAAGCCAATACGTTGATGCTGCCGTAAGCCGTATCTTGGTTGCTCACCACTCGACTCTCTTCAACAAGAACAATTGCACCTGCGCCTTCGCCCACATTCCAACAGCCGTCTTGCGGTTGTCCGAATTTTGGAGCAAGTGACACTGGGCTCACGCTGTTCTTCAGAATCACATGTTCTGCACTGCCACTAAGGTCAACGGCTGCAATTACAACGGCATCCATAGATTCTTGCGACATGAGGTTTTGTGCGACATCGATACAACGAGCAACTGACTGTTCAGCGGCTGAAATCGTAAAGGCAGGGCCGTTAAAGTCCCACAATGAAGAGATGCGTGAAGCCATGATATTGCCGATGAAACTGGTGTACTGGTTCAGCTTGGCTGCGTCCATCACACTGTCCATCGCGATGGTTTCTAGCGCTTGGTATTCGTCTTGTGTCAGCTCAATACCCATGTTGGCAAAGCTGTCAGCCAGTTGGCTATGCAGGTTTACGCGTCCACGGAATTGGTGCATCTCAAGCTCTGTTTCCATCGCAACGAGTACTGCAACCTTTTGGCCTGCTACGAGCTTGGCATCTTTGATCGCTTCGTCTGCGACTTTCATCAGTAGCAACTGCTGAGAGATCAAACGGTCATCTTCATTTGGCGGCACTTTGAAGCGAAGGAAGTCTAGATCGAATTGATCGATGTACGCGCCATTTGGAATGCCGTGTAAACCAAACTGATTCAGTAATTCTGGATGTTGGTCTAAGCCTTTCCAGCGTTTCTTAGGCAAGGCAATGAAAGCATCGTTGTTGGTCTCAATCGCGGTGCTTAGCGCATTGATGCTTTGCAGAGAACCGAAGTGAGACGCTAGACCAGTAATGCTTAAATTAGACGGCTGTAGGCTTGGAGACGCTGACTCTAGGGTCTGGTTTATATGACTGGTGTCAGAATACGCTTCAAGCAGTAAGTGTGCGTTACAACCACCGAAACCAAATACAGAAACACCTGCGCAGCGCTCTGGGTTGCCCGCTTTACTTGGCCAAGGTTGAACCTGTGTTGGCAGAGTCTGTGAACCAAATAAACCTTCTGGCGACGATAGTGGCTTGTCCAAATTAATACTTGGAGGAAGTACACCTTCTTTCATCGCAAAGATCATTTTCATGATCCCTGGCATACCTGCCGCAGTCAGCAAGTGACCGAGGTTGGACTTCGCAGAGCCAATTAATGGCGGGTTAGAACCATTCAATTTGTCAGCAAAGAAACGCTCCATTGAGGTTAACTCAACCTTGTCACCTAATGGTGTGCCGGTTGCGTGACACTCAATCACTTCAATGCTGTCTGGTGATAAGTTCGAAGCCTCGTAAGCGCGTTCAAAGGCTTGGACTTGTCCTTTGCTGTTTGGGCTTAATACGAACTGGCCTCGGCCATCGTTCGACAAGCCAATACCGCTGACGACTGCGTAAATATTGTCGCCATCACGCTCTGCATCAGCTAAGCGTTTTAGGACTAAAACCCCCGCACCTTCGCCAGCAAACAGACCTTTACTGTTGCTATCAAACGGAACCGACACACCGTGGTCAGGGTAAGCGTGGAAGATGGAAAAACCCATATTGATAAAGAATGGGTCAGCACCAGATACCGCGCCTGCCAACATCATGTCGGCTTTGCCTGTGTTCAAGTAATCACACGCTAACTTCAATGAATACACTGAGCTTGCACATGCGGCATCTAGACTCAGTTGTACGTTACCTAAACCCAATGCATCAGCCACTAACTTAGAGGCGTTATGTGCTGCAGCACCATTGATAGGATTGAGGTCTTGCGCGGTTTCATTGGTAGGTAGCAGTGAAAACTGGTCATTAGCCAATTTAGCTTGTAGTGCCTTTTCGACTACCGAGTGATACATCGGCAGAAACAAGTCGTTTGAACGTGTGGTTGGGAACGAAAGGGCACCCATGATCACGCCTGTGCGCTCTAAAACATCGGCATTTAAATCAATGCCAGCGTCGACTAACGCCTTACGACTGGTATCCAAAGCCCATAGGAAACTTTGGTCAACACCGTTGAATGATTCTGCTGTTAAGCGGTAGCCATTGTTATCGAAATTGAAGTTTTCGATGTAGCCGCCTTTGTCACAGTAAAAGCGGTCTGATTCGCCTTGCACGCCCTGATAGCTTTCAGGTTTAGCACCTAACTTTTCAGCGCTTAATGTGGTTCGAGAATCTTTTTTATCCAGCAAGTTTTGCCAAAAGTCTTTTGGCGTATCAGCTTCTGGGTATTGGTTAGCAATACCGACAATCGCGATCTTATTGCACTTCACTTGCTGTTTGTTCTGAGCTTGAGCTTGATATTGAGATGGCTTCGATTGAGAACTCATACTAGCTCTCCTTGATGATTCACTGCGCTGCCTTTAGACACACCACTTAATTGCTTAGCGGTGGTGATCTGTTGTTCTAGCCCTTGAATAAGGGGCTCGACAGACAGTGGAATTTGATGAGTAATGAGCTGACCAATGCATTTGATGAGCGTGACAATATCGTCACCGCCTTTGGCATTGGAAGTGATTGTGCAGTATTGGTCGGCTACGTTGTCACCACGATTGATCTTGTCGATCAATGTGCTGGTTTGACGATCGGCACCGACTTCTACAAACAGGCGAGCACCTTGTTGACGTGCACTCTGGATCAACGCGGTGAAATCCAGCGTTGAACAGAAAGTGTCGGCAATCGAAAGGGCGATGCTGTCGCTGTCGATATTGATTGGTGCGCCAGTCGGTAGACCTGCTGCGCTGATAAAGCGGATATGCTTTGGCAACTCGTCGAACAGTGGTTGCGTGTAAAACTCTTGCACTTGGCTATGCTGGCTCAACGCTGGCGTGGTGTGCATTGCAGTAACACGGTTAGCGGCAATGCCACGTTTACCCAGTTTCTTGAGCAATGCACGACATGTGCTTTCACAACCTGCTAGCACGCAAGTATCACCTTGGATGATAGCGAGATAAGCGCGCGGAAACTCTGGTAACAGAGCCTCAATCGCTTGTGCATCACTGCGAACCACAAAGCTATTCCATTGGATGCTTTCGTCGCTGTTTAGCTGCCAATCTTGACGCACTGCGGTGAGTTCACCAGAAATAGCCGTGGTGAAGATAGGACTGGTTTGAGTCATCTCAATCAGCGCATGTGGGTTTTTCCAAACATTTAAGCTGGCCCACATGGAAGCTTCACCCTTGGAGTAACCCAAGGCGAAGTCTGGCTGCACTTTGAATTCATCACACAGCAGTTGTGTTAACAGATAACTACTGCCGACGCCTGCAATTGCCAATTCACTGAGCGACATTTCTTGCGAATCTTCAGCGTAGGTTTTGTCAGCCTGCAGCATCTCTTTCAAGTTACCTTCACGTTCTAAACGAGCAAATAACTGTGGGAAATGGTGGTGATATTCGCGCAACATACCGGGATAAACCGTGCCAACACCAGGGTAAACAAATGCAACGCCACCTTTACTTTGAGGCTTCGGTGAGAAACAACTGCCTGCTGGCGTTTTGTAGTGGCTATTGTCAGCCATTACTTTTGGCAACGCATTTTCTAGCGCTGTGATCTCTTGTAGTGCAGCATCAATTGAAGCCGCCTGAATCACGATATTCGTACCAAGGCCAATATTGTGTTGAGCGCTTTGGAAATGGCTTAGGTTTGAATGCATCAAGCTGGCGATAGCAAGTTCGCGGTCTGCCGCTTCGTCAACGCATTTAAGCTCTGCTCTTAGTGAAGCTAGCTGAGAAACCAATTCGGCTTGGTCATTGCCAGAAACCACAAACATCAAACGCTCGCTGGATAGCAATGGCTTTGGTTCGTGCAAACCGGTCGCTTGAGTCAATATCAGGCTGGTGGCTTTTGGGCTATCGTCACTGAAAGTTAACGCAGCAACACGTGCTTTGTTCGGCTCAGTGAACCAGTAATGGTTAGGTAATGAATGGCTCGGCAATGAACGGCTCGGTAATGAACGGCTCGATATCGCATTAACCATACTCAACAATTCATCAAACTGCAGCGAAGCAGAAAGTGCAGAATATTGTTGTTGATGGCTTAAATCTGTCGCGGGGCGGCGCGCAATATCCAGAGAAAGCTGAACGCTATCTTCGGTAGCTGCATCTACAAAACTCGCTAGATAAGCGTGTGGATGAATCTTATTCTGAGCAGCGGTCAGTGCACTCAACATCAACAATGATGGTGAGTGAGAATCCAAACCAAGCTTAACGACATTACCTTGATTGACTGCCTCAATTGCTTGAGTAAGTGCTTGATTAAAATTGCCATCAACCACAACAGAAACCATTTCAGGGAACGAGGGGAATAAGTCGGCAGAAAGCTCAGCCACGTTTGCTGGCTGAGCTAAAAGAGCGATGCGCAATGGCATCGCTTTATTAGTAGGAACAGTCACTATGACAATTGCTCCTTTTCTGGGTTCTTAGTCGCCTCTTTCTTCGACACTGCTGAGCTAGATTTCGGTAAAAATGCGTCATTTAAGCTCTTGCTGATAGTGACTTTGGCACCTTTTATTACTGCGCTTAAACGACCATCTTGGTGGTAAAGCGAGATATCAGCTTGCAGTGAACGAGCCGTGCTTTTTATTACGCTCAGCTCTAGCCAACCTTGGTCACCATTGTGCATCGGTGCGTAGCAAATAAACTCACCGATTGCAGACGGTAGGCTTGCCGCGCCGTACTTCAATCGAGCCCATACCAGCATGGCTTGCAACAGATAATCTTCAGCAAATGGCTGGCTATCACCAAAACCTTGCTTAGGAATAAATGATCCGCAGTCGCTGTTTTCAATCTGAGGCAACTGGCATTGAGCCAATAAGCCTAAGTCGTCAAAACGTTCAACTGAGGTAATACCTTGCAGTCTTGGTCCATGAAACAGAGTGCCGTCGCTGTATAAAGCTTGTGCCGTTGTTACAGGTGCTGAAGTGTTGGCTTCAAAGCGCTTTGTCGACGCTTGTTGAACATCTTCAGACACTTGCACAGAGGCAACTTGCAACTGAGCTTGATACTGTGGTCGCCCTTGGCAACTGATCACTGCTTTTAGCTGACCTTTTGATTTAGCATCAGAGGACGGCTTCTTAGTGTCTGCAGACAAGACAAGCGTTAGCTCTTGCACTTCATCAGTATCAAAAATCACACCTTTCAGCAGTTTGTAGTTGTGAACGCTAACGTTCACCCCTAACAGTTGCTCAGCGACTTCACGCATCCATTGAATGGCACACACTGTCGGTAACACTGGGTTACCGGCAATGCAGTGATCTTGAATGAAAGGCAATGCCTTAGGATCAAGATTACGTGTCACAGTAATGCTTTTATTCAGCGGACTCTCTGCAAGATGCACAGACTCCGCATTAAGCTTTTTTACAGCATCTTCCTTGTTGTCAGAACCTTGCATGCTAGTACCAACCAGCAGTTGAATGCCAGTTTCGTTCAGCAGTTGAGAACTAAATAGTTCTGCACCTGCTTGAAGAGGAATAACATACACGCCGCGCTCGGTGAACATACGTTTCAGTGCTGCGTTGACCATGCCACCGTCCCACGGTCCCCAGTTGAAGCTCATCACTTTCGCTTGAGGGTAGCGAGCAGACAGTTGCAGAGCCGCTTTGTTTAGGATTTCGTTAGACATTGAGTAATCACTTTGGCCTGTGTTTCCGTAGAAGCCCGCCGCCGAAGAGAACATCGCAATCAGTTTTAGCTTACTGCTATCAAGACCACCAAGAACCGCTTCTAGTCCGCCCACTTTCGTGCCGTAAACCATGTTCAGTTCATCAAGTGTTTTGTCTTGAATGTGTTTGTCAGCCAGTACACCTGCACCGTGGATAAGACCCGTGATGCCGTCGAAATTCGCCAGTGTTTTCGCTACCGACTCATGGTTCGATACATCTAGGCTTAGGTACTCAGCGCTCGCGCCAATCTCGTTGAAAGCGGCAAGTGCTGCGTTGATTTCAAGGCTGCTCAATACCGGTTTTAGCAAGGTATCAACTTTCTTCGGCGTTGGTTTGTCACCTGTTGCTTGTAGGTGAGCGATAGCCGCTGGTTTTAGCTCTTTCTCTTGCTTGCCTTGTGCCCACTGAGGTAGCTCAGCTGAAGTAATATGCTTACTACGACCTGCAAGAATGAAGTGAGACTTACATTGCTTAGCAAGTGTCAGTGCACATTCAAACGTCACGCCTTTAGCGCCACCCGTCACCAGAACTTTGTCGCTCTTGGTGAGCTGAGCACCTGCGTTTTTGGTTTGCGCATCACCTGGTGTTGTCGCAATCAATGTTGCACGACCAGATTCCCCGTTTTCCGCATGGCTAAGGCCGATTTCAACCGTGTTGGTATCGATATCGAACAGTTCGCCTGTGATAGCTTCAGCTAGGTGACGAGCATCAATCGAAGCGTCAGCATCTAATGCACGGCAGAATACGTTTGACCATTCATGGCTCAGTGTCTTAGTTAGACCAGACAACGCGGCTTGGTTAAGTTCTGCATTTGCTAGTTGCTTAGTATCTAGGTAACCAAAGCCACCATCGATACGGCTTAGCGTGAAGAACACGCTGCGACCAGAAACAGCATTCAGTTGGCCATTTAGGTGCTTCGCGAACAAGAACGCTGTGGTTAGCGAAGCTCTTGAGTCTGCATTCAAGTTAACCGCTTGCTCGTTGCTTTGTTTTGCATCAACGATAGCTTGTAGGTGAATGAAGCCAGCAATCACTTTGTTCGACGTTTTAAGGTCTGCTTCGATGTCGTTAATAACCGCAGTCACACCAGCATCATCGACGCTGTTGAGTGTGTAGCTTGCGATTTCACTGTTTAAAGGTGACGCGGCAGAAAGGGCACTACGCACTACGGCAACTTGAATGCCGTTAGCGGTCAACTTTTCTGCTAGAACACCGGCGTTGTGACCATCATCTGTGATCACGACACAAGCGTCTTTTGAGAAACAATCGACGAGTTTATCTGCCGCTGGTAGCTTTTTTAGCGCTACCTCATTGTGTGGAGGAAGTTCCGCTGTCGCTGTTTCTGCGATAGGCGTTACTGATTCAGCTTTAGGAGTCGCTACGGGTGCAGCAGCGGATAGCTTGCTTTGCATGTAGGTAACGATTTCACCAAGCGTACGACACTCAGCTAAGTCTTCAGGATTCAGTTCTGGCAGCGTTGGTAGCTGGTCTTGAACCGTACCTAGGATCTCAACGCGTTTGATTGAGTCGATACCAAGGTCTGCTTCCATGTCCATCGCTAGGTCGAGCATTTCTGCTGGGTAGCCTGTTTTGTCGGCAACCACTTCCATCATTGTTGATTGAACGTGAGCAGGATTTAGGTCGTTGCTTGCGCTTTCTACTGAGGCTGTAGCTGCTTCTGGAGCAGGCGCTGCGTTAGGAGCTTCATTAGCGCCTAGCTTGCTGTTCATGTAAGCAACGATTTCGCCTAGTGTACGACACTCAGCTAGATCTTCAGGGTTCAGCTCTGGCAATGTTGGTAGCTGGTCTTGAACCGTACCAAGGATCTCAACACGTTTGATTGAGTCGATGCCAAGGTCTGCTTCCATATCCATTGCTAGGTCTAGCATTTCTGTTGGGTAGCCCGTTTTATCAGCCACTACGCTCAACATTGTGCTTTGAACTTGCTCGGCGTTTAAACCGTTTGAGACTGCTTGCGCTGGTGCAGATACTTGAGCTGCTGGAGCAGAAGCCGGAAGCTTGCTGTTCATGTAGGCTACGATTTCGCCTAGAGTGCGACATTCAGCTAAGTCTTCAGGGTTTAGCTCTGGAAGAGTCGGTAGTTCGTCTTGAACCGTACCTAGAATTTCAACACGCTTGATTGAGTCGATACCAAGGTCAGCTTCCATGTCCATTGCTAGGTCTAGCATTTCAGTCGGGTAGCCCGTCTTCTCTGCTACCACTTCTAACATGGTTTTCTGAACGACAGCGGCATCTAAACCGCTAGCTGCTTGAACTGAAGTTGCTGCAGTTTGAGCGACTACAGGAGCAGAAGCCGGAAGCTTGCTGTTCATGTAAGCAACGATCTCGCCAAGAGTGCGACACTCTGCTAAGTCTTCAGGATTTAGCTCTGGAAGAGTAGGCAGTTCATCTTGAACCGTACCAAGAATCTCAACACGTTTGATTGAGTCGATACCAAGGTCTGCTTCCATATCCATTTCTAGATCAAGCATTTCCGTTGGGTAACCTGTCTTCTCAGCAACCACTTCTAGCATGGTTTGTTGAACGACTTTCGCATCAAGACCGTTAGCGGCTTGAACAGGAGCAGTTGCGCTTGGCTGTGCTGCCACAGGCGCTGATGCTGGCATCTTGCTGTTCATGCTTTTACTGTTCATGTACTCGACGATTTCACCAAGAGTACGACACTCAGCTAAATCTTCAGGGTTCAGATCAGGTAGATTCGGCATTTCGTCTTGAACGGTACCAAGGATCTCTACGCGCTTGATTGAGTCGATACCAAGGTCTGCTTCCATGTCCATTTCTAGATCAAGCATTTCTGTTGGGTAACCCGTTTTCTCGGCGACCACTTCTAGCATCACTTTCTCAGCATCTGCTGATTGTACTGCTACTGGTGCAGCCACAGGAGCCGGTTGCGCTTTAACTGGCACAGGTTGAGCTGCAACAGGCGCTGCCGCTTGAGCCGCTACTTGTGGAGCAGGAGCGGTTTTCTGTACTGGAGCTTTCTGAGTTGTTGTATTTTGAACCGGCGCAGCTTGAACAGGCTGAGCTTGTACAGGAGCAGTCTGTACTTGAGCTACCGCCTGTTGGACGATAGCTGCTGGAGTAGTTGGAGCTTGAATCGCTGGTTGAGCATTTACTGGCGCAACGAAGGTTGGTTGTGCCGTTTGTACTGAACCTTGCGTCAGCATATTAAGTGCTGAGTTGTTGCTGTGCGCTTGCATTTCTAGGTAATGAGCGTGCGCTTTTAGCGTTTCAGCTTGGTGCTGGTGGAACATTTCCATAGAACGCTGTAGGTTCTCAGGAATTGCTACGCCTGCTGTTGCCATTTTCGCTTGCTCAGACATTAGGGTGTTGAATGTGTCACCGTATTGCTGAGGAATCGCCAAGAATTGCTGATGTACTTCTGCTGCTTGTTGTTGAGCATTGAAGAACGATTGCAGTGAAGATTCATCAACTGTTACTTGAGCTGCTGGCTGAATAGTCGCTGGTGCAGATTGCGCCACTTGTGGCTGCTGAGCTGCTGTTACTACTTGTGCACTTGGTGCTGGAGCAGTTGACTGTTGTACATTTGAAGCTTGAGGAGCAGCCACAGGTACTTCAACGATTTCTGTTTTAATCACTTCTTTTTCCACGATTTTCTCGACTTCAACTTTCACTTCAACAATCTCAGTCTTTTCGGTGACGTTGCCCGAAGCCAATGATTGATCCATTTTCTTACGAGTAGCAGGGCTGATGTAGTTGGTTGCATTCAGCTTGATGTTCATTGGTGATGCCTTTGCAGGTTCAGCAATGTCAGCTTGGTAAGGGTCAATGTTGTCTAATGAAACACCTGCCACACACAGTTGAACCGCAGCTAAACGAAGCTGTTGGTCACTGTCGCCTTTAGGGCTTGGGTTGATACTGATTGCGTAAAGCTCTTCGTTCTTATCAGCCAATGTTTTCTCAACCAGTTTTTGAAGAATGTTCTTCGGACCGAACTCAACGAATACACGCGCACCGGCTTCATACATCGCTTCAATTTGTTCACTGAAACGAACCGATTGCAGCATGTGTTGCTTGAACGCTTTCTTGATCGCTTTAGCGTCTTTGCTGTGCAGTTTGCCCGTTGCGTTCGAGTAAAGCGGCAGCGTTGGAGCGCTAAATGAAGCTTTGTCAATTGCAGAAGCAAATGGTTTTTGAGCGTGAGCAACAAGCGGTGTGTGGAAAGCACCAGACACTGGCAGAGCAATCGCTTTGAAGCCTAGTTCTGTTAGCGCTTGCGCTGCTTGTTGAACCGTCGCAGTTGGACCTGCAATAACCAGTTGAGTCGGAGCGTTGTAGTTGGCAATGCTCACGCCTTCGAATTGGCTGATGCAGCTTTCAACGGCTGGAAGTTTGTCTGCGTCTAGGATGACCGCAAACATCGTACCACTGTCGCCTTGTTCTGGTGTCGCTGCCATCGCATCGCCACGAGCGAAAGCTAGCTGGTAGTAATCGTCTTGCGAGATAACACCCGATGCACATAACGCGCTTAGCTCACCAAAGCTGTGGCCTGCGACCATGTCGGCTTTGAAGCCAGCTTGAGTCATGATGTCGAACTGACCCATAGACACAGTACCAATCGCACTTTGAGCATTGGCCGTGTTGGTTAACACCGCTTCTTGAGCTTTGGTTGCTTCTGGTGTGAAAGTTGGAATTGGGAACAGAATTTGCGACAGAGCCGTTTTCTTGTGCTGACCAAATACTTGATCCGCTTGAGCAAGCTGTTGACGCATCTCTGGGTAGTGACACGCAAGCTCACGACCCATGTTTAGGTATTGCGAACCTTGACCGGCAAATAGTGCTGCCACTTTACCTGCACCATTTTCTGCAATCAGTGCCGACTCACGGTAGCTAGTACCGTTTGGCATCTGCCAATGTGTTTTGGTTTGGCTCTCAAGCATAGAAACAGCCTGAGTCAGTTGCGCTTGAAGGTCTGCTTGGTCAGTTACAACTAAACCAAGACGAGCGTGCTTAGCGTTAACTTCGCGTAGAGCGTGCTGCTCAGCAAGCGCTTCCAGTTTGAACACAGCGTCTGCAGCTTGAGTTGAAACCTGGTTGAGCTCATTGATCAGTGCTTGACGAGATTCCGCGCTGAATAACAGTGTTTGCGGTACTTGGCGCTGACGGTATTTGTCACCGCGAGCGTGCTCTGGCGTGTACTCTTCCAATACAACATGGAAGTTAGTGCCACCAAAACCGAATGAGCTGATACCTGCACGGCGTGGTGTGCCGTCGACACGTTTCATCCAAGGACGCGTTTGTGTGTTTAGGTAGAACGGTGAGTTCTCGATATCCAACTTAGGATTCGGAGCCGATACGTTGATCGTTGGCGGCAGTACTTTGTGGTGCAGTGCTAATGCCGCTTTGATTAAACCTGCAGTACCCGCAGTTGATTTAGTGTGACCAATTTGAGATTTCACAGAGCCTAGCGCAATGTGTTGCTTCTCTTCATTGTTCTCGCTGAACACTGAGTTTAGGCCACCAAATTCAGCCACATCACCCGCTGCTGTACCTGTGCCGTGCGCTTCTAATAGGCCAAGCGTGTGCGGTGCGAAACCAGCATCATCGTAAGCACGTTTTAGTGCTTTTGCTTGTCCTTCAGGGCGAGGTGCGTAAATACTCTTGAACTTACCATCCGAAGAAGAACCGACACCTTTTATCACTGAGTAGATTCTGTCGCCGTCGCGCTCTGCATCTTCAAGACGCTTAAGAGCAACCATGCCGATGCCTTCACCAATCATCATGCCTTTTGAGTCGATGTCGAAAGGTTGAATGGTTTCATTGGTGGTAAACGCAGGTGTTTTAGAGAAGCTCATGTACATGGTTGGTGAGTTATCAGTACACACACCACCTGTGATCATCATTTCACTGCGGCCTTCAACCAGCTCACTTAGAGCCATACGCATTGCGGCTAGAGAGCCTGCACACGCAGCATCTACTACACAGTTGATGCCACCAAGGTCAAAGCGGTTAGCAATACGACCTGAAATTACGTTACCCAATGAACCAGGGAATGAGTTCTCTTCCCAGTGGATGTATTGGTCTTGGAATTTTTTGATCAGCATTTCGCTGTCGTCGTCGCTGATACCACTGCTCTTGAAGACTTTTTTCAAAACAGGGTATTGAAGACGAGCATTTAGGCTTTGAGCGATTTTCTGACCACCGCCTACACCGAGTGTAATACCGATCTTATCGCGATCGTAGCCTTCAGGCAGCTTGGCATCTTCAAGTACTTCTTTTGCAACGATCAAAGAAAGCAGCTGTGAAGTATCAGTCAGTTCTAGGATATTTGGCGGAAGACCGAACTCCATAGGGTTGAAGTCTACTTCTGGGATGAAACCACCGCGCTTACAGTAAGACTTGTCTGGCGTAGTACGATCTGAATCGTAGTAATCTTCTGGACGCCAGTGCGTATCTGGTACTTCAGTAATCGCATCGATCTTTTCGCTGATAAGATCCCAAAATTTATTCAGGTAGCGAGAGTTTGCAAACATGCTCGCCATACCAACGATAGCGACAGGCATATCTTTAAGGCGTTTATTCAGTCGAGAATCGTCGACTGATTCCGGTGTATTTGTCTCGGGTTGGCTCATTATGAGTCTCCACTAGAAATCACAGAAAGTGATGTCGTGTTTTGAGGCTGCGCTTTTAAAGCTATAGAAAGAAAATCTGAAACAGACTTAGGGAAGCGCAGCTGAAAATTCAGGTTGCTGAGTGGCGGCAACCAGATAGAAATTAGTTTTTCGAAGTGCGTTGACTTACGAGTGTGGGGGAGGTGTTTCATGCGCGACGGTGGCATTCAAATGTTGAGGCGATGTCCATTAAAATCCTGTTCAAAGTCTGACTAAACGACAAGTCGGTATCCGCAAAGAAAACGTGTGAATTTGTTTAATGGTTGAGCAGGCTACCCGAGGTGAGTGGTCGATACAATGCTCCCAGAGGCCACTATGATCTGTTCAGACCAGATGAATTTGGCATGGTTTTGATTTTTGTATTTTTAATTTAATTAACTTGTTGATAATTAATGGATATGAGTTGTTTTTTAGTGTTTTTACTCTATATTTTAAGTCGGTGAGATCTATGTCATATTTTTGTAAGTAACATTTAATGGATGCCTCTTGTGTAAGGCTAAGTGTGATCTGTGTTTTAATTTGTTATTATTTTAAAAATTAGTTTTAAGTCCTCATATGAAGGGGGTTTTCCTTCCGTATTCTCTAGGTTCCACTTAATTCATAGGTGAGTTAAATTTGTTCGATTGGGTTGTTCCAATCGTGTTTTGAAGAGTGATTTATAGAAGTGAGTTCGAGTTAAATGAAAACTCCCGTTGTTGATTTGTGGCTATGTTCTCTGAGTAACTTGAATGACCAGCCAGACAATGTATCTCAGCTCAAAAAGAGACTGACGGCCGACGAGATAGCCAAAGTTGAGCGCTATCGAATGCCTTCATCTCAAATTCAGGCCCTGTATGTTAGAAACTACCTAAGAAAGGTGCTGTCTAGCTATTCTGATTTGATGCCTGAAGCGTGGCGCTTTGAATATGGTGAGAAAGGGAAGCCAAGATTAATTGAGAAACAACAAATAGAAACCGGCCTGAATTTCAATATCAGTCATAGCAAAGAACATTTGTTAATCGCAGTTTGCCAGAGAGAAGGGAAGTCACTTCAATTAGGCGTCGATATCGAACATGCCAGAAGCTCGACCAATATCGACTCGATCATGAAGCACTACTTTTCAGATACGGAATTGACGGATTTACTTGAGCTCAGCAAAGAAGAACAAAGAGAGCGCTTTTTCGATCTGTGGGCGCTGAAGGAGTCGTATATCAAAGCGACGGGCAAGGGGCTAGCCACATCGTTGCGAAGCTTTTCGTTCGATTTCTCCAATCTGACGGAGCAAACATTGCCACTTCACGCTTCGGATTTTCAACCAAACTTGCAGGATGAAATTAGATTGCATGGTGAAATCAGCATATACAGTGGAGTTGGGTTGGATGTTACTGAGAAAACCGAGAGTTCTACAGGTTGGCAATGTTGCTTGGGGCGGTTGGATGAACAGTATCGTTTCGCCGTGACTCTTGGTGGTCATTTGTTACCCATGCAGATAGAGATGAGAAGCTTTTCGCCGTCTCATCTCTTTACGTCTATGTAGATAAAATAAAGTTAGCTCGTTTCGCCAAGCATCGCTTTTAATACTTCAGCAGGCACTGGCTGCAGTTGCTTGTCTTTATCAAGGCAGACCATTTCAATATCACCAATCACGGCAGGCTTAGTCGCATCTTTACGCCATACCTCTTGTCGCCATAAGGTTTTGTATTTTCCATCGAGTTCAAAAGAGGTTCGGATGTCGCAGATCTCAGCGAACTCAACCCCATCTTGAAAAGTCATGTTGGCTTTATAGACCGCAAAACCTAGTCCGTGCTCATTCCACAATTCCGCCAGTTTATCGCTGCCCAAGACATGTTCGCGTGCCCGCTCGAAGTATTTAAGAAAGTTTGGGTGATAAACCACACCAGAGTGATCGGTATCTTCATAGTAAATTTGTACTGGGTGATGGTAGATCTGACTCATTGGTATCAACTCTTGGTAAGTAGTGGGACAGTAAATCTGACTAAGTTGTGCAGCACTCTACAGGATAGGTCGAAATTACTTCAAGACATCATCGGTAATGTGGCTTTTGGTCAGACCTCATTCATTACTAATACATTGGTCAGCTTCCACCCATTTACAAATATTCTATGTGTCATTTTCCACCCATTAATTTTTGCAGCGAGTTAGCGACAACTGCAAGTAGATCTGATGAAGCCTTGTGGTTAAAGGCTTGTTAATGAATTGTGTTGATGTGGCGCGCTAATTGCCTTAGTGAAAGCACGCAGTTCCCATTGAAGGGCTGCTTTGTTTACTAAGGAGAATAATAATGTTTAAGCCTCTTACCCTGCTGTCTGTATCTGCTCTGGCGCTCACAAGTTTTAATGCTGCTGCAAACTGTGACCCAGGTGAAATTGTGATTAAGTTCAGTCACGTAACCAATACCGATAAGCACCCGAAAGGCATTGCCGCTTCTTTACTGGAAGAGCGAGTAAACACGGAAATGAATGGCAAAGCTTGTATGCAAGTTTTCCCTAACTCAACACTCTACGATGATAATAAAGTACTGGAAGCCCTGTTAAATGGTGATGTTCAAATGGCGGCGCCATCGCTGTCTAAATTTGAGAAGTTCACTAAGAAATACCGCATTTTTGACCTTCCTTTCCTATTTGAAGACGTAGAAGCTGTTGACCGTTTCCAAAACTCAGAGTCTGGCGAAAAGCTGAAGAACGCGATGAAGCGTCGTGGCCTTCAAGGACTAGCGTTTTGGCACAATGGCATGAAACAGATGTCAGCAAACAAACCTCTTATCAATCCTGAAGACGCGGAAGGTTTGAAATTCCGTGTTCAAGCATCAGACGTATTGGTTGCTCAGTTTGAACAACTGGGTGCTAACCCACAGAAGATGTCTTTCAAAGAAGTATACGGTGGCCTACAAACTAAGGTTATCGATGGCCAAGAGAACACATGGTCAAACATTTACGGTAAGAAGTTCTTTGAAGTACAAGACGGCGTGACAGAAACTAACCACGGTATCCTTGATTACCTGGTAGTAACGTCGAACGACTTCTGGAAAGACCTACCTGAAGATGTACGTACGCAACTTGGCACAATCGTTCAAGAAGTGTCTGAGACTCGTAACGCAGAATCTTCAAAAGTTAACCTAGCGAACAAAAACAACATCATCGAAGCTGGTGGTGAGGTTCGTACGCTTACGCCTGAACAGCGTGAAGCATGGGTAACGGCGCTTCAACCAGTATGGAAGAAGTTTGAAAAAGACATCGGTTCAGATCTTATCGATGCAGCGTTAGCTTCAAACCAATAACACCGCTAAGGGAGTGGCGTGCATTTCGCCACTCCTTATTAAAATAACTATAAGCGGAGTCAATTATGGATAATCCTCAAATGGAACAGCCAAATTCTAGCGAGTCAGCACTGGAAACCTCTTTTTTTTCCAAAGTCGGAAGAGTTACGGATGTGATTGAAGAGTCATTAATCGCATTTTTCCTTGGCGCAATGACGCTACTTACTTTTGCCAATGTGGTATTTCGATACGCATTCAATGGCAATATCTTATGGGCACTAGAACTGACGGTGTTCATGTTCGCTTGGATGGTGTTAGTGGGCGCATCTTATGGCGTTAAAAAACACTTCCACATTGGTGTTGATGTGATCATCAACCTTGCCCCAGAAAAGCTACGCAAAGTGTATGCGTTAATCGCCGTCACAAGCTGCCTAGCATTCTCAATCTTACTTCTTATAGGTTCATGGAATTACTGGTACCCGTTCGCGACTGAGCGCGCTTGGTACGAGACCGATGATATTCCAATGCCAGAGATGCTTCAGTTCCTTGCCGACTGGATGAATGAAGGCGAGCGATACGAGAAACTGCCACGTTTTATTCCTTACATGGCACTGCCTATTGGTATGGCAATGCTGACGTTCCGTTTTGCCCAAGTTGCTTACCAAGTAGTCACAGGCAAGCTTGACCGCATGATTGCGGGGCATGAAGCCGAAGAAGAGCTGGATGCATTGAAAGCTGATGTGTTAGCGGGTTCTGATGAAGACGCGACAGCGGTATTGGATTCGACTAAGCAAAACAAGGCGAATGAGTCGGGTACAAAATCTAACGGTAAGGAAGACTAATCATGGCAATGTTATTTCTATTTTTAATGGTAATTGCTTTCATGTTGGTCGGTGTACCAATTGCGATTTCCCTCGGATTATCAAGCGTCATATTCTTATTGATGCATTCAGATGCTTCTTTGGCATCCGTTGCACAAACGCTGTTTAATGCATTTGCAGGCCATTACACTCTCTTAGCGATTCCTTTCTTTATCTTGGCCTCTAGCTTCATGTCCACAGGTGGTGTGGCGAAACGTATTATCCGTTTTGCTATTGCAATGGTGGGTTGGTTCCGCGGCGGTTTAGCAATGGCATCGGTTGTGGCGTGTATGATGTTCGCAGCGTTATCTGGGTCGTCTCCAGCAACGGTAGTGGCAATCGGTAGTATTGTTATCGCGGGTATGATCAAAAACGGCTACACAAAAGAGTTCGCGGCAGGGGTGATCTGTAACGCGGGTACGTTGGGTATCTTGATTCCACCATCCATCGTTATGGTGGTTTACGCTGCGGCGACGGATGTATCTGTCGGTCGTATGTTCTTAGGCGGCGTGATTCCTGGCCTGTTGGCGGGTGTGATGTTGATGATTGCTATCTACATTGCAGCACGTATTAAGAAGATTCCTGCACAGCCGTTTGTGGGCTGGGGTGAGATGTTCGCAGCAGCAAAAGACGCAAGTTGGGGTCTGCTACTGATTGTCATCATTTTGGGTGGTATCTACGGCGGTATCTTTACGCCGACGGAAGCGGCGGCTGTTGCAGCGGTATACGCGTTCTTTATTGCCAACTTTATCTATAAAGATATGGGGCCTTTCGCTGACAAGAAGAATACAAAGCCTGCTTTGATTAAAGTGTTCCAAACCTTCTTCCACAAAGATACCAAAGACACGCTCTATGATGCAGGTAAGCTGACCATCATGCTGCTGTTTATCATTGCCAATGCTCTGATTCTTAAGCATGTACTGACAGAGGAACGCATTCCTCAGATGATCACTGAGTCTATGCTTTCTGCAGGCTTGGGTCCGATCACCTTCTTGATTGTGGTGAACGTTCTACTCTTGATTGGTGGGCAGTTCATGGAGCCATCAGGTTTGCTGATCATCGTTGCGCCGTTGGTATTCCCAATTGCAATTGCACTGGGTATCGACCCAATTCACCTAGGTATCATGATGGTGGTGAACATGGAGATAGGGATGATAACGCCGCCTGTTGGGCTCAATTTGTTTGTGACCGCCGGGGTCGCGAAGATGTCGATGATGAACGTGGTAAAAGCAGCGTTGCCGTGGGTTGGCGTGATGTTCTTGTTCTTGATTATCGTAACTTACGTACCTTGGGTATCAACATGGTTACCGACCACCTTGATGGGGCCAGAGATCATCACTAAGTAGATAGTGAAGTAACAACGAAGTGATGAGGAGGGTTAAACCTCCTCATCGATAATCTTGCCATATCTAGAACCTGAATCAATCTGCTCATACAGCGCTCTTTTTGCCTCTAATTCTGGCGTGTATAGATCGACATGATTGTCAGTATAAAAAATACCATCTATCTCGAAAGTATCGGTGATCGAGGGAACTCTTGTTTTCTCACCCATAGTTATTTCCTTATTACTTTGATTGCATAACATCCTATTATCAAAATAAGTATAGGTGATCTTGCTCCCAAATCTAATTTAGTTTTCGTTTTGTCTGTATGACTCTTTCACTAGCTGGTGTTTTTGCATCTTATCGTAGAGTGTTTTTCGGGGAAGTTGCAGCCTATCCATCGTCTCTTTGATGCTGCCATTACACTCAATAAGCGCTTGCTTTAACGTGTTTTTCTCAAAATCACAAACCAGTTCTGCTAACGACAAATACTGGGTCGACTCCGAAGTGCTGTCTGATAAGTGAGATAGCTTGCCTAAAAGTACGAAACGCTCCGCAGTGTTACGCAATTCTCGTACATTTCCCGGCCAATCGTGGGCTAAAAGCTCGTGCAGTTCTTTCTGTGGAATTGCCGGGGCTGTTTTGCCATAACGTGCCGCAGCGACCAGTAAGAAGTGGTGGAAGAGTGCTGGGATATCCTCTTGGCGGCTTCTCAACGGCGGTAAATCTAGGGTGACAACATTCAATCGGTAGTAAAGGTCTTGTCTGAAAGTTCCTTCTTCAGCTGCCTTTTTCAAGTCAACTTTGGTTGCGGCGATGACTCGAATATCAAGTGGGACCAATCCGTTTGAGCCAACTCTTTCGATGACGCGTTCTTGCAAGACACGTAACAGGCGAATTTGTGCCTGCATCGGCATGGATTCGATCTCATCTAAGAATAGGGTTCCGCCTTGAGCAAACTCGAACTTGCCAATGCGTTTACTCTCAGCACCTGTGAATGCGCCTTTTTCATGGCCATACAACTCACTTTCAATCAGATTTTCTGGAACCGCCCCGCAATTGACGGCAACAAAGTTCTGTTCTCGTCGACTGCTTTGCTCATGTAGGGATCGTGCGACTAATTCTTTGCCCGTACCTGTCTCACCAAACAACAAAATATCGGCGTTAGTGTCGGCAACGTGGGTGATGATAGAACGCAGCTCGGTCATTGATTGCGTGTCACCAATGATTCTTGGTCCAAGCGCTTTACTGGCCTTGAGAGAGCGCTTCAATTCAAGATTCTCAAGGGTAAGTTGGCGTTTTTCTATCGCTCGCTTAGTGGTTTCGATTAGACGTTCATTGGCGAACGGCTTTTCAATGAAGTCATACGCGCCGTCTTGGATTGCTTGTACGGCCATGGAGATATCGCCGTGGCCAGTGATCATGATTACGGGGACTTCTTTGTCTTTGTGCATTACGGTGTTGAGCAAGTCATGCCCGGAAATACCCGGTAAACAGATATCAGTGATGATTACGTGGGGTAAGCCGTTCTCTTGAATTGCGAGCAGAGCAGATTCGGCATCGGGAAAGAACTCCGCTTCAATATCGGCGAGCTCAAAGCTCTGTTCAATCGCCATTCTTAGGTCGGATTCATCATCAATGAAATAGACGTGACACATAGTGATTCCTTTACTTCTTTGTATTCTGATTATCGCTGAGTTTTTTGCTTGTTGGTTGACTCGCTTGTTCAATAGCTAGCTTGCTAACGGTTTAATCTCAGTCTGTTGTTTTTGGTTTGGGTGTTGGTTTTTTTCTTTTTGTTCTTGCTCAACAAGGGGCAACTCTATGCTGAATCGAGCGCCACCTTGAGGGCTGTGACCGGTAACGAGCTTGCCGTTGATTCCGCTGATTATTTGTTGAGAAATCGATAACCCAAGTCCAAGTCCGTTTTTCTTGGTGGTATGGAAAGGTTCAAAAAAATCTCCGCTCGAAGAGGAAGTGAAGCCGGGGCCATTATCATCGACATGAATCAGCAAGGTGCTGGTTTGTTGATGGTCGGATTCCCTAACCTCTAACAGAATAGCTAATTGCTTGTCGCTTTGTTGTTCCATCGCCTGAATCGCGTTGGTCAGCAAATTAATGATCACTTGTTCCAATTGAATGGCGTTGGCGAGCACGCAAGCATCAAAGGTTTCAGGAAGTTCGTTGACCTTTACTCGTTCACTCTTGAGTTGTGGTTTCATCAGCTCTCTTGACGAGTGCAATACGGGAAGTATCTGCAACGTGTGTAGCTCTTCCGCGGTGGATTTCTTGGCGAAGGAGCGAAGCTGGTGGCTGATTTTCGCCATGCGATCAGTGAGCGCCGAGATTCGCGAGAGGTTGTCATCGACACGATCGGTCTTTTCTTTGGCAAGAAACAGTCGGCCGTTGTCGGCATAACTGCGAATCGCAGCGAGAGGGTTATTCAACTCATGGCTAATGCTTGCCGACATTTGCCCTAGCACCGCTAGTTTGGCGGCTTGGATGAGTTCGTCTTGTGTCTGCCTCAGTACATGTTCGGTTTCGATACGATGTTTAATCTCGACGTGCAGCTCTGATGTGCGCTCAAGTACTTGAAACTCTAGCTTTTGCTTGGCTTCAGATTGCAGCCTATCAATTTGGGCACGCCTTTGTTGTCGATGGTGATTGAGCTGCATCGTTAGATAAATAATCGCAAAGATAAGGCTCAAAACCACTAGGTAAGCCACCAGATCCCACCAAACTAAGTGGGTCGGAGAAAATACCCGTATGGTGAGTTTCGGTTCGGCTAAGAAGCGTGATGAGCTAAAGAATTGCTCTTGGACGAGCTTGTGGGGAGACTCAATATTGCTAGTAGCACTCTCTAAGTCACCCGAGAAGTGCAGGCTTTCTATTTTGGTATCGAGATACTGCCTGCTTTCTTGAATTCGAGCTTGCTGTGCTTGGCTCAGCGGCTGAAGGCTTTTGAACAGCCATTCAGGATTACTCGACATGAATACGATTTGGTCTTTATCGTCAGCAACAAAAAAACTCTGTTTGCCTTTCCAACTTGCTTCAATCAGCGATAAATCCATCTTTACGACAATGACGCCAATAATCTCGGCGGCATAGGAGACGGGGTAAGAATAATAATAGCCTCGTTTCCCAGAGGTTGAACCTAGCGCAAAATATTGATTTTCATTGCCAAGAATCGCTTCTTGAAAGTAGGGACGGAAAGCGAAATTTCGACGAATAAAAGAACGCGGTAGATTCCAGTTACTGGCTGCGATAGTGGTGCCAATGCTGTCTAATAAATAAGTGTCGGACGCTTGAATCACCGAATTTACGTGCTCTAGATAGCGATTGGTGAGTTCGATTTGCGCAGAGTTACTTGGAGAGTGAAGGGCATCGACCAGTTCTTTGTCTTTTGAAAGCAGCTCTGGAATGTGCGCGAACTTATCCAATTGGCTTGAAATATGAACCGAAAAGCGGTCTAGCTTAGATTGATGATCATTTAACAAACTTTCATGACTTGTACTCCACACCCAATGACCGCCAAAGACCATCAGTAGACTGTATATGGCCATTAATAGTATTGGGATTCTAAAAGCTTGAAACATGAAGGCTCTCCGCTAATTTCTTTGGTAATCAATCAAGCCCGTCTTCTCTCGTTTATGGTAGCAAATAGCGGTAGTGTTTGCTGAAAGTAGACAGTCGCCAGATGGATGTAGGTTAAGGGTTTGTAACGGGGATTGTTGAAAAAGTTATCGACTCTGAGGGGTAAAACAAGAGCAAGATCTCTTTTTAAGGTTTTTAGCAAAAAAAGCCCTCGATTCCCTTGAAAAAGTCGCTATTGTCCCCATTTCTGTTGTGCTAAGTGATGATTTGATCGTTTTTGTATCATTTAGTTGGACGAATTTAGAGCATTCATCATCATGCAGAGGTGAACGGCTCGACAGAGATTAAACAGATCGCTAGAATGTCGCGTCTAAAATTTCTGTCCTGAGGCTAATCGGAGATACCTTTCTTGTTTTCGAAAACAAGCTTTATTGCGTTTTAATCGACGCGTGAAGAACGAAGATATCGCTGATTAGTCTGGTGTTTGGTTGAATAATCAATTCAGACATCAATGCTCGATTTTAAATTAGGTGTTCGGATAGAGCACTACACAAGGATGCAGCCAACAACGTCGGCTTTTGAATTAAAGCTAAGTTACGGCTCATATGCTCAGATTACTGAGCCAGTTTTGAGGTTTATATAATGCAAGTTACTGTTGAAACGCTAGAAGGCCTAGAGCGCCGTCTTAATATTACTGTTCCTGCTGCTAACATCGAAGATGCAGTTACAGCTGAACTACGCAACATCGCGAAAAACCGTCGTTTCGATGGCTTCCGTAAAGGCAAAGTGCCAATGAAGATGGTTGCTAAAATGTACGGCAAAGCAGTACGTCAAGACGTGATGGGCGAAGTAATGCAACGTCACTTCATCGAAGCGATCGTTAAAGAGAAAATCAACCCAGCTGGCGCACCTACTTTCGCACCAGTTGAAAACAACGAAGGCGCTGACCTAGTATTCAACGCAACTTTTGAAGTTTACCCAGAAGTTGAACTGAAAGGTCTAGAAAACATCACTGTTGAGAAACCAGCAGTAGAAGTTAAAGAAGCTGACGTTGAAGAGATGATCGAAACTCTACGTAAGCAACAAGCAACTTGGACTGAAGTTGAAGCTGCTGCTGACGCGGGTTCTCGTGCAACTATCGACTTCGTTGGTTCTATCGACGGTGAAGAGTTCGAAGGCGGTAAAGCTGAGAACTTCCCACTAGAGATGGGTGCTGGTCGCATGATCCCTGGTTTTGAAGACGGTATCGTTGGTAAAACAGCAGGTATGGAATTCGAAATCGAAGTAAACTTCCCAGAAGATTACCACGCTGAAAACCTAAAAGGTAAAGCTGCTAAGTTCTCTATCAAGCTGAACAAAGTTGAAGCTCGTGAGCTTCCAGAACTAAACGAAGAATTCGTTTCTAAGTTCGGCGCAGCTGAAGGCGTTGAAGGTCTTAAAGCTGAAGTTCGTAAGAACATGGAGCGTGAGCTTAAGCAAGCAGTTAAGAACCGCATCAAAGAGCAAGCAATCGACGGTCTAGTTAACGAAAACAACATCGACGTACCTTCTGCTCTAATCGATCAAGAGATCGGTGTTCTACGTCAACAAGCTGCTCAACGTTTCGGTGGCAACACTGAAGCTGCTGACCAACTTCCACGTGAGCTGTTCGAAGAGCAAGCTAAACGTCGCGTAGTTGTAGGTCTTCTTCTTGGTGAAGTAATCAAGACTGAAGAGCTAAAAGCTGATGACGAGAAAGTTAAAGCTATCATCGAAGAGATGGCTACAGCATACGAAGATCCAACAGAAGTTATTGCTTACTACGAGCAAAACGAGCAAATGATGAACAACATGCGCAATGTTGCTCTAGAAGAGCAAGCTATTGATGCAATCATCGCTAAAGCTCAAGTTTCTGATAAAGAAGTTAGCTTCAACGAGCTAATGAATCAGCAACCTGCTTAATATAGTAATATCTGACGTAGAAGGTTGACGTACGGTCAACAATTCTGCTAACAATGGTCCGTATGATTTAATCATTCGGGCCATTTATTTTAGGGACATAAGAATATGAGCTACCAAGAAAAAAATACAATGCCATCGATTATGGACGCACTAGTTCCTATGGTGGTTGAACAGACTTCCCGTGGTGAACGTTCTTACGATATTTATTCTCGTCTATTAAAAGAACGTATCATTTTCTTAACAGGTCAAGTGGAAGACCACATGGCAAATCTTGTCGTGGCTCAACTGCTTTTCTTGGAATCAGAAAACCCAGACAAAGATATCTATCTTTACATCAACTCACCTGGCGGTAGCGTAACAGCGGGCATGTCTATCTATGACACAATGCAGTTCATCAAGCCAAACGTGAGCACAGTATGTATGGGTCAAGCTTGCTCTATGGGTGCATTCTTACTAGCGGGTGGTACACCGGGTAAGCGTCACGTGCTTCCAAACTCACGTGTAATGATTCACCAGCCACTTGGCGGCTTCCAAGGCCAAGCGTCTGATATTCAAATTCACGCGCAAGAGATCCTAACGATCAAGCAAAAGCTAAACAAACTATTGGCAGAGCACACAGGTCAGCCTCTAGAGGTTGTTGAGCGTGATACAGATCGTGACAATTTCATGTCTGCTGATCAGGCTGTAGAATACGGTTTGGTGGATTCAGTTCTTAATCACCGCGGTCAATAATTGCAGGGCAATTGTTTAACGCAAAGTGATTCAAATTGATATACACTCAAACATAGAGAGTAAAGGCTAAGAGGTTAGCGAATGACAGATAAAAGCAAAGAGGGTGGTAGCGGTAAATTGCTTTACTGCTCTTTCTGTGGCAAAAGCCAGCACGAAGTTCGCAAGTTAATCGCAGGTCCTTCTGTTTACATTTGTGATGAATGTGTCGATCTTTGTAACGACATTATTCGTGAAGAAATTAAAGATGTTCTTCCAAAGAAAGAATCGGAATCGCTGCCAACGCCGCGTGAGATTCGTGAGCATCTTGACGACTATGTAATCGGTCAAGAATACGCGAAAAAAGTGCTAGCAGTTGCAGTATATAACCACTACAAGCGTTTACGTAATGGTGATACGACGGCTGAAGGCGTAGAGCTAGGTAAGAGTAACATTCTTCTTATCGGTCCTACTGGTAGTGGTAAAACACTACTGGCTGAAACACTGGCTCGTTTCCTAGACGTTCCTTTCACAATGGCAGATGCAACAACACTAACCGAAGCGGGTTATGTGGGCGAAGATGTTGAAAACATCATCCAGAAGTTGCTTCAGAAATGTGATTACGACGTAGCGAAAGCGGAACGCGGCATTGTTTACATCGATGAAATCGATAAGATTTCTCGTAAAGCTGAAAACCCATCGATCACGCGTGACGTGTCTGGTGAAGGTGTACAGCAAGCTCTATTAAAACTTGTTGAAGGTACAGTGGCTTCAGTTCCACCTCAAGGTGGTCGTAAGCATCCACAGCAAGAGTTCTTGCAAGTGGACACGTCTAAGATCCTATTTATCTGTGGTGGTGCGTTTGCCGGCCTAGATAAAGTGATTGAGCAACGTGTAGAAACAGGTTCAGGTATCGGCTTTGGCGCAGAAGTGCGTTCAAAAGACGAAACCAAAACTATCGGTGAACTGTTCACTCAAGTAGAACCTGAAGATCTAGTGAAGTATGGTTTGATTCCAGAATTCATTGGTCGTCTACCTGTTACAACAACACTGACAGAGCTTGATGAAGAAGCGCTAATCCAAATCCTTTGTGAGCCAAAGAATGCACTGACAAAACAGTACGCTGCATTATTTGAACTTGAGGATACAGAGTTAGAATTCCGTGAAGACGCCCTACGCGCAATTGCGAAGAAAGCAATGAACCGTAAAACGGGTGCTCGTGGTCTACGCTCTATCTTGGAAGGTGTTCTACTAGAAACTATGTACGAACTGCCATCTTCAACTGATGTAAGCAAGGTTGTGATTGATGAGTCGGTAATTAATGGTGAGTCAGAACCACTATTGATTTACAGTAACTCAGATAACCAAGCAGCTGTTGCAGAGTAGGTCTTTTTAAGACTACACACTCAAATTGAAAAAGGAGGTAAGCAATTACCTCCTTTTTTTTATTCTTCCATTGAATCCAGTCGTTTAAGCCCCATATACTGCTTTATAAGTTAAAGCGGAAGAGAGAAATATATGAACTTGGAACGTTCCGAGCGTATCGAAATCCCCGTGCTACCTCTACGTGATGTAGTGGTTTACCCACACATGGTTATTCCATTGTTTGTTGGTCGTGAAAAATCGATTACTTGCCTTGAATCGGCAATGGAAGCTAACAAACAAGTACTACTTGTAGCGCAGAAAGAAGCGGACACTGATGAGCCTTCAATCGACGACCTATTTAACGTAGGTACAGTCGCTACTATTCTTCAGTTGCTAAAGCTGCCAGATGGTACCGTAAAAGTACTTGTCGAAGGTCAGCAGCGTGCGAAAATTCACCAGTTCAAAGAGAGTGAGTTTTTCTTAGCGGATGCCGAATACGTTGTAACCTCAGAACTTGACGAAAAAGAACAAGAAGTGGTTGTTCGCAGTGCGATCAATCAATTCGAAGGCTTTATTAAGCTGAACAAAAAGATTCCACCAGAGGTTCTAACCTCACTGAACGGTATTGATGAGGCTGCTCGCCTTGCTGATACGATTGCTGCGCACATGCCACTTAAACTGGTAGATAAGCAGCACGTTCTAGAAATTTCAGATGTGACGGAACGCCTGGAATTCTTGATGGGCCAAATGGAGTCAGAAATTGATATCCTGCAAGTTGAAAAACGCATCCGTGGCCGCGTTAAGAAACAGATGGAAAAGTCTCAGCGTGAGTACTATCTGAATGAGCAAATGAAAGCGATTCAGAAAGAACTGGGCGAGATGGACGACGCGCCTGATGAATTCGAGACTCTGAAGAAGAAGATCGAAGATTCTAAGATGCCTCAAGAAGCTCGTGAAAAAACTGAGCAAGAACTACAAAAACTGAAAATGATGTCGCCAATGTCTGCTGAAGCAACAGTAGTACGTAGTTACATTGATTGGATGGTAGGCGTTCCTTGGGCTAAGCGTTCAAAAGTTAAAAAGAATTTAGCGAAAGCGGAAGAGATCTTAAACGAAGATCACTACGGCTTAGAGCGTGTTAAAGAACGTATTCTCGAATACTTGGCAGTACAAAACCGTATCAACAAACTAAAAGGCCCAATCCTTTGTCTTGTTGGTCCTCCTGGTGTTGGTAAAACTTCGCTAGGCCGTTCGATTGCCGCGGCAACGGGTCGTAAGTACACACGTATGGCGCTAGGCGGCGTTCGTGATGAAGCTGAGATTCGTGGTCACCGTCGTACGTACATCGGTTCACTTCCGGGTAAATTAATCCAGAAGATGTCTAAAGTTGGTGTTAAGAACCCACTGTTCCTATTAGATGAAATCGATAAGATGTCTTCTGATATGCGTGGCGACCCATCTTCTGCGCTTCTAGAAGTACTAGACCCTGAGCAAAACAACGCATTTAACGATCACTACCTAGAAGTCGATTACGATTTATCTGATGTGATGTTTGTTGCAACGTCTAACTCGATGGATATTCCGGGCCCACTATTGGACCGTATGGAAGTGATTCGTCTGTCGGGTTACACAGAAGATGAGAAGCTGAACATTGCTAAGAGCCACCTATTGGACAAGCAAGTTCAACGCAACGGTCTTAAGCCTAATGAGATTGAGATTGAAGACTCTGCAATCATCGGCATCATTCGTTACTACACGCGTGAAGCGGGTGTGCGTAGCCTAGAGCGTGAAATCTCTAAGATCTGTCGTAAAGCAGTGAAGAATATCTTGTTAGACAACAGCCTTAAATCTGTAACGGTTAACATTGATAACCTGAAAGAGTACTTAGGTGTGCAACGTCATGACTTCGGTAAAGCGGATGAAAGCAACCGTATCGGCCAAGTAACTGGCTTAGCATGGACGCAAGTAGGTGGCGATCTACTGACCATCGAAACTGAATCAATGCCAGGTAAAGGTAAGCTAACGCAAACCGGTTCACTAGGCGATGTGATGAAAGAGTCGATTCAAGCGGCAATGACAGTGGTTCGTTCTCGTGCAGAAAATCTGGGTATTAACACCGATTTCTACGAGAAACGTGACATTCATGTTCACGTACCGGAAGGTGCAACGCCAAAAGATGGCCCGAGTGCGGGTATCGCAATGTGTACTGCATTGGTCTCTAGCTTAACGGGTAACCCTGTAAAAGCAGAGGTCGGTATGACAGGTGAAATTACCCTTCGTGGTGAAGTTTTACCTATCGGTGGCTTGAAAGAAAAGCTGCTTGCAGCGCACCGCGGTGGCATTAAAACAGTCTTGATTCCAAAAGACAATGAACGTGATTTGGAAGAGATTCCAGACAACGTAATCGCTGACTTGAAGGTGATTCCGGTTCAATGGATTGATGAAGTACTGAAAGTCGCACTAGAACGAGATCCGTCAGGGGTCGAGTTCGACGTGAAAAAATAGTGATGCATAGCAAAAATAAGTAAAGAATTACGCTGATAGACCCGAAAAGGCTTGTCAGCGTTTTTTTTGGACGCTAAGTTATTCGACTAAAGCGGCAGCCCTTTTGTAATAAGGCTTGCGGCTAAATTAAAACCAAAATGGAACGTACAGTCATCGAGAAGTAGTCACAGATGACACATAGGGGAAAAACAGTGAATAAAACACAACTAGTAGAATCAATCGCAGAAAACGCAGACATCTCTAAAGCTTCAGCTGGTCGCGCTCTAGACGCTTTCATCGAAGCAGTTGGCACAACGCTACAATCAGGCGACCAAGTTGCACTGGTTGGCTTTGGTACTTTCAGTGTTCGTACTCGTGCTGCTCGTACAGGTCGTAACCCAAAAACTGGTGAAGAGATCCAAATCGCAGAAGCTAAAGTACCTGGCTTCAAAGCGGGTAAAGCACTTAAAGACGCATGTAACTAATTTTGTTGCTGAAACCTCGAGTTTTGTGAGGGGAAGGCAGTAATATGCGTTTACTGTTTGAACAATGATGTTTCATTTTTAAACAGTATATGTGCAAAGCACATTGAACTTATTTAAATTATGCGCATCCTACTGATGCGCATTTCTTTTTCTGATAATATCGCGTGAATAGATTTTTATTTTGAAGCCAATGCTTCATATCCGGAGAGCACTTAAATTATGATGGATCGATTACGCGAAGGCGTGAATAGCATCGCGGTAAAAATTATCCTTGGGTTGATTATCCTGTCATTCGTATTCGCAGGTGTAGGCAGCTACATCACCGGTGGCGGTAACAACGCAGCAGCTAAAGTTGGCAACACAGAAATTGCTCGTGGTGAGTTCGAACAAGCTTACCAAAACGAACGTAATCGCATGCAATCTCAACTTGGCGATTACTTCGCTCAAATGCTTGCAGACCCTGCATACGTGGAGTCTTTCCGTAAGTCAGTACTTGATCGCATGATCAACGATGTTCTACTTGAGCAGCAAGCAGAGTCTCTAGGCCTACGAATCAGTGATTCTCAAATCCGTACAATGATTCTAGAAATGCCTCAGTTCCAAACGGCTGGTCAATTCGACCAAGAAGTTTACCAATCGGCATTACGTCGTGCAGGTTTCAGCGCAGAAAGCTTCGCTGAATACATGCGTCGTGACCTAATGCGTAACCAACTTGTTACTGCACTTCAAGGCAGTGAATTTGTTCTTCAAGGCGAAATTGATATTCAGAGCAAGCTTATTGCTCAAACTCGTGACATTCGCACAGTGACACTGTCTGTTGCTGACCTAGCGAAAACCATCGAGTTAACTGACGAGCAAATCGAACAGTACTACCAAGAGAACCCTGCGGCTTACACTCGTCCAGAGCAGGCTAAGGTGTCTTACATCGAACTTTCTGCTGAAGCACTTAAATCGCAACTTGAAGTTAGCGATGAGGAAGCACAGAAATATTACCAAGAGCATCTAGATAAGTACTCTACTGAAGAGCAACGTAAAGTTAGCCACATTCTAGTTCAAGGTGATGACGAAGCGAAAGCTCAGTCTATCCTAGACGAGCTAAATGCAGGTGCTGATTTTGCTACGCTAGCAGAAGAAAAATCTGACGACTTCGGTAGTGCAGATGTTGGCGGTGACCTAGGTTGGATTGAACGCGATGTTATGGACCCAGCATTCGAAGAGGCGGCTTTCGCTCTTGAGAATATTGGCGATACGACTGGCTTAGTTAAATCTGATTTTGGCTACCACATCATCAAGCTAGACGAAGTAAAAGCATCTCAAGCTCAGCCTTACACTGAAGTTGCTACTGATATTAAGCAAGAGCTTCTAGACCAACACGCCGTTGATCAGTTCTACGAGCAACAAACTGAACTTGAAAAAGTAGCGTTTGAATTCCCAGATTCTCTAGACGACTCTGCTGAAGCTATCAACGCGAAGATCACGACGACTGATTTCATCTCTCAAGCTGACGCTCCAGAAGTTCTGATGACGCCTGCAGTAATGCAAGCTATCTTGAGCCCTGAAGTGAAAGAAGACGGTTTGAACTCTGAAGTTATCGAAGTGGCTCCTGAGCACGTTATTGTTGTACGTGTAGAAGAGACTCGCGACGAAACAGTTCTTCCTTTAGCAGAAGTGAAAGATCAAGTTGTAGCTGCATTGTCTGCTGTAAAAGCAGAGCAACAAGCGGTAGAGCTAGGTGTTTCTCTAGTAAACGAACTTAAGCAAGGTAATGAAGCGGTACTGGCGGATAACAGCCTTGAGTTTACTGAACTTGAAACCATTGACCGTAATTCTCCATTAGCTGCATCTGTATTCGCTCTAGTGAAACCAGAAGCCGGTCAAGCTGTGTTCGGTCAATCTAAAGATCAAGACGGTAACATCGTTGTTGTTGAGCTTTCTAAAGTAACGGCTGAAATCAACCCTGCTTACAGCACACAACTTGGTGCACAGTTAGAGCGCGTTGGTAATCAACAAGACCTTACTAATGTACTAAACGTACTGCGTAAAAATGCAGACGTTGAATACTACATCGTTGGTCAAGCTCAATAAGCTTTGAATTTACTCAGTAGTCTTCTGCCGAGTAATACAACTTGAGAATGCAACTTGAAAGTAGTGCAGCAACTCGGTTTGCGAGCTAGCTAACAAGTTGATGAAAATTAGATGTATAACGAAGCGGGTCACTTAGGTGACCCGCTTTATTTTTGTCTGGTGAGCGTTTTATCTAGCGCAGCAAATGCATAAGTTACGTTTTTTGAACAAAGGAACGATTTATGCGCACGATATATTCAACACTATTTCTTACATTTCTGATTCTGTTAAGCCCTGCAGCGTATGCAGACAGCCCAACTAAGGCAGAGCTTTACGATGGCATTGAGATTACGGTCAATATCAATACCGCGACAGCAGAAGAACTATCAGCACTATTGGTTGGTGTTGGGGATAAGAAAGCTCAAGAGATCGTCGATTACAGGGATCAAAATGGGGCATTTACGACTGCTGATGATTTGGTGAGTGTGAAAGGGATAGGTGAAGCCACGGTTAAAAAGAACCGCGAAAGAATTCAACTTTAATCCGTTTGTATACTTGTTAGAAATGAAGCGATAGATATGAAGCCTCCGGCCAGTGCACCTGCTAGGTGGGCTTCAATCGCGACACGAGCATTAATCAGTTCGCCAGTCGTGCTAGAAGGGCCAAAAAGCTGCTCCCAAGCGATTTTAGCGATTAATCCCAATACTAACAGCCAACTTGATCTCCTACCGTTTAAAGCCTCACTGAGCGCGAATAAGCCAAACAACCCATGCAAAGTGCCAGATAGGCCAACATAGATCTGAATACTCGAAAACAACAGCGCGATCCCCGTCACTAGACTAATCACAAGCAGAGCAGCAACAAGCTGTTTTTTACTCGGTTGAAACAGATAGCTGATGATCCATAAGCCTGCTAGATTCATCAGAAGGTGCGAGTAGTTGGTATGTGAAAAGTTTCCTGTTAGGATCCGCCACCATTGCCCCTCGGCAATCGCATTGCTATCCCATACGACCCAAGCTTGTATTGGCTCAAATTGGAATAAGACGCATAAAAGTGAAGTGAAAATTAAAACAGGGTACACATTAAATCCATGTCTCGTTATTGCCGCCAATGCAGCAAGGCTTTGAAAGCTTGTATATGTCAGTGGGTTACGCCACTAGAATCGAACGTTGAGCTTATCATTCTTCAGCACCCATCAGAAGAGCATCGCCCGATGGGAACTGCGCGTATCCTCTCGTTATCCTTAAATAACAGTGTGACGTTTGTCGGTGAAGACTTTTCAGACAATGAACAACTCAACGCATTGTTGTGCGATGAAAAGTACCAACATGTGATTTTATACCCAAGCGAAAACTCTGTTTCAGTTGAGTCGGCAACATCTCCAAATAAGAAGCTGCGTGTGATTTTATTGGATGGCACGTGGAAGAAGGCGTTCAAAATGTGGCAAGTATCGAGTAACTTGCATGCGCTGAATACGGTTCACTTGCCGAAAGATCTCAAGGGTAATTACCGAATTCGCAAAGCGCCAAGTGAAAACAGCCTTTCGACAGTAGAGGCGGGTTATCATCTGTTGAGCTTGTTAGAAAAGGATCGAGACTTTAGTTCTCTGCTAACGGCATTTGACCAAATGATTCAGTTTCAAATCAATCAAATGCCGCCGGGCGTGTTTGAGAAAAACTACCTAGATTAAGCCAGTTTCGTTGGAACGAGTCAGAAATTAAAACTCAGTATGAGCTGAGAACAGTTGCTGGTGCATTTTCTGTGCAAGATCATCGGTCATTGATGAAATGTAATCCGCAATCACGCGCATTTTTCGAGACTCATCTTGATGTTGTAGCCATTGCTTCTTGATAGGTAGTGGCAGCAAGCGTTCAGGATCTGCGCTGAATGCTTCAAACATATCCATGATAATCTGCTGACCTTTATATTCTATCACTTGAACCTGTGGCACTTGAATCACGAACTCGCTGACAAAGTGTTTCAGTTTGTCGAGTGTGGCGTCCATGCTCGGTTCAAGCACCGCATTGTAAGCAAGCAGTACATTCTCAAATCTAGCATCTACTCGTTCAATCGAAATACTGGTCAACAGTGCGTTGACTATCCCACCAATCGCATCCTTTCGACGATACTGCTCACCAGAGAAAAGCATCTCTGTGATTGAATCTAGGTGTTCACAAACCCAAGGGTCGGCCATCTCTTTAAGTTGAGGGTAAGCCGACTCGACCCATTGAGATTTGGTGACAGAGCCAAGCACAATCGCATCTTCTAAATCGTGGACGCCATACGCGATGTCATCAGCAAGCTCCATAATCGAACAATCAAGTGACTTATATTTTGTCTTATTATGTTCAAGAGGTTCGGTGTGTTTTTTTCTTTTCTGTTTTAGAAGCTGTTGGTCGCTGCTTGAAAGCGGCTCCAGTACCCAGTTAAAAAGTTCTTCATCATGATCGTAGATGCCTTTTGCTGGCATCCAATCTTTGGCTCGGAGCTGTCGTTGATGCTTAACAGGTTCAGACTGTAATCTCGCTTGGACTTGACTGAGCAGCGAAGGGTACTTAATTAACCCCAGTAGCGTGCGTCGAGACAGGTTCATCCCGTGATGCTCAGTGTAAGGTTCTAGCTGAGTGACAATGCGAAACGTTTGAGCGTTGCCTTCAAAGCCACCGTGGTCGCGCATCATATAGTTGAGTGCGACTTCGCCGCCATGTCCGTATGGTGGATGACCGATGTCGTGAGCCAAGCACAGTGAATCAATCAAACTGTCTGAGGGCAGTAGGTCTCGAAACTCGGGCTGCTTTTTTTTCAGCTGGGCAACGATACCGGTACCTAGCTGAGCGGCTTCTAGCGAATGGGTAAGGCGAGTTCGGTGGAAATCGTTTACCGTGGTGCCATGAACTTGGGTTTTTGCTTGGAGGCGGCGAAAAGCGGCAGAGTGAAGCACCCGCGCACGATCGCGTTGATACGGGCTACGGTGGTCATCACGCCTTATTTTATGTTCATCGTCATTTCGATCTTGCCATTCTTGTTCGAGTTCAAATGGTGGTTCGAGTGGAGAATTCAAAATAGCACCTATCAAATTGATTTATTTAGCTAATTACACTCAACTTATACCCAGCTAGCTTATCTCGTCTAGTGATAATTCAAAGCTCGGCGCAAATGTGGTGAGAAAGTAGTCCATTTCTGGGCTTTTTCGCTGCTTGAGTGTTTGTTCCAGTCTACGCTTGGCTTGCTCGTATTCATGATTGCCCGCACTGAGTTCTTCCAAGCATTTTAGGTAAGCACAGATGGTGTCGGCCTGCTTGACGATGCTTTGTTCTTCTTTGCTTGCTGTGCCTGAAATTAGGAAAGGTGCGAAGTCGTCTCGGAATTCTTCTGGCAGCATTGAAAGCAGTCTTTGCTCTGCCGCCGCTTCTATCTTCTTGTACTCTTGTGCGATGTCTGGGTTGTAGTATTTAACCGGAGTTGGCAAGTCTCCAGTCAGTACTTCACTGGTGTCATGGTACATGCCAAGCAGCGCAATGTGCTCAGGGTTGAGCTGACCATTAAACTTCTTATTTTTGATAAGCGCCAAGGCATGGGCGACGAAAGCGACCTGTAGGCTATGCTCTGAAATGTTTTCGCTTGAGACTGAGCGCATGAGCGGCCAACGTTGAATTAGCTTCATACGTGCGAGATGGGCAAAGAAGTGGCTCTGTTTCATACGCGTCCTTTCTAAATAGTGTTCCACTCGTATTTTGTGTTTACACAGGCATACGAGACAGCGGATACAAAAAAGGCTCCCAAACAGGCTGTCTCTTGATCACAAGTCTGGTTAATCAAGAGACTTAGCGAGTTCATACCCTTCAAGGATGGTTTGTAACCTAAGCCATCCTTGCCATAACGTCTTTATAGAAGCGCGACCTGTTCGCTTGGTATTCTTCCAACCACCTAACCGAGCAATACCGTTGTAAGCCCATGATATATTAGGCGCTTCTTTCGGTAGTTTTTTGCTCTCCAACTTGAGCCACATTAACTTCCACGCTTTGCCTTTTAATACCTGCTCACAACTGCTCTTAGATAACTCGTCTGATTCATTCATAAACCTCAACTGGAGTAACCGAGTCGCGATAAAAGCCAAAACGACGCTGAGCCTTTCTAAGTTATCCTTACTTTGCATTCTCAGTTGCTCAACTTCAGTCCCTTCACTTTTCCAGACTTTATGAAAATCTTCTATTAGCCAGCGCCGCTCATAATAACTGACGATTTTGAGTGCCTCTTCCTTGCTCGTTATCGGCTCTGAAGTCAGTAAGTGCCATGCGAGCTTATTACCACTCTCTCCTTGTTCTATACATCCCACGTAGTAAAGCGGAATGTTATCGAACTCTTTCTTGTTAGCAGGAGACTTGAGTGTCACGGGGGCATATTTGATATCTAAATGAGCCTTGCGAGCTTTACGACCGCCTTTTTGCGGTATTTCGAGCACTTTCTCTCCGGCTGATAACAGGGTAGAGGCATAGCTATAAAGACGATTATCATGCTCTTCAATACAGCGGCTTTGCATTGAGCGAACGAGGAACCTTTGTTGTTGCTCTCGCTTGTAAGTGAGGTATTCAAATAGGTCGGCTTCTCTATCGCACACAGAAATGACATCCGAAATTTTATCGCCAAGTCGCTCAGCGACATGGCGAGAGGCTTGTTCCCACTTATAACTTTCTTTCTCTTTGTATGGTCGAGTCGCATGCTGGTGCCTTTGACCTCGCTTTTCTATATCACGAGTCCAGCGCTGTTGTTCAATTAAACCAATAACAGATTGAGTGTCGGGAGCAAAAAGTAAGGTTGAGTGTACGAACATGGCGCGATGTCGATTGCCTTGATTGGAGTGCCCGAGTTCATCTCGAATGCTGCGATGGGAGTAACTGAGAGAAGTGGTGTCTTCTAAGGCAAGAAGTGTCTGTTGCTCTAATGCTTCTTGTGCGGTGACATAAAAACCCGCTTCTGCGATATCTTCTGCTTTGATTTGCTCATTACGGATGAAGCGATAAGCCCCTTCCATTTCAGCAGGGGAGATAATGAGTTTCGAGACGGGTACGCCAGGCTGCTCGGCCAGTGAGGCTGCGAGAGCAACGAGTCTTTGAGTGCGTCTAGGGTCATTAAGGTGGGCTTGACCGAACTGTTTTTGTGCCCAAAGGGTTGGCTCTATATAGGTCATGATAATCATCCTTGTCATTGCTTAGATGATCAGATCATGAAACCTAAAAATAGTTCAAAAAAAATCCCCAAGCGTGGCTTAGGGATTTGTGTATAAGAGACAGCCCAAACAGGAGCCCTTTAAGCATAGAAGTGAATGAATACAAGTTAAAGTCTTTTAAAACAGCAAATTGTAGCCATCTTTCTTTGTGCTTATTAACCTTCGATGAGGTCGTCTTGGCTGTAAGTCTGCAAGAAGCGCTCTAGACGACCAATCGCGATTTCTAGATCTTCGATATGTGGCAGAGTCACGATGCGGAAGTGATCCGGTTTTGGCCAGTTGAAGCCAGTACCTTGAACCAATAGCACCTTCTCTTGCTTAAGGAAGTCGAGCACAAACTTCTGATCGTCTTTGATGTTGTACATGTTGGTGTCGATCTTAGGGAACAGGTACATTGCGCCTTTCGGTTTCACACAAGAAACGCCAGGGATCTTGTTGATCAGCTCCCATGCGCGGTCGCGTTGCTCAAGTAGTCGACCGCCTGGCAGAATCAGTTCATTAATACTCTGATAGCCGCCGAGCGCGGTTTGGATCGCGTGTTGCATTGGCACGTTGGCACACAAGCGCATCGAGGCCAGCATTTCTAGCCCTTCAACGTAGCCTTTCGCTATGTGCTTTGGACCCGTTAAGAACATCCAGCCACCACGGAAACCACATACACGGTAAGCCTTAGACAGACCGTTGAATGTGACCATTAATACATCTTCGGCAAGCGTTGCAACTGAAGTGTGTACGGCACCGTCGTAAAGCACTTTGTCGTAGATTTCATCAGCGAAGATAATCAAACCGTGCTCACGAGCAATCTCAACAACTTGAAGTAGGAAATCACGGCTGTATACCGCACCCGTTGGGTTGTTCGGGTTGATAAGAACGATGCCGCGCGTCTTTGGTGAGATCTTCGCACGCATGTCATCAAGGTCTGGATACCAATCTGCATCCTCATCACACATGTAGTGAACCGGTGTACCACCAGAAAGTGCAACAGACGCTGTCCATAGTGGGTAATCCGGAGCAGGAACTAAGATTTCATCACCATTATCCAGTAGCGCCTGCATAGACATCACGATAAGCTCTGATGCGCCGTTGCCAATGTAAACGTCTTCTACATCAAGGTTACGTAGACCTTTTTTCTGGTAATGCTGAACAACCGCTTTACGGGCTGAATAGATGCCTTTTGAGTCGCAGTAACCTTGAGATGTCGGTAGGTTACGGATTACATCAACAAGGATTTCATCAGGGGCGTCAAAACCAAATGGGGCGGGGTTACCAATATTAAGCTTCAGTATTTTATGCCCTTCTTCTTCCATGCGCTTAGCATGTTTGAGTACAGGCCCCCTGATTTCGTAGCATACATTGTTGAGTTTTGACGACATCCCGATATTTTGCATTGCCGATTTCCTGAAATTAATTTAAATACTTTATTAAAGTACCGCAAAATGGGGTTTGATAGAATAAAAATCTGATGAATGTCGCATTTCAGTGTCACGTTTGGTCTTTTTGTTGTCACTCTTTTCTAAATTTTAATTAATCGCTTTCTTTGTTATTGGCTAAGGTGAATAAAGGGGCTAGATCGCTTAAAATCACACGAATGTTCAAAAGATATAGTAGATTCTTGATCTAAGTGGGTGCTGCCCATAAAGTATCAAACTAATATAATAATAATTTAGATGTGAACGAGGTCGATTTGTCACATTTCCAGCAAACTATCTCCGCTTTGATTGAGCGAGTACAAAATGCCCAAGCAAGTGAAGTTCGTTGTGTTGAAGTTCTAACGCAAAAACCATCGTTTGCATTTATAGAATGGCTTCATGCTCAACCGCTCTTTCCAAAGTTCTACTGGCAGTCACGTGATACTCGTGAAGAGGTCGTTGCGCTCGGGCAATTACATACTTTTTCTGATCCCGCTCCCGCGTACGCTATTCTTGGTGAAGACCAACGAATCTGGGGTGGGCGCTCGTTTGACGGGCACACCGCAAAAAACCGTCGTTGCATGGAATCGTTTTTCTTCCTTCCTCAGGTTGAACTGATCCGCTTTGACAAGACTTGGTCGTTAGCCGTCAACTTATCTCCTGATCGCGTTGCTTCTATTAATGCTCTAAATAAGCTTTCTGTTGAAGCGGCGATATTGGCCCCTTTGTCGGCGCACATTGAGCAGATTAACCACGTTCCAGAACGAGAGCTGTGGGGCAACCTTGTCGATAAAGTGCTGAAAGGCATTAGCGACGAAGAGTACAAAAAAGTCGTTTTAGCGCGTAAAACCACATTGCAACTCGATGCGCCAATCTGCGCGGCTCAGTTGCTTAAGGCCAGCTACCTGCAAAACCATCACAGCTTTCACTTTATGTTGGTATTGGATTCCAAACACAGCTTTATCGGCTCAACGCCAGAGCGTTTGTACAGTCGATATGGCACTGAGCTTGATACTGAAGCGCTTGCTGGAACCATTGGTCGCGGAGAAAACGCGACAGAAGATATGGAGTTAGCCAATTGGCTTTCTCAAGACAGTAAAAACCTCAATGAAAACCAGTATGTGGTCGACGACATTATTGAGCGTCTCACTCCTCATTCTCAAACGGTACACGTTGAAAAAGAGGCGCGCCTAGTGCGTTTGCGTAAGGTGCAACATCTTAAACGTAATATCCATGCTCAGCTCAATAACGGCGTCAATGGTGTGCAGTTGCTTGCTGCCTTACAGCCGACGGCTGCGGTAGCGGGTTTACCGCGCAAAGAAGCGATGGATTTCATACTTGAACATGAACCGTTTGCGAGAGGTTGGTATGCAGGCTCTGTTGGCTATATTAGCCATCAACGCGCTGAATTCTGTGTCGCGATTCGAAGTGCCTTGATTGTAAACGATCAAGTACAACTGTTTGCGGGTGCCGGGATCGTACCGGGATCGGTTGCTGAACATGAGTGGCAAGAGTTGAATAAGAAAATGTCGACTCTGCTCAGCTTAATTTCAGATCATCCACCATTGGGTGTGGCGTCATGAACCACGACCAAGCCGTATTAAATAGAGTTTGGTGTAATACGTTACTTGAAGAGTTAGCCCGCAGCGGCGTTGAACATGTTTGTGTTGCGCCAGGCTCGCGCTCAACACCATTAACACTCGAAGCCGAAGCCAATCCAAAACTGACACTGCACACGCACTTTGATGAGCGTGGGCTTGGTTTTCTTGCGTTAGGTTTAGCAAAAGCCAGCAATAAGCCAGTTGCCGTGATTGTCACCTCTGGTACTGCTGTTGCAAACCTTCTTCCTGCGACGGCTGAATCTGGACTGACACGAGAGAAGCTGATTTTGCTGACCTCTGATCGACCTATCGATTTAGTCGACTGTGGCGCTAATCAAGCGATTCAACAGCAAGGCATCTTTTCTTCCCATGTTGAAAGTGCTTTAAATCTACCCAGTCCAACCACACAGATTTCATTGAATTGGCTTCTGACATCCGTTGATAACGCGCTAGCGAAACAACGCAATGTTGGCGGTGTGATTCATATCAACTGTCCGTTCCCTGAGCCTCTATATTCTGCGAATAGCGCGGAAATGTATGCGGAATACACATCCAGTATCACTGGGTGGAAGTCGGGAACAGGTTGTTACAGCCAAACGTTTTTACCTAATCAAGTGAATACACAACCGATTGCTCTAGGTGAGTATCTTGGACGTAAGGGTGTGGTTATTCTCGGTTCGCTCGATATTGAACAAGCGACAAAAGCTCAGCAGTTTGCTACTGCATTAGGCTGGCCAGTTTTTTGCGATCCTCAATCAGGTGTCAGCAGTGATTGGAAACATTATGATTTGTGGATGCAGAGTGACGTAGCCAAAGCGCAACTCAACCAATGTGATTTCATCCTTCAGTTCGGTGAGCGTATTGTTTCTAAGCGCCTTAATCATTGGATAAAGTCGCAAGCTTCATCATTCTGCTCATCACAATACATTGTTGTGTCGCCAGATACGCACCGAATCAACCAAGATCATCTGCCTCAAACCCATATCGTTGCTGATATCGAGTCGTGGGTGTCAGAACAGCACTTACCCACCTTGTTAGGTCAACATGCAGGTTGGGCAGCACCTTTGGTCGAAATCGCGAATACGGTTCAACAATTGGCATTGGCGCAAATATCCAATAATGACCAACTGACCGAGTTGAGCGTTGCAGTTGACTTGTCGACTAGACTTAAAGACAGAGAGTTGTTTGTGGGAAACAGCTTGATGGTAAGGCTGGTGGATATGCTGTCATCAATATCTGCAAATCAAGTTTACAGTAATCGTGGCGCATCGGGCATTGATGGCTTGGTAGCAACGGCTGCGGGCGTGGTGAAAGCCAACCAGAACCCCTTGATAATGTTGATTGGCGATACCTCTTTGCTTTACGACCTCAATTCACTGGCTCTGCTTACTCACAATGTAACGCCGATGGTGATTGTTGTGACCAACAATGATGGCGGTGCGATCTTTGACTTGTTGCCTGTTCCTGAGCAACAAAAACAATCTCTATATCAAATGCCCCATGGTTTCGGTTTTGAACATGCCGCTGCGCAATTCCAGCTTGGTTATGCGGCGCCAGAAACTTTGAATTGCTATCAAACGATTATCGAACAACATTTCGAACAAGGTCAGGGTACCTTGCTCGTTGAAGTTAAGACGCCTCCCGAACAAGCGTCTACTTTGCTGAAACAATTCAGTTCAATGCTCACCGAGGCATTAGCCTAAGGACTTTACATGCTTTACTCCAACTATTACCCAGCTGTACAAGAATCTTCTGACAAACCTTTGCTTGTTTTTCTACATGGTTTACTCGGAAGCGGGGATGATTGGAGCGCATGTCATCCATATCTAGAGGATTTTCCTCGTCTTTGCATAGATTTGCCCGGGCACGGACAAAGTCGCTTTATCGATCCGGTAGGCTTTGATCATTGCTGCAAGAAAATCGTTCAGTGCATCACTTCTCAACTTGCTCTCAACGATCTTCCTGCGGATTACCCTATCGTGGTGATTGGCTACTCTATGGGGGGCAGGCTTGCCATGTATGGGGTGACAAGCCCTTGCTTCGAAACGCTCAATCTTGAGAAAGTCATTATTGAAGGTGGCAACTTTGGTTTGGAGCGTGATGAAGAACGAGCACAAAGGTTAGTACATGATACGCAATGGGCTGTCCGCTTTGCGCAGCAGTCGATTGAAGATGTTTTAGACGATTGGTATCAACAAAGCGTCTTTTCTTCACTAAATCATGAGCAAAGACAAACTTTGGTCATAAAGCGTAGTGGTAACCTTGGAGTATCCGTAGCAAATATGTTGTTATCTACTTCGTTAGCTAAGCAACCGGATTTACGTGCCACATTGAAATCTCATGAGCATCAATTGCATTATGTGTGTGGTGAAAAAGATCGTAAATTCATGGAGCTAGCTGAGAATAGTGGCTTTGAATATAGTCAGGTTGATTACGCTGGTCATAATGTTCATTTTGAGCAACCAGAGTTGTTTTCCAACCTGATCATCCAATGTATCGCCAGTCGTCGCTAAACAGACTGAGCGGTTCTCTCGTATAAAGCACTATCAAAAGCAGAGCAACACCGTCACGACTATTCGTTAGTCGTGGTCTCTAATAGAACAATGGGAATCACCATGGCTAAAACAGTAGGCATCACAGAAGAAGAACTTTACGCAGCAGTTAACTGGCGCGATGAAAGCAGTCAATTTGAGGATATTCAGTACCACAAGTCTGACGACGGTATTGCGAAAATCACGATTGCTCGTCCTCAAGTCCACAATGCGTTCCGTCCACAAACCGTAAAAGAGATGATCAATGCATTGGCTGATGCTCGTTATGACGAGAAGGTTGGCGTAATCATTTTGACGGGTCTTGGTGAGAAGGCGTTCTGTTCTGGTGGTGACCAAAGTATTCGTGGTGACTACGGCGGCTACCAAGATGATTCAGGTACACACCACCTGAACGTACTTGATTTCCAACGTCAAATTCGTACTTGTCCAAAACCAGTTATCGCAGCGGTATCGGGTTGGGCAGTAGGCGGCGGTCATGTACTTCACATGATGGCAGACCTTACGATTGCTGCTGAAAGCGCGCAGTTCGGTCAGACGGGTCCTAAAGTGGGTTCTTTCGATGGCGGTTGGGGTGCTTCTTATATGGCTCGTATCGTTGGTCAAAAGAAAGCGCGTGAAATCTGGTTCTTGTGCCGCTTCTACGATGCACAAGAAGCACTGGACATGGGCCTTGTAAACACTGTTGTTCCTGTTGCTGACCTAGAAAAAGAGACCGTTCGTTGGTGTCGTGAAGTGCTTCAACACAGCCCAATGGCACTGCGTTGCTTGAAAGCGGCACTGAACGCTGACTGTGATGGCCAAGCCGGTCTTCAAGAGTTGGCGGGTAACGCAACCATGATGTTCTACATGACAGAAGAAGGCCAAGAAGGCCGAAACGCATTCAACGAGAAGCGTCGACCTGATTTCGACAAATTTCCGCGTAACCCATAGTCTTTCTCTTCTTTAAAATGAGTCGCTAATAGCGGCTCGTTTTGTTTTGATGTTCCCCGTTTTTTAGGAAACTTTATGAACTCAGTGAATTCTCAGCGTCACGCTAAACTCTACCGTTATCAATTACCTATGGATAGTGGTGTGATTCTTCGTGACAATAAGTTGAACGAACGCGTTGGCTATATCATCCAACTTGAGTGTGATGGTAAAACTGGTTTTGGCGAAGTTGCGCCTTTGCCAGGTTTTAGCCAAGAAGATGCTGAACAAGCTGGCATTCAGCTGCAACACGAATTAGAGCTTTGGAGTCACAATAACCCTCAAACGCCTTTTGATGAGTTATATCCTTCTGTTGCCTTCGGTTTTTCGATGGCGATGATGGAACTACGAGGCGAACTCAATGCTGAAGGTAATTACCAAGCGGCACCGTTATGTACAGGAGATCCTGATGAATTGATCCCTGTGCTGAATGAGATGAAAGGCGAGAAGGTCGCCAAAGTAAAAGTCGGTCTCTACGAAGCGATTCGTGATGGCATGCTGGTGAGCTTATTCCTTGAGTCTATCCCTGATTTGACCCTAAGACTTGACGCCAACCGCGCGTGGAAACCAGAGAAAGCGAAGCAGTTCATTAAATATATTTCGCCGTCACTTCGTCAGCGCATTAGCTTTATTGAAGAGCCTTGTCAGAAACCAGAAGACAGCTTGGCCTTTGCCATCGACCACGGTGTGGCGATTGCATGGGATGAGACACTACAAGAAGCGGTGCGAAGCCCTGAGTTTGATCTTAGTGACTTAACGGGTGTTAAGGCGGTAGTGATTAAACCAACCTTGATAGGCTCAGTAGAGCGTTGTGTTGCTATCATTGAACGCGCGCAACAACTTGGTATTAAACCTGTACTAAGCTCAAGCATAGAGTCTAGCCTTGGCTTAACTCAGATTGCTCGATTGGCACAACAGTACTTGCCTAATGAAGTTCCAGGGCTTGATACGATTGGCTTGTATCAACAACAGCTAGAAGTCTCTTGGCCGGGTTGTCAGCTTCCAGTTTCAACGCTTGAACAGCAACAATTGATTTGGTCTTCTTAGGCTGACGTTCGACTGGCTTAGACCGTTCTCAATCTATAACTTGGTTATCTTATGATGCGCCCACAATCTAATCATCACCCGCTCTGGGTACAGTGGGCGCAGCAGAACCCACATCAAACAGCGTTAGTGACTCCTAACCGCGCTTACACTTGGCAGCAAGTGTCTGTGCTGGTGAGTGAGTACCAACAACAGTTGTCTCATCAAGGCCTATCTGAAGGCGATGTGTTGACGATTGTTGGTAAGAACCAAGCTGAAGTGATTCCAGTTTATCTTGCCGCACTCAATTTGGGTGTGGTTTGTGCGTTTACCATGCCTCAGCCGAAAGCTCGTTTAACGCAGAAGCTTGAATCTCTCTATGGTCAGCAAGACAGACGTTACCTTTGGCTATTAGATAGCTGTGGGTTAGATCATTCTGATGCTGTTGACCTCAAGACGGTATTGGTGGCGCTACCTTGCTTGAACGAAGTTAAGGTCGATGGTGATGACAAACCAACAACACCGAAAAATCCTAATTTCAATCCTCAAAACCTTGCAAGCATCGTATTCACTTCTGGCTCTACCGGAAACCCGAAAGCGGTGGTTCACACGTTGCAGCAACACTTATGTTCAGCTCAGGGTTTACTAGACGCTTTCAACTTTGAACAAGCTGACAGTTGGTTGCTTAGTTTACCGATGTACCATGTGTCGGGATTGGCGATTGTCCATCGTTGGTTGGCGGCTGGTGGCTGCATCAAAATAGGGTCAGGTCAACTTGAAACAGACATCGAAGGTTGCAGTCATGCCTCTTTAGTGGCTACTCAACTACATAGGTTATTGCAGAGTAAGCAAGCACTTACTTTAACTCATGTGCTTTTAGGCGGTAGCCATATCCCAGAAGCGCTAGGGCTTGAAGCTCAACAAATGGGCATTGAAACTTGGCTTGGATACGGTATGACAGAAGCGGCTTCAACAGTGACCGCGAAGCCAGTCGATTCTAGTAATACTGCAGGTTTTGTTCTCGACCAACGCCAGCTAAAAATTGAAGATCAACGTATCTTTATTGGCGGCAATACGCTTGCTTCTGGGTATTACTATCAGGGTGAGGTAACGCCATTAGTTGATGAGAACGGTTGGTTCGACAGCAAAGACCTCGGCGAGTGGGATGGCGAACAAGTGTCGATCATTGGTCGTGCTGATAATCAGTTTATTTCTGGCGGTGAGAATATTCACTGTGAGGAAATTGAACGAGCACTGAATCAGTTATCTTTAATCAATCAGGCGTTTATTGTTCCAATTGAAGATGATGAGTTCGGGTTTCGACCTGTCGCTATTGTGGATTGTGCTGAACTGCCAACCAAAGAGTGGCTTGCTGAGCAATTGAATGGCCGTCTTGAGCGGTTCAAATTTCCTGTTGAGTATTATCGAATGCCTAAGCACGAACAACAGGGTATTAAGGTCTCACGCGCTGGATTGGCACAGTGGTTGTCTCAGCATAGGAGTTAAAGGTAAGCGCTTACCTCGACGTTATTTGCGAAGTTGTTAGGTGATTCAGTTGTTAGGTGACTAAGTTGGCAGGTGGTTAGTTAATTTAGCAATTAGATAGTTCAAAACAGAATTTATTATCTTTATAACCATCCATCATAATAAGCTCTATAAATAACGGATTATAGAATAAGGTCTTATTATGAAAGTTGCCCTCATCATTGCGGTTTTGCTGCAGATAGGCCAAGCGCTCGTTTCGTCAGGACTGACTCGTTCATTGGCTGAACTCACTGCATTTGTGCTGGTTGTGGTACTTGTTTTAATGAAAAGAGAGAGCAAGAAGAGTGATAAGCCCCTATTTGATTCGTGATTGTTGTAACAAAGAATATCTTTACTACAAACGATATTTTCACTAAAAACGATAAAGGCAAAGCCCATTAGAGCTTTGCCTTTTTGTTTTGTCATTCGCTAATCTGTTTGTCTGGTTAATACATTAACCAATCTACAGTGCTTCTTTACGTATTGGGTGTAATTAGGCGTATTATACGAGAGTTAACCACGCTAATGAGCCTGTCGAAATCATCGTCCACATTGTAATACCAAACATCAATGGCTTCGGCCCTGCAGCTTTAAGCTTCTCTACTGAAATACCGCAACCAATCAAGAATAGACACACCACCAGTGCACGCTTAGACACATCAAAGATACCTTGATAGACCATCTCAAATTGTGGCAGCAAGTCACTAACAGCAATAGCAGCGCAATAGAAGAAAATGAAGTAAGGAATCGTAATCTTCTTTTGATCGTTCTTGAAGATCATTGCACTGACTAACGCGATTGGGATGATCCAGAGTGCGCGAGCGAGTTTCAATGTGGTTGCTGTGGTCAGTGCTTCTTCGCCATATGCTGATGCTGCGCCGACTACAGAGGAGGTATCATGAATCGCGATGGCAGCCCATGTTCCGAAAGTTTGTTGGCTTAACTCTAGTGCATGGCCAATCATTGGGAACAAGAAAAGGGCGACCGAGTTCAACACAAATACAGTGGCTAACGCCAAGCCAATCTGTTCATCATCAGCTTTGATGGCCGGTGCTACGGCGGCAATGGCGCTACCACCACAAATTGCGGTACCAGAAGAGATAAGGTAACCCGTGGTGCGATCTAATCCCATGCGTTTTGCCAAGAACCAACCAATGACCAAGGTACCAATAATCGTCGTTACAATGAGGCCAATACCATCGCCTGTTACCGCTAATGCTTTCTCAAACTGAATGCCAAAGCCTAAGCCGACAATCGAGTAGGCCAGTAGCTTCTTGGTGAGTTTGCCTACTTCTAGATGCTCAGGGACTAAACCTAAGCTCGCAAGAAGGAAACCGATCACGAGTGCCGTCGGTGAACTCACCCATGGGGTTAAGCAAAACAGAGCAGCAAGATAAAATGGAACAGACTTTTTTAGATTCATTATATTTAATTCGTCGCGTCTAGTATTGGCAGCGTAGTGGAAGACTATACGCTTAACGCAATGGTAAGTAAGTCTAAATGAATTGAACAAACGTTAAGTAAAACTAAACGTTTGTTCCGCTGATATGAATAAAGGCTTGGTTATTTAGCGTAGTGAGCCGCGAAGATCAGAGACTGACTGTCGAAGAGTGTCGCATGAAGCTTCCTTAGCTAGCATAGGTTCGGCAGCTTCTATCTCTAACTTAGCCCTGAAACGGGTGGGTAGCCCCTTGAAAGCTTGACCTTTATAACGACTGAAGTAACTGCCCCATAACCCTTTAAGTGCCATTGGAATCACAGGCACGGGAGAACGTTTGATAATCAGCTCCATGCCACGCATGAATTCGGCTACTTCGCCATCATCGGTTAGCTTGCCTTCAGGGAAAATACAGACGATGTGCCCTTCATCTAGGGCTCGTTCAACTTCTTTGAAAGCGTTTCTAATCGAGTTTCGGTTGGTTGCGGAGATTGGAATAACTCCTGCTCTTTTTAAGAATCGACGTAGTGGAGGAAGTTTGGCGTAATCCTCTTCCATCACAAACCGAATCAAGCGAGGGCAAACCGCACTCAGAAGCAGTGCATCCATATAACTCACATGGTTGCAAACGATCAATGCACCGCCATTCTCTGGAAGATGGTGTAAGTTCTTGTGCTTAACTCGGTACATGGTGTGAGTGACCACCCATGTAAAGAAACGGAAAGCGTAGATAGGAACCTGATAAAACAGGTACAGCATAACCAAAGTATTCCCTATCGCGAGCAACACAAACAGCTGTGGAATAGAAAGATCGAGAACACTCAGGCAAACAATACCCAAAACGGCGCTTCCCACCATGAATAGTGAATTGTAAATGTTGAGCCCGGCAATCACTTGAGCGCGTTCATCTGGTTTCGCTCGTAACTGCATCAGAGAATACAGAGGAACAATGAAGATACCGCCAGAGACACCTAAGAGCAGAAGATAAGCAAACAGCGGCCACAGCTCTGAATACGTCACGAATTGATGGAAAGAGGTAAATTCAGGCAAGGACTCAGGAATGGATATCGCCATCAATAGCCCAAAAATCGACATACCTAGGCTACCCATTGGTACGATGCCGATTTCAATTCTGTGATTTGACAACTTATCGCAAGCCAAAGAACCTATCGCAATACCGACCGAGAATAGAGCTAACAAAAAGGCAACCGAGCTTTCAGTGCCGTTCAAGTGGAGCTTTGTGAAGTTTGGAAACTGAGTTAGATAAGCAGCGCCAAGGAACCAGAACCAGCTGATAGACATCAGTGCTTGAAACGTTGGGCGATCTTTTTTTGCAATCGCCAGTGTCGCGCGGGTTAGCTTTACTGGCTGCCACTTCACTTTCAGATCTGGTGCGTTACTCGGCGCTTGTGGAATAAAGCAGCTTGATACATAGCCAAGCAGGGCGAAAGAAACAATACATACCGCAGCAATGAGCTTCGCGCTTTCTTCAGATGCAATAATACCGGCGCCTAAAGTACCAATAAGGATGGCTAAGAATGTGCCGGTTTCGACTAAAGCGTTGCCGGATACCAGTTCTTTTGTTTCTAACTGTTGTGGAAGCAGTGCGTATTTCACCGGGCCAAAGAAGGCACTTTGCGTTCCCATTAGGAACAGAAGTAGGAGTAGTATCCCGTAGCTTTCGTAGATAAACCCGATCGCACCCAGTGACATGATCGCTACTTCAAGGAGCTTAACTTTACGTATAAACCAAGATTTTTCGTATTTGTCAGCCAGTACACCAGCCAAAGCAGAAAACAGGAAGAAGGGCAGAATGAAAAGACCAGCGGCCAAATTAATGAATAGGTTGCTGGAAATAGGCAGCGTATCTACGCTGGCGAAAGCAACAAACAGTAACAGAACATTTTTGAATATGTTGTCATTAAAGGCGCCTAGAAATTGAGTAATAAAGTAGGGTAGGAACCTTTTTTGCGTTAACAGCGAAGATTGGCTGCTGTTGTTCATTGTCTTTCCTTGGATGATTACCAGTTGGTTAAGTAGTTTGAGATTAGGTTATTGATCAACTCTTTACCATCGATAGGTTCAGAGGCAAAAAATTTATCATCAACGCTAAGTAGAGTAATTCCATGTACTCCAGACCATAATACACGGCTGGCTTTAATGACTTCGCTTTCTGTGTGTTCAGGCGCAATAGCTACCAGCAATTGCTCTAACATACCTGTCATTCTATCAATACGGTTCGATTGCCATTCAGGAAGGTTTTCACCATTCATGTTGTGCTCAAAGATAAGCTGCCAACGGTGAGGGTGTTTTTGTGCAAAATCGTGATAGCAGTATGCAAGATTGAAAAGAGCCTGTTGAGGGTTGCTCGATTGTTCAACCGCAGAAGCAGATTGGGACGACAGTTCATCTAATGTTTGAGCAACAACGTGTAAAAGGAGTAGGTTGTAGTTACCAAATACATTCACCAAGGTGCTAGGGACATAACCAATCATATTGGCAATTTTACGTAGACTTAGCTCGTGATAAGAGTGCTCTTCTAAGAAGTCGGTTACCGTCTTTAAGGTTAATTGCACTAATTGTTCGCGAGTATGATCGTTTCGTCTTGCCATGAGTACTTTCTATTAAATGAACATCGTTCAATATTTTAATGCTGCCCCAGAGTGCCGTCAATCCCTTCGCTAGTTTAGTAATCAATTAATAGCCGCAATATTATGATACATGTGTAAACGTCGTGAATATTTCATTGTTCTTTGTTAACGAGTATGATTAAGGTGTCGAAAGATAAAAAAACCTATAAAGGATAATAATGAAACGATTTTTCTCACTAGTCGCGATTCTGTTGGTAACAGTCGCGGTGACGCCAATCGCGGAAGCGAAAAAGTTTGGTGGTGGTAAGTCATTTGGCAAAAGCTTTAAAACGGCTCCAGCACCAAAACAACAAAACACAAATTCGATCCGACAAGATCAAACTGGCAAGAAAACAGCAGCAGCTAACTCTAGCAAGAAAGGCCTTATGGGCGGTCTGCTAGGTGGTTTACTTGCTGGTGGTCTTTTAGCTGCATTCTTTGGTGGCGCATTTGAAGGTATCCAGTTCATGGATATTCTGATCATGGGTCTGATTGCTTTCCTAGCGTTTAAATTCCTACGCGGAATGTTGGGCGCGAAGCAGGGCTCAATGAATCAGCAGAATGCACGTGGCCAACAGCCAGCATTCGGCGGCATGGGTCAGAACAAGTTTGAACAACCTAAGCAACAACCAAATGTTCATAACTTCGAGCAAGCACAGCCTCAATCACAACCTCATTCGCAAAATAGCGCTGGTGGTTTCGGTTTTGGTGCACAAAGCGATGTTCCACATAACTACCCACCAGGTTTTGATCAAGCGGCATTCATCAACGGTTCTCGTGAGCACTACCGTACACTGCAAGGTGCATGGAATCACAACGAGCTAAACACGATTGAAGAATACGTATCTCCAAGCCTATTTGAAGACCTTAAAGCTGAGCGTAACAAGCTAGACGGTGATCAGCACACAGACGTAATGTACGTTGATGCTGAAATCGTTCGCGCAGACCACGATGGTAGCAAAGCACAGCTAAGCCTTCAGTTTAGCGGTCGCTACCGTGACACCGCAGACGGCATTGAAGAAGATATCACTGATATCTGGCACTTAGAGCGTGACCTAACGATTCAAAATGCACCTTGGTTAATTGTTGGTATTCAAGGTTAATTCCACGATTTAACTAAACATCTAATTGAAAGCCCCTGCTGAGAAATCATCAGGGGCTTTTTTGTGTCTAATGATAGGTATCTGTAAGTCGCAGCAGGGAAATTGGCTTTGAGCTTTTTTTTTGTGGGGGGAAGAGTTTTAGATTCACGAAGCAATGCCAATATGACTAACACGTGGTGAACCGACAAAGAACATGTATCGACCAATTGCTTAGGCTGCGTTGCTTATCTGGTTTGTGAGCGTCATGTTGAAGTGTGGGATCACTGATGTTTGAATAGGCTAGTTCGCTTAGTCTTTTTTGCAGTATTGGGTTGGTGTAAGTTGAGGGCGGTGTTTAGAAAGATAAGTTTAGAAAGACACGTTTAGAAGGATACAGAGCTCAGAAACGAAAAAAGCCAACTCAATGAGTTGGCTTTTCGATTTTCCAATTAAGGAGAATATGGTGGAGGGAGACGGATTCGAACCATCGAAGGCAGTGCCGGCAGATTTACAGTCTGCTCCCTTTGGCCACTCGGGAACCCCTCCAGGGTGTGTCTTACTTTTCACAAAGTAAGCCTAAATTGATGTTTTCCCATAAGCCCATCAATCAGGTTGTTCTCTTAACTCTCGAAAGAGGTAAGAAGAATATGGTGGAGGGAGACGGATTCGAACCATCGAAGGCAGTGCCGGCAGATTTACAGTCTGCTCCCTTTGGCCACTCGGGAACCCCTCCAGGGTGTGTCTTACTTTTCACAAAGTAAGCCTAAATTGATGTTTTCCCATAAGCCCATCAATCAGGTTGTTCTCTTAACTCTCGAAAGAGGTAAGAAGAATATGGTGGAGGGAGACGGATTCGAACCATCGAAGGCAGTGCCGGCAGATTTACAGTCTGCTCCCTTTGGCCACTCGGGAACCCCTCCAGGGTGTGTCTTACTTTTCACAAAGTAAGCCTAAATTGATGTTTTCCCATAAGCCCATCAATCAGGTTGTTCTCTTAACTCTCGAAAGAGGTAAGAAGAATATGGTGGAGGGAGACGGATTCGAACCATCGAAGGCAGTGCCGGCAGATTTACAGTCTGCTCCCTTTGGCCACTCGGGAACCCCTCCAGGGTGTGTCTTACTTTTCACAAAGTAAGCCTAAATTGATGTTTTCCCATAAGCCCATCAATCAGGTTGTTCTCTTAACTCTCGAAAGAGGTAAGAAGAATATGGTGGAGGGAGACGGATTCGAACCATCGAAGGCAGTGCCGGCAGATTTACAGTCTGCTCCCTTTGGCCACTCGGGAACCCCTCCAGGGTGTGTCTTACTTTTCACAAAGTAAGCCTAAATTGATGTTTTCCCATAAGCCCATCAATCAGGTTGTTCTCTTAACTCTCGAAAGAGGTAAGAAGAATATGGTGGAGGGAGACGGATTCGAACCATCGAAGGCAGTGCCGGCAGATTTACAGTCTGCTCCCTTTGGCCACTCGGGAACCCCTCCAGGGTGTGTCTTACTTTTCACAAAGTAAGCCTAAATTGATGTTTTCCCATAAGCCCATCAATCAGGTTGTTCTCTTAACTCTTAAAAGAGGTAAGAAGAAATATGGTGGAGGGAGACGGATTCGAACCATCGAAGGCAGTGCCGGCAGATTTACAGTCTGCTCCCTTTGGCCACTCGGGAACCCCTCCAGGGTGTTTTTCCCTAACTCATAATGGATAGGCTAAAGAGATGTTTTTCCCAACGCATCTCTCAAGTGCGGAGCGCATCATAGCAAACACGTTAAACCTGTAAAGGGTTTTTCTTATGGTTTTGTGTTAAATGCTGCCTTTTTGGGCAAAGATGGCGAAAAGTACGCATATTGCTCGTGAAGTGAACATCTGTATTAAGATTTACGTACTGATAGGTAACACCTTGAGGTAATTAGCTTTCTGTATCGCGTTTGGTTCGTGTCATTCGTCATGAAACGTCAATTGAATTTAACTTAGATTTACACTTCTTGACGTTACAGCATTCATCAGTTGATAGAATACGGTTAATTTCATTTATAGATATTAAACCTTACTTGCAGACCATTATTATGAAGCATAAATCTGTTTTAACCCTGCTTAGCTTGTCTATTCTTATGGCGTCTCCAGCCGCACTAGCTAAACGCATGGGCCCTAGCACTGTCACTGTTGTTACTGAGCAAGTTGATATTCACCAAGTTAGCCAATCTCTTTCTTTGGTAGGTAAGTTAGAAGCAGAACAATCTGTGACCATTACCTCTGAAGTAGCGGGCAGAGTTGACTCTATCAACATCAAAGCCAATCAAGATGTCACCAAAGGGCAGATGTTGGTTCAATTAGATGACGACAAAGCAAAAGCTGCAGTTGCAGAAGCGCAAGCGTACCTAAAAGACGAGCAACGTAAGCTAGCGGAATTCCAACGACTAGTGAAACGTAATGCGATTACGCAAACTGAAATTGACGCTCAGAAAACGAACGTAGAGATCGCCAATGCTCGCCTAGCTGCCGCAAATGCCAATCTTAAAGACTTACACATCAGCGCGCCTTTCTCTGGCACGGTCGGTTTTATCGACTTTAGCCGCGGAAAAATGGTGACAGCAGGTACTGAGCTTGTGACTTTAGATGATTTGTCTGTGATGCAGTTAGATCTTCAAATTCCTGAGCGTTACCTTTCTAAGCTGTCTAAAGGCATGACAGTGACGGCTCGCACCAGTGCGTGGGGCGAGACTCAGTTCACTGGCACAGTGGTAGGCATTGATTCTCGTATTAATGCTGAAACCTTGAACCTTCGAGTTCGAATCCACTTTGACAACAATAATGATTACCTAAAGCCGGGCATGCTAGTGGCCGCTGATATGGATTTCCCTCCTGTAGAAGCGCCGATTATCCCAGTTCAAGCGCTTGAGTATTCTGGTACTAAGCGTTTCGTCTATGTTATTGGCGAAGATAACAAGGCGACTCGTACCGAAGTGTTCTTGGGTGCACGAATCGATAACGAAGTTGTGATCGACAAGGGCATCGAGATTGGTCAGAAGATCGTAGTGCAAGGTATCGTGAACATGCGTGACGGTGTTTTGGTTCAAGAACTTGCCGTTAATCGCCCTTCTAAACTTGATGAAAGTACAGCAGCACAAGAAGGCGCTAACTAATGTTGTTATCTGATGTTTCTGTGAAGAGACCAGTAGCGGCTGTTGTATTGAGCCTGCTTTTGGTTGTGTTTGGTATTGTCTCTTTCAATAAACTCGCAGTTCGTGAAATGCCCGATATTGAAAGCCCGGTGGTATCGATCAGCACTCGTTATGAAGGTGCATCTGCCACCATCATTGAAAGCCAAATTACCTCCAACCTTGAAGACCAGTTATCCGGCATCAGTGGTATCGATGAAATCGAATCTACGACACGAAACGGATCGTCACGAATCACCATCACCTTTGAACTTGGTTATGACCTCAATACTGGTGTGAGTGATGTGCGTGATGCGGTAGCGCGTGCTCAGCGTTCGTTGCCTGATGAAGCCGATGACCCGATTGTTTATAAGAACAATGGTAGTGGTGAAGCGTCGGTTTACATCAATCTCAGCTCGACGGAGATGGACCGAACGCAGTTAACCGATTACACCGAACGTGTGTTGATTGACCGCTTTAGTTTGATCTCGGGCGTGAGCTCAGTGGATATCTCAGGTGGCTTGTACAAAGTAATGTATGTGAAGCTGAAACCTGCTCAGATGGCGGGTCGTGGCGTGACTACCTCGGACATCACTTCTGCTCTGAACAGTGAGAACATTGAAAGCCCAGGTGGTGAAGTACGTAACGATGCGATTGTGATGTCGGTTCGTACTGCTCGTTCATATACTGAAGCCAAAGATTTCGAATACTTAGTGGTGAAACGTGCCTCTGATAACACACCTATCTACTTGAAAGATGTGGCGGATGTTTACATTGGCGCAGAAAACGAGAACTCGACTTTTAAGAGTGACGGCGTTGTTAACGTAAGTATGGGCATTGTGCCTCAGTCTGATGCCAACCCACTTGAGGTGGCTGACTTAGTCCATAAAGAAGTCGAAGCAATTCAAAAGTTCTTGCCGGATGGAACTCGCTTGGCTGTCGACTATGACTCCACTGTCTTTATCGACCGTTCGATCTCAGAGGTTTACAGCACACTCTTTATTACGGGTGGTTTGGTTATCCTCGTGCTTTACGTCTTCATTGGCCAAGCGCGTGCAACGCTGATTCCTGCAGTGACGGTTCCTGTGTCGCTAATCTCGTCGTTTATTGCGGCGTACTACTTTGGCTTCTCTATCAACCTCATCACCTTGATGGCACTTATCCTGTCTATCGGTTTGGTGGTCGATGATGCGATTGTGGTGGTTGAGAATATTTTCCATCACATTGAGCGTGGTGAATCACCATTGCTTGCGGCTTATAAAGGGACACGTGAAGTAGGCTTTGCGGTAATCGCAACCACGCTAGTACTGGTCATGGTGTTCCTACCAATCTCGTTTATGGACGGCATGGTAGGCCTTCTGTTTACTGAGTTCTCGGTACTGTTGGCGATGTCGGTGATTTTCTCATCTGTCATAGCATTGACCTTGACGCCGGTTCTGGGCAGCAAGATCTTAAAAGCGAACGTGAAACCTAATCGCTTCAATCAATTTGTTGAACGTGTGTTTGGTAAGTTAGAAGCTGGATACAAATCGGTATTGCGCCGTGCTCTAAACTGGCGTTGGGCTGCTCCAATCATCATTATTGCGTGTATGGGCGGTAGTTATGGTTTGATGCAACAAGTGCCTTCGCAACTGACGCCACAAGAAGACCGTGGTGTTATCTTTGCGTTTGTTCGTGGTGCCGATGCAACCAGTTACAACCGTATGTCTGCCAACATGGACATCGTTGAAGAGCGCCTAATGCCACTGCTTGGTCAAGGATTCTTAAAGTCATTCAGCATTCAATCGCCAGCGTTTGGTGGTAATGCGGGCGACCAAACGGGCTTCGTTATCATGATCTTGGAAGATTGGGACGAACGTGAAGAAACAGCACAACAAGCCTTGGGCGAGGTGCGTAAGTCTTTAGCAGGTATTCCTGATGTGCGTGTGTTCCCGTTCATGCCAGGCTTCCGTGGTGGTTCGAGTGAGCCTGTGCAATTTTTACTGGGTGGCTCTGATTATTCTGAGCTTCAGAAATGGGGCGAATTGTTAAAGCAAGCCGCTGAAGACTCGCCAATGATGGAAGGTGCGGACATCGATTACTCTGAGAAAACACCAGAGCTGTTGGTAACCGTAGATAAGCAACGTGCAGCCGAGCTGGGTGTTAGTGTCTCAGATATTTCAGATACTTTAGAAATCATGCTTGGCGGACGCAGTGAAACGACCTTTGTGGATCGCGGTGAAGAGTATGACGTATACCTTCGTGGTGATGAGAACAGCTTTAATAATGCTAATGACTTGAGCCAAATCTACATGCGAACTCAGTCTGGTGAGCTGGTTACACTCGATACGTTGACGCATATTGAAGAAGTAGCGTCTTCGATTCGTTTGTCGCACTATAACAAGCAGAAATCGGTGACCATCAAAGCGAACCTAATGGAAGGTTACACGCTGGGCGATGCTTTGGATTTCCTTGATGAACAAGCGATTGAGCAGCTACCGGGTGATATTTCAGTAAGCTACTCAGGCGAGTCTAAAGATTTTAAAGAAAACCAATCGAGTATCTTAGTGGTGTTCGCGCTAGCGATGCTGGTCGCGTACTTGGTACTGGCCGCGCAGTTTGAGAGCTTCATTAACCCGCTGGTGGTGATGTTCACCGTACCTATGGGTATCTTTGGTGGTTTCTTAGGTTTGGTGTTGATGAATCAAGGGCTCAATGTCTACAGCCAGATTGGTATGATCATGTTGATCGGTATGGTGACCAAAAACGGTATCTTGATCGTAGAGTTTGCTAACCAACTTCGTGACCGTGGCATTGAGTTTGAAAAGGCGATCATTGATGCTTCGGCTCGACGTTTACGTCCAATCTTGATGACGGCGTTTACCACACTAGCCGGTGCAATCCCATTGATTACTTCAACGGGCGCGGGTTATGAAAGCAGAGTGGCTGTGGGTACGGTTATCTTCTTTGGTATGGGCTTTGCAACTTTGGTTACTCTGTTCGTAATCCCAGCGATGTATCGACTGATTTCTGGCTCAACACGTTCTCCAGGTCATGTGGAAGCGGTTCTAAATAAAGAGCTGAGCCATGACAACGTGGGAAGAAGCTCTCACGGCTAATAAACACGCGCGGCTAATAAACATGGAATAGTGTAACAATATTGAAAAGCCTGCGTTTGCTCCTAGCGAATTGCAGGCTTTTTTTGTATAACAAACAGAGCTCAACGAATTAATACAATAAATCGAATAAAGGAAAGTAAAGTGGCTGAATTTAAATACAAAGATCTTTCTCAAGAAGAACAAGATAAGCTAGATGCAGCAACCTTTCGTCGTCTGCTAGCACACTTAGACAATAATAAGGATGTGCAGAACATCGACCTTATGATCTTGGCGGGCTTCTGCCGTAACTGTTTCAGCAAGTGGTATAAAGCGGAAGCTGAGCAACAAGGCCTAGACTTGGATATCGATGACGCTCGTGAGCGCGTATATGGCATGACTTACGATGAGTGGAAACAAAACCACCAACCAAAAGCGACACCTGAGCAACTAGCGGCGTTTGAAGCGAAGCAGAAGCCAGAATAATTTGTTCTCGCTAGAAATTGATGAATAGAATAAACCAAAAAAGAGCCCATCAAGGGCTCTTTTCTATTTCGAACTATCGGTTTATATGAACTTAAACCAGTTCACCCGTTTGCGAGAAAGCTTCTAACTTCGCCGCGTACGGTTGTAGGTCACCGATATTCAGATTTACCCACTCGTCATTGAAGTAAGTGTCTAGGTAACGCTCACCGCTGTCACATAGCAAAGTCACGATAGACCCTTTTTCTCCACGCGCTTTCATCTCACTGGCTAACTGAAGCACACCGTACATGTTAGTACCGGTTGATGCGCCAACCTTGCGACCAAGAATGTCAGATAACCAATGCGTCGTTGCGATACTTGCTGCATCTGGAATTTTACGCATTTCGTCAACCACACCAGGAATGAAGCTTGGCTCTGCTCGTGGGCGACCAATGCCTTCAATCTTGCTGAATGTACTGCCTTTCACGTTCGCATTGCCGGTTTGGAAGTATTCGTGGAATACAGAGTTTTCAGGGTCAACTACACATAGTTTAGTTTCATGCTGTTGGTAGCGAATGAAGCGGCCGATAGTTGCAGAAGTACCGCCAGTACCTGGGCTCATTACTACCCAAGCTGGAACTGGGTGATCTTCCATCTGCATTTGATTGAAAATTGAGTTCGCGATGTTGTTGTTACCGCGCCAGTCGGTTGCGCGCTCAGCGTAAGTAAATTGGTCCATGTAATGGCCATTCAGCTCTTCTGCTAAACGACGTGACTCATCGTAAATTTCATCTGAGCGGTCAACAAGATGTGCTTGGCCGCCGTAGAATTCAATCTGCTCAATTTTCTTCTTCGCTGTGCACTTTGGCATCACTGCGATAAACGGTAGGCCAAGTAGGCGAGCAAAGTACGCTTCAGATACCGCAGTGCTACCCGATGAAGATTCAATGATCGTTGTTTCTGGGCCAACCCAACCGTTACAGATAGCGTATAAGAACAGAGAACGCGCTAAGCGGTGCTTCAAAGAGCCCGTTGGGTGTGTGCTTTCATCTTTAAGGTAAACATCAATGCCTTCGATACTTGGTAGTTCGAGCTTGATAAGGTGCGTATCCGCTGAGCGTTGGTAATCGGCTTCAATTTTACGAATCGCGTTGTTAATCCATTGATGGTCAGTGCACATAAGCGTTCTCCTGATCGAGTGTAGGAATTCTTTGTAATTGGTATGGTTCTAATTTAGCTACAATCAGAGAGAAAAACTTTGCCATATTTGCTTTGTTTTGCTTAAATTGTAGAAAATAATTCTCTTTAAATGCGATTTGGTGAAAGTGTGATAGATGCCGTAGATAAAAAAATATTAGGATTACTGCAAGAAGACAGCACCCTGTCATTGAATGACATTTCTGAAGCGGTCAATCTCACCACAACGCCTTGCTGGAAAAGGCTTAAGCGCCTCGAAGAGAACGGCATTATTGAGAAAAGAGTCGCGCTGTTGAACCCAGAAAAGCTCGATCTTTCTTTTACCGCGTTCGTATTGATTAAAACCAGTGATCATTCTCATGAGTGGTATGGTCGTTTTGTGAATACTGTGTCGGAGTTTCCAGAAGTGATGGAGTTCTATCGCATGGCTGGCGAATATGACTATATGATGAAAGTTCAGGTGAAAGACATGAAGTGCTTTGATGATTTCTACAAGCGCTTGGTGAATAGCATTGATGGTATCTCTAATGTGACCTCTACGTTTGCCATGGAACCATTGAAATACACGACAGCATTGCCGCTTTAAGCTCAAACTAATCTTAGGTGACCTATCGTTTCAGTTTAACTATCTTCTCAGTTTAGATCTCGCCTCTGCGATAAAAGAAAAGGATTATTCATGTTTGCAAAAGTATCTACCGCGATCCAATTGGTATTAGCGGTCGCCATTTTTTACTTGGGCTACACCATCTATTCGTTTACTAATAAAGTAGGGGAGATCGTCGATACTTATCCGCAGGTTATCGAAGATTTATCCGGTCTCACGAAAGGGCTAAAAGTGGAAGAGCTGCTAGTATTTGCTGAACATGTTAGTGAGCTTGCTCCTCAAGTTTTGAACACAGTCGAAGAGGTCAGAAAGACGATAGATGACGTGAATCAAACCGTTTCATCGGTCGACAACAAAATCCCTGCGATATTAGATGAAGTAAAAAATGTTCGAACGGAAGTTGAGCAGGTAAGAACCGATGTTATTCCACCAACATTAACTGAGCTGAAACGATACCGTGTGGATGTTATGCCACCGATGCTCGCTGAAAGTAAGTCTTACCGCCAGCAAACTATCCCCACTGTTGTTGCCGAATCTGAAATGCTACGAGCGGAAGTACCGGGTATTTTGGCACAAGCGAATTTGCTGGCAGATAAAAGTAAAGAGTTGGCTCAGGGCGCAGCAGAGGGCGCAGTGAAAGGTGTGGTGTTATCGCCATTTAATCTACTGCGAGACGCTGGTGATGGAATTAAAACTCGAGTACAAGGTGAATTCGAACCCTTGCTAGAGGCTGAATAGAGATTACGGACTGTTACGTGACAGCTTGTCGTTAGCATCATTAAAAAGAGAGGCTAGGTATTAAACCTAGCCTCTCTTTTTGTTTTCTCGTAAATATTTGGGCTTGCAAAAAGCGTTTATTCGCTATTTACTTGATCGCTATTTAGTAAAACGCATCACACCTTCTTGAACGGCTGTCGCTACGAGCTCACCTTTCTGATTAAAAATTTCGCCGCGCACTAGGCCACGAGTGTTCGCCGCTGTTGGGCTTTCAATCGCATAAAGCAACCACTCATCCATCTTGAATGGGCGGTGGAACCAGATTGAGTGGTCAATCGTTGCTACTTGGAAGTTCGGCGTCATGATCGAAACTTCATGAGGGTGTAATGCCGTCACTAAGAATCCCCAATCCGATGCGTAAGCAAGCAGGTATTGGTGAATCAATTGGTTGTCTGGCATCGCGCCATTTGCTCTCACCCAAAGGTACTGTTTTGGGTCGGCTTTCTTAGGGTTAAGCGGGTTCACTATTGTTACCGGGCGCATCTCAATTGGCTTTTCGCCACAGAAAGTTTTACGCAGTTTCTCAGGCAAAAATTCAGCAATGTGGCTTGCTAACTCAGTTTCTGATGCAAAGTTCTCTGGCCCTGGGATGTTTGGCATTTCATTCTGGTGTTCAAAGCCGGGTGCGTCACCATGATAAGAAGCCGTAAGATAGAAAATAGGGCGGCCATTTTGAATCGCTTTCACGCGGCGTGTACTAAAGCTGCGTCCATCTCTTAGGTTCTCAACATCGTAAATAATGGGTTTTTCAGGGTCGCCGGGAAATAGAAAGTAACTGTGGAACGAGTGAACACTGCGGTCGTCTTGAACCGTATAACGAGCAGCAGAAAGCGCTTGCCCTAATACTTGACCGCCGTATACCTGTGGCAGACCTAGGTTCTCACTTTGCCCGCGGAACAGGCCTTCCTCTAGTTTCTCTAGCTGAAGTAAATTGAGTAATTCATTTAAAGGTTGACTCATCGCCAGCATGCCTCTTGGTAAAATAGGTGTCAGATTATGGTGTTAATCATTCAGCTTAGTCAGATATCTGTCAATAAATCATAGGGTTTCGAGACAGAATATGAAAGCTCTCTTATAATTGGTGAGTAGATTTGCCGAGTCCGGCAAACATGTTGAGAGAAATTGAATATGAAAAAGGCTCTAATTCTTATTACGTCTTTAGTATCGTTTGGCCTACTTGTGGGTTGCCAAGCAACATCAGAAACCAGTGCTTCTCAGGAAGTGGTTGCAGAGAACACTCAAGTGGTTTCAGGAACAGTAAGCTACCGTGAAAGAATTGCATTGCCAGAGAATGCCGTAGTGACTGTTACGCTAGAAGACATCTCACTGGCTGACGCACCATCGACCGTTATCGCGACTCAAGAGTTCACCACAGACGGTAAGCAAGTTCCGTTCGCATTCGAGCTGAGCTACGACAACAACAAGATTAAAGCTAACCACCGTTACAACATGCGCGCAACGATTCACGTTGACGGCAAATTACGTTTCACTACTGACACCATTAAGTCAGTGATTACTGACGTAGAAAACACGCAACAAGCAGACCTACGTTTGGTTGGTGTCCGTTAATTCGAAATCGATGCCACTGTTAAGGCATCTTGATTAAGCTTAATTTAGTCAGTTGAATAGACGATTAGTGGCAGCTCTAGGGCTGCCATTTGTATATTCTGAGTTTAACTTTTCCCGCGTCACTCACTTCAATCCCTTCTTCTTGCAAATGCTTTTTCTGACGATCAAAGGAATCCCCTTTCAAAGAGATCTCACCTTTACTATTGATCACCCGATACCAAGGCAGTTTGCTTCCTTCTGGTAGGTTACCCAGCGCTTTACCCACATGGCGCGCATAACCCGGAAATCCTGAAAAACGTGCGATGTCTCCATAAGTTGTTACTTTCCCATATGGAATTTGGTGAATCACAGCAAAGATTTGGGGCAAAAATTGGTCCATACTAAATGTTCCTAGTTCATAAATACCACGGATCGGTAGAAGGAGAGGGCTATGGTATTTTCAACGTTTCAGTTCTTGATCACCACATTATTAGCGGTTGTTTGCGCGAGAGCAATCAGTTTAAGTGAGGGAGATATCCCAGTACTTGCAATGGTCATTCCTGCATTATGGATTCTACCGCAGGGTGGTATCGCCGGTTTAGCTTTGCTTGCTGCCATGACCACTTACGGTCTAACCCTTCCTTTGCAACCCATCACGCTCTCTGTCAGTGTATGGGTGTTATTCCCACTATTGATGGTGGTCTTTTCAAAACGCAGCAGTTTGTCGGTCGTGATTATTTCTGGCTTGATCGTCGCAACGCTACAAGTCGGGATCATGGTGACGCAATCCGCAGGAAAGCTTGATGGCGTTCCGTGGGTTACCACACTGCAAACCTTGTCGATCATCGTGATTTGGTGGGCGGCCAATCATCTTAAACCAGCCAGTCGACACAGCTGGTGGTCATTAGGCTTAATACTTCCATTATGGATGGCCGATTTACCTTATGCCGCTTTGGTTGCTTTGTGTGTCACGGGTATCATGGCATCGATGGAAACACTGACGCGCTTGAAAACTTTCCGTTGGAATAAGCTGTTGTGTTGGACATTGCCAACAGTCGGTTTTGCGGCTTTGGTGATCACCCCAAGTATCGAAGTGCCTAGTCCCGTTTTTGTGGTGTGGTTATGTTTGTTGGGCACCGCTTGGATGACAGACTACATCCTTCGCACCGAAGATAATGAAGACATCGATATTTAGCTCTTCTGTAACCAAACCTTTCAACTGCAGGTAAATGGCGAATTTACCTGCGATTTGCGAATGGGTTGAATAAAGGATAAGCACTTAGAACGTAATTGTTCAAAAATAGGGTGGAAGGGCTTGCAATGGTTGCTGCGATGCTTAATAATCCAATCACTCTTTGAGGCAAGCCTCTTAGAAAAAGAATCTATGGAGGCTCTGGTCCTCCCGCAACACTAACTTGTGAACTCGGTCAGGCCTGGAAGGGAGCAGCCGCAGCAGGCGACGTGTGTGCCGGGATGTGGCTGGGGCTTCCACCCATTTGAAGCCTGCAATTTGACTTATGTTGCAAGCATCACCATTAAAAAAGCCGCTCTTAATGAGCGGCTTTTTGCTATCTGGCGCTGGCCTAATTCTCTTCAAATATTACCCATCTCTTTGGTTAGAAATTGTTTTCTCTCGTTCTGTAGGCTTGGTATTCCCTTATACCTTAAGTAAGATGACCCGAACCCCCTTAGTTTTTATGGAATTATGACTGAGTTATTTGAGCAAAAAAATTTGCAGCCTTTGTACATTCAAGTCGCGGGAGAGTTAAAGCGCGAGATTGATAAAGGCACTTATCCTGCGGGCAGCAAGCTACCGTCTGAAAATCAGCTCGTGGACCTGCTGAAAGTCAGTCGTGTAACGGTGCGTAAAGCATTGCAGCAACTCAATGATGGCGGTTACATTTTCTCAGAGAAAGGAAAAGGCAGCTTTGTTAAATCCAATAAACTGCGTCACGATTTTCTTTCCATGTCTGGTTTGGCGCAAGAAGCTGCGGGCGCAGGGTTAGAGGCAACTAACATTGTCGATACGTTTGAAGTGTTACCCGCGGACGAATTTGTCTCTCAGAAACTCAATATTTCGCTTGGTGATCCCGTTAACTTTGCTCGTCGTTTACGCTTGGTGAACGAACAAGTCGTCTCATTTGAAGAGTTTTATATCCCTCGAGTGCTGTTGCCTAACCTCACAGAAGAAGATCTTAAGGGATCTAAGTTCGAATATTTGAGCCGTCACGGTATTGAGATGATCAAGACACAACAGAAACTGTTGCCGGCTCTGCCCGACGCCACCGTTCAGCAGTTATTGGATGTTGGGGAGCTTGATCCTATCTTGATCAACCAATCACAAAACTACTATGAAGAGCAGAAAATCTACGAATATTCAACGGTTTACTATAAATCTAGCTTGTATGATTTTGAGATAACCGCACGAGTTTAGAAAATGTCGAATAGCCCACGTTTGTGGGCTATTTTTTTATCTATAGGTTTTGAATGTAAGCAATCTTATGCATTTCCAATAAATAACAAGTGTGACGAATAACAAAAAAACGACAGTGTAAAATACAACCTGTATCTAACTTGTATTACTATAAATACAAGTTAGATACAGGTTGTTATTTCTTTGCACTATTTGGAGACCAAAATTATGGCGCGAGATGCGAAAGTTGTAGCGAATAGAGTTATGGCCTTACTGGGAGGTGAGGGCAATATCGCACAACTGAATCACTGTGCAACACGACTGCGTGTTGTGACCAAGGACGATGAACAAGTCGACGCTGAAGGACTCAGCGCAACAGAAGGTGTACACGGGTACTTCTTCCAAAATGGTCAGCACCAAGTGATCTTGGGTACCGGATTTGTGGGTAAGGTTTTTGCCATCATGAAAGGCAATGAAGCCATTGAAGAAGCCCCACAAACTGAAGAGCAAAAAGACAAAGTCAGCACGTTCCAAACAGTAACACGTACTTTCTCTGACATTTTTGTTGCCATTATCCCAGCGTTGGTTGCAACCGGTTTACTTATGGGCTTGCGTGGGCTGTTGGTTAACGGCTTCGGTATTGAACTGTCGCCACAGTTAAATACGTTGTCTCAAGTTTTAACTGATACGGCCTTCATCTTTATTCCAGTATTGGTGACATGGTCGGCCATGCGCGTGTTTGGTGGTAACCCAGTGCTCGGTATTGTATTGGGTCTGATGCTGGTGGCACCGCAGCTAGCAAGCAAATGGGATGTTGCCTTTGGTAACGCCGAAGCGATGATGATTCCATTCATGGGCTTCGAAATTGCGGTGACGGGCTTGCAAAGCTCGATTCTTCCGGCGGTGTTTATGGGTTGGTTTGCTGCCTTAGTTGAGCGCACATCACGCAAACACATCCCTGAAGTTCTGGATTTGATTCTGACACCATTTATTACGTTGTTGGTCTCTTTGATTGCTGGCTTGGTGTTCGTTGGTCCAATCCTACTCGGCATTGAAAAACTCATTACCGAAGCCGTGCTCTACTTCTTACAAATCCCATATGGCATTGGTGGCTTGATTTATGGTGGCGCAATTCAATTCATGGCGGTAACAGGTATGCACCACACCATCGTGCCTATCACTATTGCGATGGTGACAGACACTGGCTTTGACTACATCAACCCATTAGGCACTGCCGCAATCGCTGGTCAGTTTGGTGCTGCAATGGCGGTAATGTCGATGCAGACAGACAAAGTAAAACGTACCGGTATGTTTGGCGCTGCGTTGCCAGCCCTGTTCGGTATCACTGAACCAGCGATGTTCGCTATCACTCTACCTCGCGTAAAACCTTTCTTGTATGGCTGTATTGGCGGTGCATTAGGTGGTTGTTTGGGCGCGATTGCGGGTATCGGCTCTGCGGGTACGGGCGCAACTATGTTACCAGGTGTTCTGCTTTACCTTGGCGGCGGTCTAGGAATGTATGTGCTTGTTATGTTGGTGGGTGCTGCTTCGGCTTTCGCATTAACAAAGCTGCTCTACAAAGAGCCTAAATAATTTTTCACCACCTATTTGAGTGAATGTTTTTTTCTTGGAGTTGTTATGGATTTTTCTAATCGTCAAAACCGCTTTGTCCGAATTCACGAGGTGAGTGAGGAATATTTGGCAGACATTAAACACAAAACACAAACAGACCCGTTTTACCCGAGCTACCACATTGCACCAAAGCACGGCCTGTTGAATGACCCGAATGGTTTGAGTTACTTCAATGGCGAGCACCACATTTTCTATCAGTGGTTCCCGCTTGGCCCAGTGCACGGTTTGAAGCACTGGTACCACGTATCGACCAAAGATTTCGTGAACTTTACTGACCGCGGTATCGCGATGTACCCAGACCAAGATTACGACCACCATGGTTGTTATACCGGTGTTGGTGTACCACACGATGACCAGCTGTACATTTTCTATACCGCGAACTTGAAAAAGGAGAATGACCAACGTCATCCGACTCAAGTTCTCGCGATTATGGACAAGCAAGGTAACGTGGAAAAGAAAGGCGTAGTCGTGGATTTCGATCCAAATGCTTACACTGCAGAGATTCGTGACCCAGTGCTGGTTTGTCGTGACAACGATTATCACATGTTGATTGGCGCTCAAGATCACAACGAAAAGGGCACGCTGGCTTATTATCACGGCAACGATATTGATGATTACCACCATATGGGTGACATTGATGTGGGTCTCGAAGACTTTGGCTATATGTGGGAGTGTCCGAATTACTATGAAACCGATGAAAACGGGGTTTATATCTTCTCACCTCAAGGCGTGAGCTCAGATAATAAGTACGATCTTAAGAACGTCTTCTCAGTGGTTTACATGGTCGGTGAACGTATTGATTTTGAATCAAAAGTCTTCAACAACCAAGGCTACCGTGAGCTTGACAAAGGCTTCGATTTCTACGCGCCACAAACTTATCTGGATGACCAACAACGTCGCATCCTTATTGGCTGGCTGGGCAACTCAAAAAGTGACTACCCAACAGATAAGAATGGCTGGGCACACATGTTGACTCTGCCACGTGAGTTGACGATTGATGGTAGCTACCTAATTCAGACACCACTGAAAGAGCTTGAAGCGCTGCGTCAAAACTCAGTGGATGTTGAAGGCTCTACACCGGTGGCATTAACGTCACGTTCGTTTGAGTTGGAACTGAATGTAGATGAGTCTTTCACTCTGACTCTGGCTAACCAGAAAGGTGAGCAGATGGTGTTCCAAGGTGATCGCGATGAGCTGATTCTGGACCGCTCTCACGTTTCTCATCTACACGCGGAAGCATACGGTACTGTTCGTTACGCACAGCGCCTAGAGCAAGCACAAACCATTCGCGTTTTTGTCGATAACTCAGCGATTGAAATTTTTGCTGACAACGGGAAGACAGTGTTCACCTCTCGAATCTTCATCGATGAGTTGTCTCTGGTCACGCTCAATAATGCGACTGGCACACTGCATTACATGTCTGCGATACAGGCTACTCGCTAGCCACTAATAAATTATTCCAAAACAAAAAAACAAGGCCCTCGTCGGGGAGGGCCTCTTATTGCCAAAATATAGGGTTTAGCATGAAAAATACACTAAAAATGTCGCTCGCTGCGGCTTCAGTAATGGCTGCAATGACTGCGAACGCTGGAATCAGCAATGTTGATACTGAAGAAGGTAACTTCTCTGTTGGCGGTAACGTGGAGTTGAACTTCAACTACCAAGACCGTGAATCACACGATAATAATGACAGCGAATTCAACCAAGACGGCCGCGTTCTAATCGAGTTTGCTGGCGAAAAGTACACGAGCAATGGTCACTATGTGGGTGTTAAAGCACAGCCTCTGTTTGAGAGCACAGGCAATATCGCACTGGATGATGCGTACTTTGAGTTTGGTAAGAAAGACGGCTGGGCAATTAAAGCGGGTCGCTTTGAAGCTTACGACATGTTCCCTGTTGGTCTTGATGTATTCCTAGAGTACTCAGGTGACACAGCGAACGACCTGTATTCAGACGGTGCAGCTTACACGTACCAAGCGAAAGAGGCGCGTGGTCGCGGTTCAGACGGCCAAATCATGTACAGCCAAACTTTTGGCAACTTGTATGTTGAAGTCGGCGCAATGCTAGGTGACCGTTCTAACTTGTTCGATGGCGGCATTGAAGGTAAGTACCACGGCGAGCAAATCGACACAGTTAAAGATTCATTCCTAGTTCGCCCAGTTGTGGCTTACCAAATGGGTGATTTCAAGGTAGCCGCTTCGTTGGAAACCAACCTAGTTTCAGATGCGATTGTAGCTAACGGTGTTGATATCTCAGATCGTACGGGTTACGGCTTGACTGGTAACTGGACCAGCGCTGATTGGAGTGTAAATGCGAACGTTGCATACATGGATGCTGTAGACGAAAACAACCTAACAGCGGGTGTTAATGCACTTTGGAATAACTTTGGGTTAGGCTACATTCACGCAATCAATGAGTATGAAAACAAAGAGTTTTCTTCTTGGGCTGAAGGCGACGTAAATGTATCAACATGGTATGCATCTTACGCATTCCTTGATGTACTTGAAGTACAAGATTTTTCAATTCTTCTAGGTACATACTACACGATGGTGGATAACAAACTGAACCAACAATCGGACGCTTCAGCCTTTGCTGAAGAAGACGATTTCGGTGCTCGTGTACGTCTGTTCTATGAATTCTAATTTAAACGTCGTTACGAGAGGCAAAGTGATATGAACAAGGTTTGGGTAACTGGAGATGCTGTTGTGGATTTGATTCCAGATGGCGAGACTCGTTATTTAAAATGCCCAGGTGGCGCACCAGCAAACGTAGCTGTGGCCATCTCTCGATTGGGCGGTGATACCGCTTTCTTTGGTCGAGTTGGGCAAGATCCGTTAGGGCGCTTTATGAAGCAAACCCTAACAGATGAGAAGGTTAATACCGATGACATGCTTCTGGATGAAGCTCAGCGAACATCTACAGTGATTGTCGACTTAGATGATGATGGTGAACGCAGCTTTACCTTTATGGTTAAGCCAAGTTCTGACCAGTTTTTCAGCGTCGAAGACATCCCCAAATTTGCATCTGGGCAATGGATGCACAGTTGTTCTATCGCTTTGGCTAACGAGCCATCACGCAGCGCAACGCTTGAAGCGATGAAGCTCATGAAATCAGCAGGCGGCTTCATCAGCTTTGACCCGAACCTAAGGGAAGAGGTATGGGCAGATTCATCTCAGATCCAAGAGGTGGTGATGAGTGCAGTTAATCTGGCAGATGTAGTGAAGTTTTCTGAAGAGGAGCTGACGTTCCTTACAGACACTGGCACTCTCGATACGGCTTTGGACGCACTAAATGCGGCGCCTAACAAACTGATTATCGTGACGCTAGGCGCACTTGGTGCACTGGCTGTTTACAATGGTGAACGTCGAGTGATAGAGGGCACTAAGGTTGAGCAAGTTATTGATACAACGGGCGCAGGTGATGCTTTTGTTGGTGGCTTGCTAGCCAAGCTGTCTCAGAATACTGACTGGCGCTCTTGGACTCTGGTCGAAGCTGCCGTGCACTGGGGCAATGGCTGTGGCGCACTTGCGACCACGCAAAAAGGAGCAATGACGGCATTACCATCCTTTGAAAAGCTAACTAAATTAGTCGGGAAGTAGTGAATGCTGCCTCACAACGCTTGACCTATAAAGCTGCTCTTAATGAGCGGCTTTTTGCTATCTGCAGTTTGCCTCTTTCTTGTTCAAGAACGTTTCATCTTTCTCAATTCGCAGGCAAAACAACCGCAGACGCTTCTTCCTCTGAATCTTCTTTGTCTTCGACTTGTTCAGCTACCCAATCAATCGTCTTTGTTAAATAAAGCTTGTTGGTTTCGGTATCACACCAACTCTTTGATAATCCTCTTCGATTAAACTCACTACCAATTGCAGCCAGTGTTTGGTTACTTGGTCTACCGTAATACAAGGTGTCGCACAGTTGCAGGTTCGACATCGATTGTGGGTATGAATTAACCGATGATGAGTTCATGCTTAGTGCTTTCGATTGATTGTGAGTGCATCCGGTTAGGCTTAACAGAAACAAGGTAGCTAGAGCTATTTTCATGGATCTTAGGTTCACGAACGATGGCTGATACGTAATTATGAGCATGTACGATAATGCTATTTGTCAGTATTTTGCCAAACGACGGATTAGCGGGATCTCGGTACCAGTTCTTCTGGCATGGCTAACGCTATATGTTATCTCTGATACTCATCTTGTCATGCCGGAGACGGTGAATTAAAAATGCACCAAATGTTAAAATGCTCTTTAATTTAATTGATGAATGCGCAATTTTGTACAAAAGCTGAAAGAGACTATAGAGTAGACTGATAAGTCGCTCGATAATTAACAGGCTTGGGAATTGTTATGGAGAACAAGAAGCGCTCTAAAGAAAAGGCCGAATATAAGATAACGGAAGAGCTCGGTGGCCTTGAAATTCTTGATGCTGAATACGAAAAGCAGAACTTCTCACGCCACAGCCACGAGGGCTACACGCTTGGAGTCATCGAACAAGGCGCTCAGCGTTTCTATCGAACGGGCGGACATCATATAGCGCCACAAGATGCGATTATTCTGGTCAATGCCGACGAAGTTCATAGCGGTCACTCTGCCACTGAAGGCGGTTGGGCATATCGAGCCATGTATCCACTCCCAGAGCAACTTGCCAAGATCACTCAAGAACTAAACCTACCGAATTACGGTGCGCCTTACTTCCCAAGAGCGGTTGTTGAAGACCCTGAACTCGCCAATCAATTGAGGTTGGTCTTCAACACGATTGATGAATCCGACAATCGTTTGTTAAGAGAAACCTTGATGTACGGGATGTTGGTTAAGCTGATTAGCCGACATGGAAAATCGCCGCTCACCCCTCAACTCGATGGAAAAACTCAGCGCCAGCTTGTGTTGGTGAAAGAGTTTTTAGATGATTTCCCACAGGCCGATGTGTCCTTAGAGGAGCTGTCTAAGCTAGCGGCTTTGAGCCCGTTTCACTTAGTGCGTTCTTTTCAAAAAGAGTTCGGCCTTCCACCACATGCGTATCAGATTCAGTCTAGATTGAGGTTATCGCGTAAGTTATTGAAGCAAGGACATACCATTTCTGATACGGCTCAAGAATGCGGTTTTCATGATCAAAGCCATTTTCATCGACATTTCAAAAAGGCCAATGGTTACACGCCGGGGCAATACATCAAAATGCTCTAAACTTGCGTGGCTAAGGCATGGCTAACTTGTGTTAAGTGCGGTTAAGTGCGGTTAAGTACGGTTAAGTGTGGCAAACAGAGGGACATGAAATCGAGCAAATTTGTACAATCGAACCGACTCAACTCATCTTACATTGAATAGCCAATGTGAAGAGAGAAAAGAACTATATGGATAGTGAAACAATGGATAGACGAACACAGTTATGGAAGGGCGTTTTAGCGGGAATGCCCTTGAGCATTGCGGTAATCCCTTGGGGAATTCTAGCGGGCTCATATGCGATAGATGCTGGATTGAGTCAGCTTCAAGCGCAAGCGATGTCGGCTATTTTATTTGCTGGCTCAGCACAACTTGTCGCTGCGGGTATGTTTAAAGCGGGTATTGGTCTAGGCACCATGTTGTTGACCACGTTCTTTATTACTTCAAGACACTTTTTATACAGCGTATCGATGCGTGACAAAATCAGCCACCTTCCTGCTCGTTGGCGTTTATTACTTGGCTTTTGGCTGACGGATGAACTGTTCGCGATTTGTAGTGGCCAATCTCAGCAAGAGTTTAATCGCTGGTATGCTGCGGGTGTAGGCGGCGGTTTTTATCTCGTTTGGAATATTGCGAGCTTTGCTGGCATTGTCGCGGGAAGCCAAATTCCTTCACTCAATGAAATTGGGCTCGACTTTGCGGTCGCAGCAACCTTTATCGCCTTGGTGTTCCCATTAATCCGAACTCTACCCGTCGTTGTGTGTGTGGTGGTTTCACTGGTCACTTCGGTTGCCATGTCGGTTAACAATATTGAGGGCGGGCTAATGATTGCAGCGATTGCCGGTATGTTAGCGGGCTTTATCAGCGAATCGTTCCAAGAGCGAAACAACGGTAACAAGACAATCGTGGAGGGGAAATAGAGATGATTTGGTTAACGATATTACTTATGACAGCGATTGTTTTCTTTAGTCGGTATTTGTTTCTTGAGCCTGCAATCCCGCTTCGACTCAATCAAACCGCAAGGCGCCTATTGCGTTATTCAAGCCCTGCGGTACTGACTGCGATTTGGGGGCCAATTGTATTTGCACCAGAACAAACATTTTGGCCAAGCCTTGAAAACCCATACTTGATAGGCGCGGTGGTCACAGGTTTGTTGATTTGGAAAACAGGCAATGTGCTGCTAACGATCGGTGTCAGTATGGGCGTGTTTTTGTTCTATAACCTCGTTGCGGTTGATTACCTTTTTAACTGATAGACCTTGCAACGTATAGCTTGGTGGCATCTAATGTACTGATTCACTATTTGTGTGTTTAGGTTTTGGTAAGGAGTTAGTTTGGCTAAGAAGTATTATGTGGTTTGGAAAGGTCGCACACCGGGTATTTTTACCACTTGGAACGAGTGTAAATCGCAAGTTGATGGTTTTGCTGGCGCGAGATATAAATCGTTTCCAACACTAGGCGAGGCCGAGTCTGCTTTCGGTGGTAAAACGTCGTCTGCGTTAGGTTCTACAGCGACAAAGCCAAGCTCTGCGGGTAAGGCGACGAAAGTGAAGGTACCGCCTCTTTCGGAGCAGCAAATCACAGATATGCCTTTTGATATCAAGATCTTTACCGATGGTGCGTGTGAACCAAACCCTGGTGAAGCAGGGACGGGTTTAGCGGTCTACCTAAACAACCAGTTAACAGAATTGTGGTATGGCTTGTATCAGCCTGTTGGTACCAATAATACCGCCGAGTTACATGGACTTAAGCAAGCATTTGTTCTCGCGAAAGAGAAGCTAAACGCGGGTCTGTCTGTAGCCATTTACTGTGACTCTAAGTACTCGATAGATTGCATCACAAAGTGGGCAACGGGGTGGGAGAAAAAAGGCTGGACCAAGTCGGGCGGCGAGATCAAAAACCTCGATATTATTAAGCCTGCGTATGCTCTCTACCAAGAACTGGCTTCAAAAATTACCATCTACCATGTGAACGGACACGTTGGCATTGAAGGTAACGAATTGGCCGATAGAATGTCGATTGTGGCTATTTCATCGAAAGAGCAGGATCTAGCTCAATATCGTGACATCGAAGATCTTGAGTCTATTTTGGCGCTGCGAGCAGGCTAGCTAGGCTTCTTAATGAAAAGCTAATGAAAGCTACTGAAAGCACAAGTTGCCATCATTAGGCTGTGCTAAGTTGAGCGTTACATTTCAAATCAATGTAGCGCTCTTTGTTTTTGTGGTGCTCAGTTGTTTTGATGTGCTTAGTAGCTGTTGTGATGCTTAGCCGTTCTTGCGATGCTTAGCCGTTCTTGCGATGCTTAGCTGTCTGAGTTAGTCCTTATTGAGCAGGGTTCTCTATCCAACGAGATAATTGCTGAGCTTGTTTGATCGAATTAAAACTGTCTTTCACTCTCTCACGTGCCTTTAACCCCATCGATGTTTTATCGTTACTGCTTAGCTGTGCAAAACGCTCAATCGCTTCTCTTAATTCCTCAACGTTTTTTTCGCTGACTACAAACCCCGTCTCTGGTGAGACGATCTCTTTGCATCCCATTATGTTGGTGGTAATGACGGGTGTTCCCACAGCCATCGCTTCTTTTAAAACCAGTGGTCCTGTATCCACACACCCAGTTTCGGAAAAACAGAAGGGCGCGATTAGGCTGTCATAATTAGATAGTTTTTCTTTGACCCACTCGTGAGGTTTAGCGCCAAGAAATGTCACGTTTCGAGTGAGCCCTTGCTCTTTGACCTGCAATTTTAATTGTTGCTCTAAATCGCCCGTACCGATGATATCGAGATGAATGTCGAGAGGTTCGGCAATCGGCGCCAATGCATCAATAAGATGGTGGATGCCTTTTTGCTCCACTAATCGGCCAAGGAAAACAAAGCGAAGTTGTTTCGTTTCGGCTTTTGGGTTGAGTTGGAATTGTTTGGTATTAACTCCGCAGTGCAGGAGTTTAATGTTTCCTTTCGCCATGGTGTTGAAGTCAGCGAGCATGTCTTTACACACTGCAACCACAAAATCACTCGATGAAATCTTATGTTCAATGTCATAAGCGAACTCGTAAACATCATGACCGTGAGCAACGAACGAACAGGTGATATTCAGCAGCTTTGCCGCGACGATGGCGTGAGCTGTCGTGTGCTGACAGAAATGCGCATGAACGTGTTCGGCGTCGTTTTCCGCGAGTTGCAGCGCTAATTTAAACCCATAAGCGAACAATGACTTTTTGGGCATGCTGGTTTGCTTAGAAATAAATGAGACAGCCTTGATGAAACCTATCCAGTTAATGCTGGCGACTTTACCCATCCGAACATTTTTGCCTATTTCGACAATGTCGTAGTCGAACTGTTTTTCGCTGTTTTCAATTTTGAACGTCATTACACACACATCGTGCCCACACGCTTTCACAGAGTCGACTTCTGTTTGAATGAAGGTCTCACTGAGTACAGGGTAGGTTGGCGCCACAAATGCTACTTTCTTCATTCCTTACTCCTCAAATCCATATGACTAAAGCTATCAAGCCAAGGTAATAACCAACAAAGCAAGATACGAACCAAGATCAAATCGTAGCTTTGGAGGGCTTTCTGATTGCTTTTCGAAGGTTACCCCTTAAGAAGTCGCTCGTTTTCTCAAATTGATAATCAAATTGGAGTAGTAGGTTTTTCGACTGGCAGTGTTTGGTCGTCATTTTGAGAATAGGCGTGTAGGTGACTGATATAGAGCTGATTTCGTAGCAAGACGCTCTCGGCATAGAACATGCAAAGTCAGCCATATAACGTATAAATCTGAGGGCGTCATTATGGCTAAAGTAAGTGTTGTTATTCCTACCTACAATTGTTTGGATTACCTGCCGAAGGCAATTGGCAGCGTACTGAAGCAGACTCATCAAGATGTTGAGCTCATTGTCATTGACGATAACAGCAACGATGGAACGTCGACGTATCTCGCTTCGATAGACGATGAACGCATTATTACCTTATCCACATTGGGTGTCGGGGCGCCTCAAGCGAGAAACCTAGGGATTGAAAAAGCGACCGGTGAATACATCGCTTTTTTAGACGCAGACGACTTCTGGTTTCCAGAAAAAATTGAGCGCCAACTCGAATTTCATCAACGATACCCAGACCTCGCGATGAGCTTTACTAACTACGAACACCTTACTGAAGATTACCAAGTGATAGTCGACTGCTTTAGTTACTGGTCGCAGTTTCAAGATCAAGGTGAAGCGTTTATCAATATAGAAAACCCGTTGGAGTTCATCATTGAAAACAATGTTATTGGAACGTCAACGGTGATGGTGAAAGCGGATGTGTTTTCTCAAACAGACAGCTTTAATCCTGATATAAAATATGCAGAAGATTGGGAACTGTGGCTTCGAATGAGTGAAAGCCATCAGATCGGTGTGTTGAATTCTGTGCAGGTTGGCTACTTGATGAGAGCGAGTTCTGTTACCCAAACTGAAAGTCTTAAACTGACAAATTTGCAGTCTATCGAAACCATTCTTCAACGTTACCAAAATGACAGTCAGCGATGGAACCTACCGACGTCCAGTTTCAAAATTGCAAAGGCAAGAATATTAGAAGGTTACGCCGACTATTACAGAGGCTTACAGCAGAACAGACAGGCCGTTGCTTACAGTTTTCGATCTTTGGTGATGGCTCCGCATAAGCGAACGTTACGACACCTAATAGGAGACTGTAAGAGTTTCCTAACACCTGTATTGTAAGGAAGTGGTAACCGCTATGGGTTCATTAAAACAGTCAGCTTATTACGCTATTGGCATCGTGATGATGAAAGGGATTTCGCTCGTGATGATCCCCTATATCACCCATAAGATGACGTTGGTTGAATACGGTTCTTTAGAAGCCATCGTCTTGTTGGCTGACATCGGGACAATCCTATTTAGCTTTGGGATTGTTGAGGCAATGTACCGTTATGTGGGCGTCGCTGAGGGTGAAGAAAAGAGAAAGCTGGCCTCTAACTGTTTCACGTTGAGTGTTTTGGTCTGTGTGTTAGGCGGTTCTTTAATTGCTCTTAGTATGCCGTTGTTGTTATTGATGCTGCCCGTCGAGTTTCAGCCCTATCAAATATTACTTCTTCTGATACCGACCATGTTAGATGGTGCGATTTCTATCCCGTTAACACTGATGCGAATGAATGCGTTAGCTAAGCGCTTTTGCATGCTCAATGTATTGAAGGCAACGGTGCAAGCTGCAATGACCTTTGTGTTGCTTGAAGCGGGTTATGGCATTGATGGTGTTCTGATCTCTTCCGCTGTTTCGAGTGTGTTGTTGATGCTGTGTTTACTGCGTTATCAATGGCAGGAGATGGGCTCATTTGGCAGCCTAAAATACTCCGCTAAGATCCTAAAGTTTGGATTGCCCACGTTAGTCGGTGGTGCTTCGATGTATATGATTACAGGGTTAGACCGCTGGGTAATGGCGAGCTTTGTTGGCGTTGAAGAACTGGCGATTTACGCGGTCAGTGGTAAGTTTGCGTTGCTTCTTGGCTTACTACTGCAGCCTTATGCTTTGTGGTGGTTTCCAAATCGGGTGGCCATGCTGCAACAATTTGGTGGTAAAAAAGTCTGTGCGGACAGAGCGCTAGTCGGCGTGAATTTGGCCATAGTGTTGGGTTGTTTGATGATCCTTACTGTGCCTGGTTTTATTGCTTTGATTCTGCCCAGCAGTTATCAGTATGCAGGTACTATTGTTGTAGCACTGTTGGCGATTGGTGTAGTTAAGAATGCAGGGGATTACCTTAACCTCGGTTGTTTTAGCGGTGACTCAAGTCAGTCGCAAATGTGGATACAGGGTGGTTGTGCGATCTTAGCAACCATTGGCTATTTTGTTGTGACACCGATTTATGGGGTGTGGGCTGTGGTAGTGGTGCTTTGTGGTACTTATGCCGTGAGGCTGTCACTGCTTTATATTGTGAGCCAAAAAATGGAGTACTTGCCTTACGATCATCGTAAATGGATGGCTGCGGTGAGTATCGCCATACTTGCGATTACCAGTGACAGGCTTCTTGGTTGGGTGCTGGTTGATGTTCATGACTTTGTTTTAGGCAGTTTTGTGGCAGTAGTGACGTTAGTCGTCTTTGTTCGATACTCTGTTATTCCTGTTCCACAAGTGTTGCTCGATAAGCTTGCGCTAGGTAAACATTCCCATGTAAGTTGAACCGATTTCACCCAGAGCGCGGGTATTCTGATAAGCGTCTAGGGAAATATGAATTAATGACAATAAAACACTGTTCATAATTATTTTAATTAGATAGTATTTATAAATCTAGTGAATGCTAACTATGGAAAGATACATGAATAAGTGGATGCTGCTCCTTTCTCTGTTTTCAGCTGCCTCATACAGCGATTCTCATTTTTCAACCGAGGGTGTTGATACTCCCGACTTCAATTCACCGGATTTCAAGCCGCCTGAGGTTTCTCAACAGGAACAAGACAACATCGTTTGTGAAAGTGTTGTTTGTAATTCAGTTTCCCAATCGAAGCCCGTTCCTAAAGTGGGCGAAGTACCAGATCGAGAGCCGAATAAAACAATAGAAACGCTGGCGAGTGCGATATATATCGTGGGTGAAATTGGCGCTGCTGATAACTTGTCTGAACCAGACGATGAGCATCATGTTGTAGAGTAATGATTAATTTTAATTACGGCATGTGAAGCTGTTAAATATAGAGTTTTCTGCATTCGTTTATTGATTAAGTATTTACGAAGTTTTTAACAAGGAGGAAAAATGGAAATCTGGAAGTTAATGCTATTCATCCCGGCTTGTTTTGCGCTCAACATGACACCGGGCCCAAACAATTTGTTATCAATGAATAACGCCCGTTGTTACGGATTTCAGGTCGCCTTTGTCGCTGGTCTAGGAAGAATCCTCGCTTTTTCTGGCATGATTGCTTTGGCTGCATCCGGCTTGGCTGTCGTGCTTTATACCTCTGAAACTTTGTTTTTCCTTATCAAGCTATTTGGGGCGATGTACCTGTTGTGGATCGCGTTTAACCTATGGCGATCTCAAGCCAGCCCGGTCGCGGATATCGAGCGAAATAAGAACTGGTTTGGTCTTGTTAAACAAGAGTTCGCGCTCGCGGCGGGCAATCCAAAAGCGATACTCATTTTCACTGCATTCCTTCCTCAATTTGTCGATGTGTCTGCGAACGTAAATACTCAATTCTTTGTTTTGGGAAGTACGTTTCTTGTATTAGAAATGCTCGCAATTTCTATCTATGCCGCCTTTGGCTTATATCTACGACATTGGTTTTCAAAACCTCAGATGGCCAAGCGCTTCAATAAAGCATGTTCTGTGTTTCTTGCCTTGTCTGGTGCGAATTTATTGGTAAGCCGTCAGTAGAAATTGACTGGTTTGTGAGTTGTATTGTCGATGGGTTTGGTGCCATTAAAGAAGAGAATGCCTATCTAGAACCCACTTCTTGATGCTGATTTAAATATGGGCGTACGTACGCCTAGGTCAACATCACGATACCGTGCATCAACACCACGCTCGAGGTTAATCGGGTTCGCATATCAAAATAGCCATCGGGGCCTTCACTTTGGTTATCTTCTCTCATGGCCCTTTCCGCTCGCCAAACCGCAATGTAGCCTAAGATCAGAATCAGTGTGGTGAGGAACTCTTGCTGCTCACCGAGTAACACCGCTAACCAGGCTACCAACACAATCACGTTACTCAGAATCAGAGCCTTGTTGCTAGACTGGCTTTCGAAATTTTCGATGCCATTTCCCCACAAAATACCCGACAAAAAACTCAATATGACCACGCTGTAGGTGATGAAGAGTGCCTCGCCACTCAGGTCTAAGAATTGACTGTCGGTTAGAGACAGCAGTAGGCCAAACAGAAACGGGACTAGCCCCATGTAACCCAGCTTGGTCATGGTATTGCGGGTTTGAGTTGTTGCCATGTAATCTGCCCTCATAGCTGCTGCTCAATCGCATTTTTGAGTGTTGCACTCACTGGTGATGTCGAGCTAGGAAAGGTTGCCACCACTTTACCTTCTTTGCTGATTAGGAATTTGTAGAAGTTCCATTTGGGCGTCACACCTGCTTGCTGCTGTATTTCTGCAAACACAGGGTTAGCGCTACTGCCAGATAGTGAAGCGCGCGCCATCATCGGAAAAGTCACACCATAATCTAGGTAGCAGATTTTAGCGGATTGCTCCTCGCTTCCTCTGTCTTGGCGAAAATCATTGCTTGGGAAACCAACAACCGTGAATCCTTCGTCTTTATACGTTTGGTGAAGCTGCTCAAGTTGCTCGAACTGTGGGGTGAAACCGCACTGACTTGCCGTGTTCACAACCAAAAGGGTTTTGCCTTGAAACTCTTCACACAGCTCAATTTCTTCGTTTGAATTTAACAGCCTTTGTTTGCCGTTGAGTATCTCGGGGCAGCTTGCTGAAAAAGCGAATGAACTTGTTAGGCTCGCAATCAGGGCGGTGGAGTAAAGCAGTAAAGGTTTCATAGGTTTGGCTCATTTTAATTAGCGTAACTGTTAGTACTCTTGCGCGGCACGAAATGATCACTTTGCTAATCATTAACCGTCACTATTTAAGAACTAATCAAGTGTCATCGCTGATGAGATATGGAGCGACCAAACGACTTATGTTCACCCTTGCTCCAAGGCGAGATGCCAGTAGGTACATGCCTCCAATCTTTCGGTGGAGGAATAGAGCGTCTGCTGGTGGCGTATGCCAATACTCTTGTTCCATGCTCAAAATGGTGCCAGCTTCACGAAGTCGTTGAGCGAGTCCGCTGACTTTAAAATCGTAGTCTTCGTCAACCAACATGGGTTCACAAGCCATGGTCACTAAGTTAAGAATGGCTTGGCGCTGCTCGGGGAGAATCGTCTCGCTAAAGAACCCAATCTGTTCGAGTGCTTGATTGAGCCCTGATTCGTCTTGATTAACAACAGAGGTAAAGGCCAAACGATAGCCATCACTGAAGCGGTCGCTGTACTCTCGGGTTGCCCCAAAATCTAACAGCCCAATCTGGCGCGTGTTTTCAACGTAAAGGTAGTTGGCGAAGTTGGGGTCGGTCTGCACCATCTTAAAATCGAATAATTCCCTGAACATGAGTTCGAGCAAGCTGTGCATGACAAAATCACGAGTACCTTGATCGTAACCTTCTATTTGCTCTATCGAGACACCTTCAATGAAGTCCATCGCGAGCACTGATTCTGAAGACATTTGAGGGTGAATCTTAGGCACGACGAAGTGAGAGTGCGCTTTTAATGCGTTATGGTAACGAGTTGCGTAGTCAGCCTCGCGAGCATAATCCGCTTCATCATGGAGTTGTTTCTTTGCCTCTTCTAATAAGCCTTTGTAGTCAACCGACTTTGGTATCAAGCCAACAATATTGAGCAGTGTGCCTACGTTATCCACATCGCTGTCGATGCTTTTTCGAATGCCTGGGTATTGGACTTTGACGGCGAGTTTGTCCCCCGCATCGCTATAGGCTTGGTGAACTTGTCCTATGGACGCACTGGCAATAGGTTTAAAGTTGAAGGAAAGGAATTCGGCTTTCCAGTTGATGCCGAGTGAGCTTTCTAATACTCGGTTGAGCTGCTTTGTCGGTAGTGGGTCGGCGTCTGAGCGTAGGCGGGAAAGAATGTCGGCTAATTCTGGCTCTAGAACATCGCCCGCATCCATTGATAGCATCTGCCCCAGTTTCATCGCAGCCCCGCGTAAATGTGCCAGTTGATCGGTGAGCCGAGCAATGTTTTGAGGTGTTAATACCAAGTCTTTTGCTTTGGGTCTGTTGCCTTGTGCAAGCTGCTTGGTGCCTTCCGTTAGCACGTTGCCCGCGACCCTTGTCGCCAATGAGGCAAACTTACTGAATCTCGAAATTCGATGTGTAGGAAGGTTTCTCTCTTTTGCCGACATAAAGGTTCTCTCTGGGAATTAAGGTTGACTACAAAGTTCTATAAATCATTACCCAACCGAATGTTTTGTTGTGGTAACGTTGCTCGCGAAACAGTAAACAGAATTTAAAGGACAAAACATGAAGTTTATTTGGTTAAAAGTCGCGGTTACCGTTTTAGTTTTTGCTGCGCTGTTTGGCATTGTTTACTACAAAGTCGCCAGTGGTATGTCTTAATACCAATGCAATTTAGTACAGCTATTTTGTGCAGCTGTTACCATCGCAGCGCGACTTTCCGGTTAACCAGAACGAGACTTTGTATCGGTTCTTGGCAAATCGTAGATAACACCAATCTGCCACTGGCTTGAATATCGCCCAACGTAAAGGGGCGTATAGCCAACCTTTTCCTACTAAGCGCCAAGCTTGGTAGGTCACGTCTAAACCTAGCAGCAGTTTTCCATTCTCATCCAATGCATGCAAAATGGTGTTGGCTGCGTAGGCCTCAATCTGAGGGTAGTCTGAAAAGGCTTCACTGTAGATATCGATGGTTTGAATCTTATTCTCGGTATCATGCTTGGCAAGTGCCGCCATCTCCTTTGCGCACAATGGACATGTCCCATCGTAAAATATCGTAAGTTGTGTCATCGTCTGTTCGCCTATCATTTCACTACCTGAACCTTCAGTTACCCGTTAAGTCGGCACCCGTCAATTCAATCGCTTGTTATTCAATAATCTAGCAATGGCTACGTGATTGCACCTTTTAAAGATCACTTACCTTGTATCCAAAGCTCTAAAGATGTCCGACTTAGACACTTTGTTCATCCTTTCAAGTCCTTGATTGTTTGGTCAAATCTCTGGTTTATGGACAAGTGATAACAAAGCGTCCAATAAAGTTGAGCCTTCAATATACAAACATCAACCAAATCAATTAGTTGAACTTGGCTTGGTATATGCTCTATCGAACCTACGAATAGCTAAGGGATTTTCTCCCATTTGGACATGACAGAAAACCCCAAGAGCATAAGTATGGATAAATGGAGAGAGAACATGAAGGTTATAAATTATTTACTTAGTGTGCTTTTGTTGTTTAGTAGCCCTCAGTTGGCGTGGGCTACTGTTGATGTGATGGAACTCGATGGTAACGCGACCAGTGATAATAGTGCTATCGATTGGGATGACGTAAATGATCCTAACAGCACGGTTGGGATTGCAGAATTTTTCCAAAAAGACCGTAATGGTATCGACCAAATCTTTTGGAAGGGTGGGTCAAAAGATGATTCCGACATTACAGATTGGGCGTTCCGTACCGCGTCACCACAACCAAAAGATGACTTTACTAATGCGTATGCCGCTGCCTTTGAAAGCGAAGGCGATTTGCTAATTTACTTTGGTGCAGACCGATATGCGAACAATGGTGATATGTACATTGGCTTCTGGTTCCTACAAGACCAAGTAGGGTTACCGGATGGGAAAACCAAAGGCGACTTCGTTGGGCAACATGTCAATGGAGACATCCTTGTGCTGATTTCATTCCCACAAGCGAGTGGCGGTAATCCGTATATAGAAGTGTTGCAGTGGGATTTAAATAATGGCGATGTCACCGACAACATGACGAGAATTTTCCAAACGGACGGTGACCCTAAATCGAATGACTTCGTTGGTGCAAGATGTGGCAGTGGTGCTGTCGGTGTCGAGAAGATCTGTGCGATTTCAAATGATGATTCTATCGGGGCAATTGATCTACCCAATGTACAAGGTTGGGACTATCTAGCTAAAACGGGTGAAACAACCTCTATTCCGACAGAAAGCTTTGTGGAAGGTCGATTAAACTTGTCAGCTCTGTTGAATGATGAGTTTGGTATTGAGGATATTCCTTGTTTCAGTAGCTTCTTAGTGGAGTCACGAGCTTCTCGTTCGATTGATGCATCTTTGGCTGACTTCGTTGTTGGTTCATTCAGTTTATGTAGCATCAATATAGCGGCGACTTGTAACACAACCAGCTTTACGGTTGATGGCATGTTTAACATAGATTACACCGTGACGGTTACCAATACTGGCCCTGGTTCGTTAGGTACCAATGGTGATTACGAAGTGGCCTTTTTATCTGAGTCACCAATCTTAGGTGCGCTTCCTGTCGTGGGTAACGGCGATGAAGTGTGGAGTGTCGGCGAGTCATTCTCATTCATGGGTAATTACTTGTCGGTAAATAATGGTGCCGTCGGTGTAATAGATGGTGCGGTGGATCTTGATGGGCTTATCGTGAATGCTCAAGCGCCAGTGGCCTACAATTGTCCACCAATAGACTTGAGCCCGATGGTTGAAATTTCTAAGGTGTGTAATAGCTTCTTAGAGGTTGATGGCGGTCAAGTTGTGCTTAAGAAAACCTATGATGTTGAAATATGTAATACCGGTGATATCCCATTGGCCATTGAATCACTGGTGGATTCTAAGGATGACTCTTTGAGCCGTTCTGATTTACCTACTGAAGTAGTCAACAGCAGTTATTACCTCGACTTTGCTTTACCTTGTGATGATCTTGAGGATGTGACCACATGTGGTGCTGGCAATATGTGTAGTGCATTAAGTGCCGACCCTGAGCTGTTTGCTTGTAAAACGGGTGAAGGAGAGTGGATACCGAACTTTGGTGATGCGATTGGTCAAGTGTGTACCCAAGTAAGTAAAACTTATGCACCCAATGTGTTACCAACCGGAACTGCAGGAATGCTATCTAATCAAGTGACAGCAACGTTTGACTCGCTGTTCTTGCAAGAAGCATTTATGGAAACATCGAACATTGCAACCTGTGATGTTTGTCCATTTACTGTACCTGAGCCATAAGTACTTTCATTAATTGAGTACGACTAAACTCTAAAGCAGCCTAGTTCGTTAGGCTGCTTTATTAGTTATTTAGTTAGCTAACTAGGGCGTGTTGATCTTTCGTGAGTGTTTTTTGAACAGCATGGTAAAGAGTTATAATTTGCTTCGCCAAAAGTAAAACCATAACCAATACCATGCCAAGAACAATGCTAACTGATATTCGCTGGGAACTGCTACTCCAAGTTATGAAAAGTACAGGTCGTATTTACGATAAAACTGAACATCGAATGACATTTGAAGGAATACTTTATCGAATGAGAACAGGTATTCCTTGGCGAGATCTACCCTCTGAGTTCGGAGAGTGGAGTACCGTTTACAGACGATTTAATCTTTGGTCAAAGAAAGGGATTTTAGATAAACTTTTCAAAAGCTTATCTAGCATGGCTGATTTTGAATGGGTCTTTCTTGATGGCTCTATAGTTCGAGCGCATCAGCATAGTACAGGTGCAGCTACTGAAAGCTCAGAGCAAATAGGAAAAAGTCGCGGGGGCAACTCAACCAAAATTCACTTAGCCGTAGATAGTGGTGGTCTGCCGATTTGCTTTGATTTATCAGAAGGACAACGCCACGATATAGTGCATGCCGAAAGCTTAGTTGAACAACTCGATGAAGTTAATACTATCGTTTGTGATAAAGGATATGACAGCGAACCTTTCCGTACTTTTGTTAAGGAACGTGGCGGAGAAACGGTAATTGCTAAACGCAATTACGGACAAGATATAGACAAAGACAGTATGGATTGGTGTCTATACAAGTATCGTCACTTGGTCGAAAATGCCTTTGGGAGAATTAAGCATTATCGAGCTATTTCAAGTAGATATGACAAGCTAGAAAGGAATTATGCCAGCATGTTATCGCTGGCATTCATGTTAATGTGGCTACCGATGTATTGTTGAACACAAAATGTACAGCAAAGATCAACACGCCCTAGTTAGGCGACTTAAATTACTATCTGATGTTTCTTGATCAGCTTGTATAAGGTCGTTCGGGAAATACACAACGCTTTAGCAGATTGGGAAATATTGTAGTGGTGTTGCTGAATCACTCGACGAACATTTTTTGAAGAAAGTCGAGTGTCACTCTCAGTATCGGGCGACGCGTCTTTTAATTGAATCCCCATATGACGAGTAGAGAGGGCGCTTGAGTTAGAAAGAACAATCGCTCTTTTTATGCAGTTAAATAATTCTCTGACATTGCCCGGCCAATGGTACTGTTTCATTTGCTCAAGGGTGTCACTAGGCAGTTTGGTTTTGGATGCGTAATTGTGCTTCAGTTCAAATCGAACCAAATCTTCAATGTCTTCTTTGTGATCATTGAGTGGTACTAGGTCTAATGGAAGTACATTGATGCGATGAAATAGATCCTTTCGAAATTTACCCGCAGCAACGGCTTGTTCGATATTGACGTTGGTGGCGAAAATTACACGGCAATCTACGGGCAATTGGTTATTACTACCGAGTCGTTCTATCGAACTATTTTCAAGAAAGTGGAGCAGGTAAGTTTGCAGCGAAAGTTCAAGGTCGCCGATCTCATCCAAAAATAGTGTGCCACCATTCGCTCTTTCCACGTGTCCGACGTAGCGTTTGTTTGCACCCGTGAACGAGCCTTTTTCAAAGCCAAATAACTCTGAGTGAATCAGGGATTGTGGAATTGCGCCACAATTTACAGCGATGAAAGGTTTTTGACTGCGGGCTGAGGCCTCATGTATTAAACGCGCACATAGGCTTTTTCCTGTTCCGGTTTCCCCTTGAATCAGCACTGGAAAATCGTTGTTAGCGATCTTGGCTATCTTCTTTTTAAGTTGCTGGATGGTTCTGGATTGCCCCACCAATTGACATTCATGGCACGAGACAGGTTTAGGTCTAGTTTGCTTGATGTCTACCATGCCATACGCATGCCCTAAATTTCGACAAAGCCATTCTGTATCAATAGGCAGGTGGTAATAATCCCAAAAGGTTTGCTTAATGAGTGATAAGTTGCGGCTTGGTGGTTGGTTGCAAATAGCGATTGCTTTTAAACTTGGAGAGTGAACCTTTAACGCTGATATTTGCTCACATTGTTTGTCGATTGAGGATGATGTTAGACAAGAAACCACAATTGGTGCGTAGCTTTCGCTGCGTGTCTCGAGTAAGTGAATGGCCTGTTCGGTCGTTTCTGCAACTTGAGCTTCCCAGTTATGGAGACGCAGTTCTCCAACCCACTGACTATGGTGCAGGCACGCGGTGTTGCATAACAAAATCACAGAACGAGTTATTGGCTCAGGTGATACTCTTTTTGATGGCATTGTGCTCACTCTTCATGTTTCGATGTCCATGATGAAACCTTCAGTAAGCCCCCTAAATATCCCATAAGCTTAGAAGCAAAATTCAATTAATTCGAGTACACAAATTTGACGGTGTTTAGCTGACAAGTGGGCATTTTTTCAAGCGAGAAAGTTAATCTGGTGCTTTACTTACTGATATTCATGCTATTAGGGCGTGTTGATCTTTCGTGAGTGTTTTTTGAACAGCATGGTAAAGAGTTATAATTTGCTTCGCCAAAAGTAAAACCATAACCAATACCATGCCAAGAACAATGCTAACTGATATTCGCTGGGAACTGCTACTCCAAGTTATGAAAAGTACAGGTCGTATTTACGATAAAACTGAACATCGAATGACATTTGAAGGAATACTTTATCGAATGAGAACAGGTATTCCTTGGCGAGATCTACCCTCTGAGTTCGGAGAGTGGAGTACCGTTTACAGACGATTTAATCTTTGGTCAAAGAAAGGGATTTTAGATAAACTTTTCAAAAGCTTATCTAGCATGGCTGATTTTGAATGGGTCTTTCTTGATGGCTCTATAGTTCGAGCGCATCAGCATAGTACAGGTGCAGCTACTGAAAGCTCAGAGCAAATAGGAAAAAGTCGCGGGGGCAACTCAACCAAAATTCACTTAGCCGTAGATAGTGGTGGTCTGCCGATTTGCTTTGATTTATCAGAAGGACAACGCCACGATATAGTGCATGCCGAAAGCTTAGTTGAACAACTCGATGAAGTTAATACTATCGTTTGTGATAAAGGATATGACAGCGAACCTTTCCGTACTTTTGTTAAGGAACGTGGCGGAGAAACGGTAATTGCTAAACGCAATTACGGACAAGATATAGACAAAGACAGTATGGATTGGTGTCTATACAAGTATCGTCACTTGGTCGAAAATGCCTTTGGGAGAATTAAGCATTATCGAGCTATTTCAAGTAGATATGACAAGCTAGAAAGGAATTATGCCAGCATGTTATCGCTGGCATTCATGTTAATGTGGCTACCGATGTATTGTTGAACACAAAATGTACAGCAAAGATCAACACGCCCTAGTAAATGTATTCACGGATATCGTGTTTTTACTTTTTGTTTGCTGATGAATACACAGTAAACCCCGCGCTAATCACTAACGATAAAGAGCTGATATTGATGATAATTAACGTAGCAAAAAAGTTCATTTTAGCAGCTTCTGCGCTGATGCTCGGCGGTTGTGTTAGCTACAGTGTGACTGAACAAGAAATGACGAACTACCTGCAAGATTCGGTGATGTTAGAACAAGAAGTCGGTGTGCAAAGCGTTATGTATGCGCAAGTCGCTGTTGATGATTTAGCGGTGCAGATTGGTAGAGCTGATACCGAGCGTGTGTCTGTTTTAGCGAACACCAATGCAAAAGTTCAGGTGTTCAATATGCCGAATATGGGGTTGGACTTGGATATCGAGTTCAGTGCGATTCCTGAATACGACAAAGAGAGCGGCGAGATTTATTTGAAATCACTGCGTTTAGAGCGCTTTGAAGAAAAAGATAAACAGCTTTCGCCAGAGATTGCCAAACTGCTTAAGCCTGCCGTTTCCATGATTGGTTTTGCTTTGTCCCAGTCTCCCGTTTACAAGCTCGACAGCAATAAAGTGCAAGAGTCGTTGATTAAGTCATCGGAACCGAATCTAGTGATCCGAGATAATAAGTTGGTTATCGAATTGTTTGATTAACCTTTTTCGTTTTAGCTTGGACTAAGATTTGAACATAATGGCTGCCGATTAGGTGGCCATTTTTGTATGTGTTGAGCGGTTCATTAATCTTATCGAACTATCCCATTTATTGAATTAGCCGCGTATCTCACCTTTACTTTACTCTTGTGAGCAAGCCATCGCTTCAGTCATCAAATGATAAAAAAGATAAAGGTGAACGAACTATGAAGAATCCAGTAATAGCGGATACCAAGCCAATCAAAGTGGAGCTAACTGAAGGGGAGGAGTATTACTTCTGTACCTGTGGTAAATCGAAAAACCAGCCGTACTGCGACGGCTCTCATGCCGGTACCGGCTTTAAACCGAAGAGTTTTGTGGCCGAAGAAAACGGCGACGCTTACCTATGCCGCTGTAAATATTCGAACAATCTCCCTTTCTGTGATGGCACCCATAAACAGTTTACGGCTGAGCAAGTGGGCCAAGAAGGCCCCGATGTTCACATCCAAGCGGCAACGCCCGATCTCTCACCTGCGGCTTCTGCAACCAAAGAAGAGCCCACGGTCGAATTCATTCATCAATTAGCACGAGATGGCTTATCCAAAGTGGGTCACCATGGGCCAATGACTTCAATGGGTGTTCCAAGATATCTATTACCTCACTGGGATGATATTCAAGTGATGGTTGCTCAAATGGCGACCAAACCTCTGTTGGAACATGTGCCAGTCGGTACTGAGCTGATTATTGGGCCAAAAGCGAAAAAGCCGCTTAAATTGAACATCTCCTTGTTTGTTTCTGATATGAGTTTTGGGTCTTTGTCTGAAGAAGCGAAAGTCTCGTTGGCGACAGGCGCGGAACTCGCAGGCACAGGTATCTGTTCTGGAGAGGGCGGTATGTTACCCGAAGAGCAAGCCGCGAACTCACGTTACTTTTATGAACTGGCCAGTGCTCAGTTTGGTTACGATGAATCTAAGCTCAAGAATGTCCAAGCCTTTCACTTTAAAGGTGGGCAGGGGGCTAAAACCGGAACAGGTGGGCACTTACCGGGTGCGAAGAACATCGGCAAGATTGCAGAGGTACGCGGCATTGAAGCGGGTACGGCTGCGATTTCTCCACCAACCTTTGTTGATCTAAAAACCGTCGAGGATTTTAAAAAGTTCGCCAACCGAGTTCGAGAGGTGACAGGCGGAATCCCAATTGGCTTCAAGTTAAGTGCCAATCATATTGAAGAGGATATTCAGTTTGCACTCGATGCCAGTGCTGATTACATCATCTTGGATGGGCGCGGAGGTGGTACAGGCGCTGCGCCTGAAATGTTCCGAGACCATATCAGTGTTCCCACCATTCCAGCACTTGCTCGTGCCAGAGCTTATTTAGACAAGCAAGGTGTAAGTGACAGAGTCACCTTAATCATTACTGGCGGACTTCGTGTTCCTATGGACTTTGTAAAAGCGATGGCGCTTGGCGCTGATGGTGTCGCCATTTCGAACAGCGCCATGCAGTCGATTGGTTGTGTGGCGGCGAGAATGTGTAATACCAACAATTGCCCAGCAGGCATCGCGACTCAAAAAGCCGATTTACGCCAACGCTTGAATGTCGAGAAAGCGTCGAATCAACTCAAGAACTTCTTCGAAGCTTCGAATGAATTGATGCAAGTGATGGCGAGAGCGTGCGGCCATGATCATTTAAATCAGTTTAACCCTCACGATTTAGCGACATGGAATCGTGAAATGGCAGAGTTGTCAGGCGTTACTTATTCGGGCGTTAGCCCATTAAATCAATCTAAGTAAATAACACTTCAATAAAGCACACCCACTGCACTTTTGGGTGTGCTTATTCTTGCCATGCAATACAAATCCATATTCCACATGCTGTAATTAACTGCTTTATAAGTGTTTTTAAATTATTTCCTATTTTTTGAAAATATCGCTTTACCTCAAGTTAACTTGAAGTTCTATCATCGTCCCCAATCTAAAAACACAATCTATCACCTTGTCGCCTAGTGCAGGTTTTGATGTTATCAAACAGACGTTACGAATCTTCAGTTATGAACTTTGAGCTCCGTAATTGAAGTCATGAGTGCAAAAAGGTGAGAAAAATGAACAAGGATCAACAATGAAAGTATTAGCGATTGGCGCGACCAACAGTAAAGCATCGATTAACCAACAATTGGCAGCGTACACCGCAAGCTTAGTTGAGGGCGCACAAGTAGAGGTGCTCGATCTTAATGATTTCGAGATGCCTATTTATAGTGAAGACAGAGAAAAAGAGTCTGGCGTTCATCAACACGCGCAGCGTTTTTTTAGCAAGATTGGCGAAGCAGATGCTGTGGTCATCTCTTTTGCAGAGTACAACGGTTCATACACCGCAGCCTTTAAGAATGTGTTCGACTGGGCATCTCGAATTGATATGAAGGTTTACCAAGGCAAGCCTGTCGTTATGTTGGCCGCATCACCGGGCCCAGGCGGCGCAACATCGGTGCTATCTTCTGCTGTAAACTCTGCGCCATATTTTGCTGCGAACATCAAAGGCAAACTGTCTGTGCCGAGTTTTTACGACAATTTTGATGTGGAGACAGGGGAAGTGACCAACGCTGAAATATTAGAGAACCTTAAATCGATCATGAGTAAGCTTTGAACCTTAAATACTAAGCCTCAAATATAAACCTCAGGTGTCCAGTTATTAAGGTTGAGTCTTAGGTTGTAAGCTCGTGATTAATTAAGCACAGAAACGGCCACCCTCAGGTGACCGTTTTTTGTATGATGATTACATGGCTGATTATTTAGATAGCTCAGCTGCAGTATCGGCGAAGATACCTGGCATATCTTTAGCTTCACGCTCTGTTTGTCCGCCATGTTTTAGAAACGCGCCAATGATTGCCGCTGTTTTTTGCTCTTTTGCACGCTCTAAGAAGTAACGAAGCTCTAGCTCTGCGCCCGCTTGTTCGTCTTTGATTGAAGCCGCGATGATCTCTTTGTACATCACGATGTCACGTACTTCTAACTGGCTGATCACACCTAACGTTGTTGCTAAGAAATCGTCTAGGTCGGCCTTCGGTACGAACTGCGTGATGATGTTACGGCTCTCTGCTTGTTGAGCAGTGAAATCGTTGCCGAGTAACAATGCTTGTAGCGCTTTGTTTTTACCCATGCGTCTTGCAAATTGCACTGCGCCTTGGCCACCCGTTGGGATGTTTACATGAATTTCTGGTTGTGCGAATGCTGAGTTTTCAGTGCCATAAGCTAGGTCACACGCCATCACAAATTCATTACCGCCCCCACGAGCCACACCATCAACCACTGCAACAGACACTTGCTTCATTGATTTGATGTTCTCAATCATGTGATTGAATTCAATCGAACCCGCTTGTCCACCTTGCGTACCGTTGATCACATTGAGATCTAAGTGAGCTAAAAAGAAGCTTTCATTCAATGATTTAAAGACTACAACCTTGGTATCACGATCATCTTTCAATGAAAGAACGAATGCGTTGATCTCATTGATCAAATCGAAAGTCAGTACGTTCACTGGTGGGTTGTTGATAGATACAGTTGCAATGCCATTTTGGTTAGTCACAGATAGTAGTGTCATGGGATGTTCCTCTATTAGTTCGGGACTGAATGTTGTCTCCGTTATGTGCAGCTACTATAGATTTGTAATAAGATGAGAAAAACAGGCAAATTGGCACAATATTGGTGCTTGAAATGCAACAAAGGGCGTTATGGATATATCGAGTCGTTTATTATTGTTACTTGAAGTGGTTGAGCTGGGTTCGTTTGTCAAAGTGGCGGAGCAAAGAAACGTCGACCGTTCCGTTATCTCTAAACAGATCAGCCGTCTTGAAGAAGAGCTAGATGTTCGATTACTCAATCGCACCACTCGTTCGTTATCTCTGACAGCTGCAGGCAATGAGATGGTCAATCAAGCGCATCAGCTTCGTGCACTATTGAACGATACTCGACGCTTGGCGCAAAATTATCATGCAGAGCCTCGAGGGTTATTAAGAATCACCAGCTCGACCATGTTTGGTCGACAGTATGTTCAGCAAGCGATTGCTGTGTTTCAAAAACAATATCCGGATGTCGATTTTGAATTGAGACTAGAAGACCGAATCGTAGACATGGTTAAAGAAGGGTTTGATATCGGTTTTCGTATCGGTAAGCCAAAGAATTCGAGCCTGATTAGCCGTAAGATTGCCAGAAGTCGATTGCTGATTGTTGCTTCCCCAGAGTTCATTGCTGAGCATGGAGAGATCAATACCATCGAAAAGCTAGAGTCATTACCTGCCACCATTTATGCCGCACCGGGATTGCTGATCGACAAGTTTTCCTATGTTGACCAAAAAGGGCAAGCGCAGCATTTTCAGCTCAACGCGACTTATAAAGTGAATGATGTTGAGATGATTTCCAAGAGTGCTTTAACGGGCAGTACGCTCGCAGTAGTCACGGCACAGATGATTGAAGATGAAGTAATCAGTGGTGAGTTGGTGCCTATTATGACTCACTTAAACTTGGATGACTTTGGCACTTTCTATGCGGTGTACCCACATCGAGATGCACCCATAAAAACTAAGCTCTTCATTGATACATTGAAAACTATTGTCGGTGAAGATAAACCCGTGTGGGAGCAAGGCATTCCTGGATTTGACGACATGTATGGTAATCAGCGAACAAAATCATAGCTCAAAAAATCAATACGTTAGGTTGCTTTGTTACGCGTATTTTGTAACCTAACCCAAACATCAAGTTAAAGTGAACTCTATTATACTGGTCATTATCAGGATGAAACGGCTATTCAAACAGGAAGTGAAAGATCATGAGAAACATCGTATATCTCACCATAGGCCAATTGGCGGAGCGAAGTGGTGTGGCACCTTCAGCGCTGCGCTTTTATGAAACCAAAGGGTTGATTGCTTCGATTCGTACTAACGGAAATCAACGCCGGTATCAGTCGGCGATGTTGAGACGAATTGCGTTGATACAAGTCGCGCAGTCGATAGGCTTCACGCTCGAAGAGATCACCGAAGAGTTATCAACACTGCCAATGAACCATACCGCGACTAAGCGAGATTGGGAACGCGTTGCGAAGAAGTGGCAAGGGCAACTCGACAGCAAGATGGCACAAATCCGTTCGTTACAAGAGAATCTAACCGGCTGTATCGGCTGTGGTTGTTTGAGTATGCAGAAATGCCATTTACTGAACCCTGAAGACATCCTGCACGACCAAGGACAGGGAGCACAACGCATTGTCGATTAGTGCCTGTTCCTTGGTTGTTCGTCGTTCTGAGTTTAACGAATTCGTAATTCATCGAATCCAACACACTCGATATGGTTGTCGCTGAGCCATTGTTTCAACGACGTACTGGTTAAAAGATTGTATTCTTCTACTCTCTTATCGTCATATCCAGATAATGATTTCAGTTCTTCACTCACAGAAAGCGATGGGTGACACATTAACTCTACGGTGCTGTTAGGCATGGTAGTTTGGTAGCTCAACAGAATATCTTGCAAGCAGTTAAGGGAGATTCCTTGATCAAAAAATCGCATATCAAAAGCGTCCGGTGTAGGCACCAACAGTGAACCTTGCCCACTCACAATGTTGTCGATGCGTCTTACTGGCAAGCCAATAGTATTTGCTGTTTTAGTAAACGCCGTTTTGAGAGGTTTGAATACGCCACCAAAATGATGGCTGTCGATATGATTGATCTTTAAACCGGCATTGATGGCAGCTTGATACTGCGCGTTAAGCTCCAGCACAACCTCATCTTCGACTACACCAGCTTTGTTAAATAAAACCGCTTTATCTAAGAAGTTACCTTGGTCATCGACCAAACTTGGTACTAACTCTGGTGCACTAAGAGGTTTCCCTGAAGTAACCGTAAAGTGCAAGCCAACTTCTGGAACCAAACCTTGATGGTAAAGATCGATGGCGTGTTGTGTGCCCGGTTGGTTCATCATGATGGTGGTCGACTTCACCACGCCTGCTTTGAAGCACTCAACAATACCATGGTTTACCGTTTCAGTGAGACCGAAATCGTCGGCGTTTAGTATTAGTTTCATCGTGACCTCTGGTGACTAAAATGGAATGTGAACGACTTGGATTAACCTAATTTCGATTGGGCTAATGTACATAAAGTTACTGTTCATTTTGTGCCAATCGATGAGCAAACGCAGGCATGAAGTCTAGGTTCTCTCGAATCGTTTCTTGTAATGCTTCATCGATATGAGAACCACTATCGACTATAGGGTTCAGAATCAAAGCACGCTTTGCTAACACAATATCGCCGGTCATGGCCGCTTTAACGGTTAAGGTTTCAAACTCTTTCATTTGTTGTATGAGACGAAGTGTATCGCTATCAAAGGGTTCGACGTTCAGTGGCAGGATTGCACTACTGGTGATAACAGAGCTGACTTCTACCGCGCAGTCATCTGGAAGCCCTTGAATCGCACCATTGTTGCGGGTATTGACATGCATGATAGAACGCTTGTTGTTGTGAATACTGCTCATCAGTTCACAAGCTGCTTCAGAATAATGGGCACCACCTCGTTCTTCTAATAATTTCGGTTTGGTATCCAGCATCGGATCTCTGTAGATTTCGAGCAATTGTTGTTCAACTTTTGCAACCAAGTCAGCACGATTTTCGCTCTTTTCAGACGCCGAAAACTCTTTGTCTAGAATATCTCGTGACTGATAGTAGTAACGTAGGTAAGCACACGGCACCAGATTCAATGATCGAATTAACTCGGAATCCCATTCAAATAGTGGGATGTTCTTGGGCATCATTTGATCATTGCCTCCGAGGAGTTGCTCAATCACTTCTTGAAGTTTGTCTTCGCCGTTATGAAGCACTTTTCGAGCCCAAACAAGGTGATTTAAACCTGCGATTTGCATGGTGATATCTTTGCGTTCAGCGCCAAGCATTTTTGCTGCACCACGTTCCATGTTCACGGGGATATTACACAAACCGACCGTTTTGATGGTTGAGTGCTTAATTAAGGCTTCGGTCACCATGCCTGATGGGTTAGTAAAATTGAGCAACCATGCATTCGGACAAAGTGCTTCCATCTCTTTTGCGATTTCTAAAGCAATGGGTATTGTTCGACAAGCGTTAGAAAAACCACCTAATCCGTTAGTCTCTTGGCCTATCATGCGATATTTAAGTGCAATTCTTTCGTCGCGTAATCTTGCTTCTAACCGACCTGCTCGAAATTGAGAACAGACAAAGTTTGCGTCAACGAGCGCCGCTTTTCGGTCTGTCGTGAGGTGTACCGTGATGTCACAGTTGGTTTTTTTAATCATTCGCTGCGTTAAATCGGCAATCACTTGCGCTTTTTCCATACCTTCTTTGATATCGACCAGCCAAAGATCAGAAATAGGTAATTCGTGATAGCGTTTTAGTAAGCCTTCGATGAGTTCAGGGGTGTAACTTGATCCACTACCAATCACCGCGACTTTTAGTTTTTGCTTTTGCATCATTTTACTCACCATTATTATTTAGATTACATGGTTTAATCTATATGATGAGAAAGTACACCGACAAACCAGTATCGATGGTTTATGCATTAGTGAGGTTAATCTATGGGCTTATTTGAAAATCGCCAACAAACGCTGTCGCTGTTGCACACATTCAGTGTTTCGGCCAAGTATTTGAGTTTTACTCTTGCTGCCGAAGAACTATTTCTGACTCAAGGTGGAGTCAGTCATCGTATCAAAAAACTAGAACAACAATTGAAGTTCAACTTGTTTGTGCGCAAGACAAGAAAGCTTGAACTCACCCCCGAAGGGCAACGCGTTCTGGCTATGTTGAATGTCTCTTTCGAATCTATTTTTTCTGAGCTAGTGGACATTCAAACCGGAGAGCTGAGCGGTGAGTTATATATCGCGACATCGCCTTATTTCGCTTCCTCGTGGTTAATGCCGCGTTTGCCAGAATTCAGACGCTTGTATCCGAATCTAAGCATCAAACTGCAAACCAAACAGAGCCAGGCAGACTTCCAGTTTGAACCTTATGACGTGGCAATTTTCTATAGCGAAGGCCATTACCCAAACCATTATAGCGAGCGATTATTCAGTGGAGTAAGAACCCCTGTGTGTAGCCCTGAATATGCAAAACAGTTCAACCTAGAGAAAGGCATAGAACACTTGGGTGATGTCCGGTTTATCCATAATGGTGATATCACCGCGTGGCAGCGTTGGTTGCATGAGGCTCAAAGTAACGCTAATTGTGCTCTGCAGTGTGATTATTATAGCGATAATCGCTTGGCAATGGATGCGGCTATGTTATCGATGGGCGTGGCATTAGGGCGGTTAGAGTTTATGAAACCGCAGATTGAGCAAGGGTTGTTAGTCGCTCCGCTTATGAATATTGAATCCGGTAAAGGCTATGATTTGGTGTGCCCGAAAGGCATGGAGCAACGAACTAAGTTTCAGGTGTTTACTCAATGGGTTAAGCAGCAGTTATGACCGAATAGCATGCCTAGACAAACACGAATTATAGGCCTAGTTTAGGTTGTTCTTTCAATAAAAGAAGAGGTTAGTTATGTTCAGCCATGTTTTTCTCGGTACCGAAGATATTGAACGCGCGAAGTCTTTCTATAACCCAATCATGAAGGTGCTTGGTTATAGCGAAGGTTCTGTTGATCCCAAAGGGCGCTGCATTTACGTTAGCCAAACCGGTGTATTAGGTTTAACCAAACCAATTGATGGTCAGCCAGCAACGCACGGCAATGGCATGACGGTAGGTTTTTTAGCGTCTTCTCCTGAAGCTGTAGATGACTGGCATCGTGTTGGCGTAGAAAATGGCGGCACAAGCATTGAAAATGGCCCCGGTGCGAGAGGTTCTGACGAGCGTCGCTTGTACATGGCTTATTTGCGAGATCCTGATGGAAACAAGATCTGTGCGACTCACTTTATGCCATAGTTCGCCTTATGTCATCGTTCAAAATATGCCACAGTGGCGTATAATTAGAGTGTGTTGATAGTTCGGAGTTAGTTTATCGCTGCTCTGAACTAACCTGTTATTTTAAAAACCTGCTGACTATTGCAAAGGACTTGCTAGATGAAACCGAACGAACTGTTTTATGAAAGCTTTGAGCGCTGCCGGATTGACCAAGAATTTTTGGAGAGCTTTCTGGCGGATTTTTGCGAGCATAATCCAAGATTTTCAGAACGTTTTGAAAAGATAGGGTTAGAGCAACAAACCAAGATGCTTAAAGCTTCGATCATCCTCATCCACAACTCTGCTGGTCTGTCGAGTGTTCGAAATTCGGTGAAGAAGCTGGGTAAGCGACACAAAGATTTAGGGATGGATATCTCAGAGCAAGAGCTAAACGAGTGGTTTAATTCGTTGCTCAACACCGTTAAAAAGTACGACCCGCATTATAACGAGCAAGTTGAGCAAGCGTGGGCAGAAACGCTTGATGCTGGCCTCAAGATCATGAAACAAGAATGTGTTGTGCCACACCCTGTGAATCAATAAGTAAGTCAGCAACAGCTTTTCTTGAAAGGTAGACTTCATTTGAAAGGTAAGCCATGAATACGGCTTACCTAAATTTCTAATATCCTGACTCTCTAATCAAAAATGAGTAGCCCAGCCCACCAAGAAGCCTTGTGTGGCAGTATCGTATTCAAACGTGCCTTTATTTTCGTAATCAACCCAAGTGGATTTGTAGGCGAGATTTAAATCTGACCAGTCGTTAATTTGATAACGAACTCCTGTTAGCAAAGAACTGGTAAAGTCAGTGTCGCTGCCAAGCCCCATGTCTAGGTTGGTGTGTACTGTCCAATTTTTGTTGAGTTCTTTGGTCCATCGAACACCGACAAGATAATCGACCCAATCTTCATCCAAAGACCTTGAATTGAGGGGTGTGCCGTTACTTGTATAGAGTTTCGAATCAATATCGTTATCCCACCAACGTATCCCGATCATATAGTCAATATTGCCAATATCGTATTGGTAACGCTTGAAACCTTTCGCTTCTAACACACCTTGCCTAATCTCAAGTTTGCCATTGAGAATCCCAGCATTACCGATAACCGAATTGGATTTAGCACTGAGCTCCATGAAACTGTAATCAAGGTAGTAACCCCATTGATTGTCATAAATCCCTTCAAGGCGAAGCATGGCTCCCATATCTAAATTATCCATGATAAATGCTGGGTCAACATCGACATCACTAGAGAGTCTTCCAATGGTGGTGTCACCACGAATATTCAGAGCTTGAGCATAAATCTCAATGCTGTGTTGCCATTTTTGATTGTAGACTATGTTTTTTATTAAAGAGGCAAATTTAAAGAGTGAGGGTATGAAACAGCAGAGTGCTTTCTTATTAGCCGCCGTTTTGGGCTTAGCGCCGATTGCTTTGTCTTATGGTTATGCTCCGATTATTTCACTGGACACTGGATTACCATTTTGGAATTGATGCTAGCCCTATCAACGTAACTCACATATTTCGTGCAGTAATGGGGCTGTACTTGTCACTGGCTTTGTTTTGGATTAGCACTGTACTGATCAAGAAATATCAACTGCCAGCGCTCTATAGTTTGGTGGTTTTCATGTTGCGTTTAGCTGCTGGACGAGTCATCAGCTTGGTATTGGATGGCATGCCGCACTGGCTACTTTTCATCTATCTGATCTTGGAGTTGGGCTTTGGTTTAGTCGGTTTAAAAATGATTCATAACGAGCAATCTGAAACAGTATAAGGACATTTTATGAAAGGGATTTTTCACCTTCTTACTCTGAGTGTGTTGAGTAGCTTTTCGCTATCGGCATGGTCAGCTCAAGAGCAGCCAAATATCTTTGTTATCTTCACCGATGATGTGGGTATTTCAAACCTAAGTGCGTATCACAACGGCGTGATGAGCAGCGAGACTCCGAACATCGACAGCATTGCCGAGAAAGGCATGTTGCTCACAGATTACTACGCTCAACCATCATGTACCGCGGGTAGTTCTGCTTTCTTAACAGGGCAATTACCCGTTCGAACAGGCATGCACTCAGTTGGGTTACCGGGTGGCCCAGTTGGTTTAAGTGCCGACACGCCAACGCTTCCTGAGGTTCTTAAAACCATGGGTTATGTCACGGGGCAGTTTGGTAAAAACCACCTTGGTGATCGAGATGAATTCCTACCGACAATGCACGGTTTTGATGAGTATTGGGGTTGGTTGTATCACTTGAATGCAATGGAATACACAGAAGATCCAGATTGGCCAAAAGATGGGTCGTTAGATGCCTTTGCGCCTCGTAATGTAATTTATTCAAGAGCCGATGGTAAAGGCGGACAAACCATTGAAGATGATGGTGCCTTGTCGATTGAGCGTATGCGCACACTGGATGATGAAGTGAATAAACACGCGATCAACTTCATCGAAAGGGCGGTTGAAGCGGATAAGCCATTCTTTACTTGGTACTGTCCATCACGTGGTCACGTTTGGACGCACCTGTCACCTGAATACGAAGCCATGCTTGGCCAAAACGGTTGGGGACTTCAAGAAGTGGTCATGAAAGATCTTGATGACCATGTTGGTGAGATGATGGCGAAAATGGAGGAACTTGGTATTGCCGATAACACCATCATCATTTTCACTGCGGATAATGGCCCTGAGATCATGACATGGCCAGATGGCGGTATGACACCATTCCATGGCGAGAAAGGCACAACATGGGAAGGTGGCGTTCGTGCTCCTGCGCTAGTGAGTTGGCCTGGTAAAATTCCAGCAGGAAGCGTGGGTAACGGCATCTTTGATGGTATGGATTGGCTTCCAACATTAGTGGCTGCAGCTGGTGGGCCCACGGATCTGAAAAAGAAGATGCTGACAGGTCATGATGGCTTTAAAGCGCACCTCGATGGTTACAACCAAGTGGACATGTTAACTGAAAAAGGCGAGTCGAATCGTAAAGAGATTTACTACTACGAACGAGATAAGCTACAAGCCGTTCGCATAGGTGACTGGAAAGCGCACTTCGTGGTACAGAATCACGGTTGGAGTGGTCCGAAAGAAGAGCTTAACGCACCGCTACTGTTCAATTTGCGTCGCGACCCATATGAGCGAGCAGCTGAAGAGTCGGGTATGTACTTGAAGTGGATGGGTCAGAAGATGTGGGCGTTTGGTCCTGCACAAGCTGCTGTACAACAACATCTAGCGACCTTCCAAGAGTGGCCCCCAGTGACACCAGATTTACCAGCTGAGAAAACAGGTGGTGTGGGTAATTAATTCGCACTTGTCTCAAGTAGTCGGGGCAGAAAAGGCTGAGTAGAAATACAAAATCCCGTTGGAGACTCTAATCGTCGCCAACGGTTTTTTTTGTATTTGGGTTGTTTAAAAGCGTGTTTTAATCATGCAAACAAAGGCTGAAGAAAACGCTATTTTGCTTTCAACGTAGTGTTACGTTCTACAAATTGAACAGGCACCATTAGCTTTACTAAGCTAGTGTCTTGCTCTTGAATTTGGCTAACGACAATCTTCACGGACTCACGTGCAAGGCGTCGGAAATCCTGCTTGAAAGTGGTCAATTGGTAGTTCAGCCACTGAGTTTGTGGGATGTCATCAAACCCAATCACTTGTAGGTCTTCTGGGATACGGAGCCCGAACTCTAAACGAGCCACGTCCATCACTGCCATAGCGAGATTGTCCGTCGCACAAAATATGGCTTCAGGATGAGAAGCTTCTTTGAACATGGCTCTGATTATCTCGAGTGAATCAAGGTAATCGTAGTCAGCTTCAATCACGCGAGCTTGTTTGCCCGTTAGGTCTTCAAATTCTGTGCAGAAACCCACTTGGCGCTCGCCATTGGTAAATGTCGGGACGTTACCTGTGAGGTAAGTAGCTGACTTGATATCAAGTTTATGAAAGTGCTGAGCAGCAAATTGACCTGCAGCGTAGTTGTCGCTCACCACATGGTTACTCTTAGTCCCTTCAACAACCCGCGCGAACTGAACGATAGGGATGTCGAACTCTTCACATTCTTCATAAAGCGACTTATTAAAGGTCGCAGAAGCGGCAATCACGCCATCAACACGGTACTGGAAGATGTTAGGAATAGAGTGGTTATCGTTTCCATCAACTTGCCAAGGAATCAATACCGCAGAGTACCCCTGTTTTTGTAGCTCAGTAGAGATAAGCTGCAGTGTTTTCATGTGAATAGGGTAGTCGGCATCTGGGAAAACTAACCCAATCAATTTGGATTCATTTGTCGTCAGACTGCGGGCAAAGGCATTGGGACGATAATTCAACGATTTTGCTGCATCGAACACTTTCTGCTTGGTCTTTTCAGACACTGAACTGCCCGGTACAAATACGCGAGATACAGTTGATTGAGAAACGCCAGCAAGCTTAGCGACATCTTTAGAGGTGACGGTTGGCTTTGACGCCGTGGAGTGTTTTGGAGAGTTCATAGACCATACTTTTGAACCAAATTGACTGCGCACAGAGTAACATGATTAGGTACGTACTCATAAAGTAATGCCAACGAATGATATGAAAAATAAGGAATAATGGTTATTTTGAATTCTATGTTGGGTACAACCCATTAACTGTGTCGCTACAAATGTCGTTACAAAAATGTAGCTTCAAATAAATAGTGACTAAAAAGCTCTGCTTAGAAGCAGAGCTTTAGATTACGAATTTACTCAAAAATGAACTACATACCGCTACATCGTTAGAAGTAGTAACGAATACCGGCAGCGAACTGATCATCGTTGTTTTCGTATTTCACACCATTGTATGAATCTTTACCGTTGTCGAATTGGTACTCCGTCCATACTAAGAACTTGTTCTTCTTAAAGTGGTACTCAAGGCCAGGGATAATAAGCTGACGTTCGTAACCATTCGCGTTGTCGTCTGTGTCCGTTAAGTAGTTAACGTTAAAGGTTGGACGTAGACCATTTTCAAAGTGGTAGTAGGTGAAGAATTCAGCACCACGGTGGTCGTAGAATTCTGCTTTGCTGGTGGTTTCCCAGTTAGAACCTTGGCTGTAGGTGAAGCCAACAAACAGACCATTATTGGTGTAGTTCAAACCTAATAAACCGATACGTTGTGTATCGCCATCTTTGATGTTTTTAACGCCAGCATCGACATCGTCAAATTCATTCTGATGGTAAGCCAAACCAATGGTTAGGCCGTCAGTGATGGTATAAAGCGTTGAAGCGCCCATACCGTTTTTCAGTGTTGCGGTTAAACCATCCGCAAGGCCAACATCTTCACGAGTTGTCTGATAAGTGAAGCCGTATTTCCAGTTATCGCTGATGTTGTTGCGGTAAGTGATAGAGTTTTCCGCGCGGCCTGTACCAGAAGCAATACCCCAGTCAGAAAGGTTGTAGTAACCAGAACCACGTGAACCAAAAACACGACCCATATCGGTAAACCAAGCCACATCGTAAAAGGTAGACCACTGTTTAGTACCCGCAGCAATCTTGCCGTATTTTTCGTGCTCTACGCCTGCGTATAGAAGTCGGTCGTAAATATTGTCGCCGTTAGCACCTGAGTTATAACCCCATTCGGCATGGCCAAAGCCAGTCCAATCGTTGTCTAGTCCCATTTGACCTTTAAGGCCGAAACGAGAACTACCGCTGTTCCATTCGCCATTATGATCGCCACCTTTGTCTTGGTAACGAACGTCGAAACGACCGTCTAAAGTAAGGCTATCGCCCGCGTCATTGGTAAAAGTGTGTGCAGCAAAAGCTGAACCTGATGTAAGTGCCGTCAGGATCACTGCAGAAAGTATCGACTTGTTCATTGTTGTTCTCTTTATTCAGGCCGCAGAAAGCCACCGTGCTTTCAAGCCCGTTATATAGGTAATGGTTTGGCAGGGTGTGCCCATCCGTGAGGCACAAGTTGGTTATCTTGGGTGGAGCAAGTTGTCGAGGGCGAGAAGGAGCCCTCGGCAGTCATGCCTGCCTAGCGTAGGTAAGGACTAGGTAGACAATAGGACATGGTTACAACGTAGGGTTCATGATAGATGAAGTGCGCTCGAACACATCCAGACCTTGCTGTTGTAGCCAGTAAGGAAGGTCGATAAGAACCCAGTTCTCAGACAGTTTGTCGCCGTCACGGTAGTACACGTCAACCACTTGCATGTTTGCGCGTACTTCGCCGCCAGTCATACCAAGGAAGCCACCTGTTGGTGTGTTTGATAGGTTTGGCCAACCGAAGAAACAAGAGAAGTTACCCTCAGCGAAACGACAAACGTGGCCGTTGAACTTCTTGTCTTTCAGGTTGTTACGGAAAGGAAGTTGGTGCTGTTGTTGGTAGCGAGGAATTGTGTAAGACGCGCCGATGCCACATGGACCGTACCAAATCATGTCTTTTGACCAGCTCTTCGCGAGTACTTCTGGTGGGCAACCCATCGCGCCGCTGTCGTTAAGAGCAGACAGGTCATCAACCATTTTGTTTACTAGAGCAAGCGTTGCAACGCCTTCTTCTGGAGCCGCGTCTTCAAACAACAGACCATCGTGGTTACGTGGGCCAGGGTAAACGAAGTGCTTACCAGTTGATGGTGGAAGTGGGTAGCAACCCGCTTGATCCATCATGCCTAGAAGGTCTAGGAACAGGCCTGTCTTAGTGATTTTGCCGTCAACCACACAGTTAAACTCTGCGTAGCGAACGTTCATGATCTTGCCAGTAGGGCGCATGCCTAGGTATTCAGCGTCGAATAGACCCATGAAGTGACCCATGCTCATTACCCAAATCTCATCTGGGTTAACTTCGTTGTTACCACCGATGAAGATGTCTTGACGACGCTGCATGCGAGTCATTGACTTCATCATTGGCGCCCAGAATACGTCAGCAGCTGCTTGTGCGCCTTCTTGCTCACGGAATGGGTAAACACCGCGCCATAAGTAATCTTCAGACGTGTGCGCTTTTAAAACTTCAGCAACGTTCTCGTGTGTTGCGTTTTCGATAGCGTCAAAGTAATCGCGAACAATGCGTTTAGCTTCTTGATATTTAGACATAGTAAATTCTCTTTTTTGTTGTCGAGCCAACATTCGGAACAGGACTCGATTTGGATTTTGTTACCGGCTGACTTCTCAGCCGGATTGATGTTTATTTCGTGTCTTTAGAGGTCTTCAACTTCTAGAGGTTTTCAACTTTTAGAAGTCTTCAACTTAAGGGGATTAAGCTTTTGCTGTTTCCGCTTTTTTGCTCTTGTCGAAAATGCCGCCTTTCAATGTTTCTGGTAGAGATAGCCACAGTAGACCAGCTAGAATCCATACGATTGGCGAGCCCCACATTGCAGTCGCAAGGTCGCTGCGCTCTTGGATGAATACCAACACCATTGGTGCCCACATGCCGATGATACGACCACCGTGGAACAGAGCTGCACCGAAGCTACGTAGGTGAGCAGGGAACAACTCAGAGAAGTAGCCACCCCATACCGCAGAAGCAGACAGACCGAAGTTGTAGATAAGACCTAGGATAGCCAGCATGTTTAGGCTGCCGATCATCACGTCGCTTGGTGCAACGAAGAAGACTGAAGCCATAACACCCGCAAGGATGAAACCAAACGCGTTCACTTTACGGCCGTATTTGTCGGCGATTGCACCCCATACCCAAGCACCGAATAGAGAACCGAATGCTGAGATAGAGAAGATGATGCCGATAGTTGAACCGTCAAATTGGCGAACTTCTTTCAGGTATGTTGTCACGAAGCCTGAGAAGAATTGGTAGCCATAGAAGTTAAGGCCAGCCAGTAGTAGACAAGTGATGGTTAGCTTGCGGTAAGGCGCGCTTAGCATTTCACCCCAAGAACCTTTCTTCGCTGGTTTATTCGATGCTTCAGCTACGGCTTGATCTTCTTCACCGTAAGCGATCACTTTCTTGTCGCTAGGCAGGATGAAGATCATCAGTGCAGCAGCAACTAGAGGAGGAATACCACCCACCCACATTAGGCTCTGCCAAGGTGCATCGATGCTAGAAATGAATGCCGCGTATGCGCCCATTGCCATTAGAGCAACCGAGAACATAGAAGAAGCGAATGCCGTTAACTTACCGCGAACGCTTGGTGTGAATAGGCCAATCATCAGGCTTACTGCTACTGTGAAGTAGCCACCCAAAGAAATACCGATGATGAAACGCATTGCTGCCCACATCGCGTAATCAGTAAACATCATGTTGATGATGGTTGCGCCACCATTCAGTGCGGTGATGACAATAAGAGTCGATTTCTTACCAAAGTTTGATGCCACCCATGCACAGCTTAGGGCACCAATAAGTGCGCCAACCGACTGCCATGTATAGAACTGAGCGGTATCCGCCAAGTTAATACCATCGTACGCATCAACGATGTAGGGGCGTACGTAGTCAATAATTACAAAGTTATAACAATAGAAAAAGTAGCCAACTAGAATTGCTAGATAAGCAGCTACCCTTTGAATCATAGGAACTTCGCTCATGTGTTTTTTAATAGTCATGACCGATAAACCTTTATTTTTTTATAGGGTGTTTTTAGTTTTGATTATTGTGCAGTGGTTATTGATGTTCACTACACCGTCTTCGTTTCGGGAGAGATAATAGAATTTTTGTGGTTATTAGATCCGTGATCAAGGTCAATTTTAAAATGAGTGCGTACCCATTTTATGTATTTTGGTGATCTGGATCTCATTAGATCGTGTGTTTGCGCTGATTAGGACGTTTTGAGCGTTTATTCATCTATATTAGTGACAATACTCACACTTACTGTGGGTTTTTGAGGGAATATATCCAATTTTAAGTACTATTGGCGGCGAATGATTTGCGAAATACAATAAACGGAATCTAAAAATGGTTACGTACTCAAGTTTTGTGGTTATTGCTCTTTATGTACTAACTACTCTATTTATCAGTTACTTAGTGAATAAGCGTTATAGCGTTGGTGGCGATTTCTCAACGGGCGGAAAACAATTTGGTTGGTTTACGGCAGGTGTGTCGATTCTTGCAACCTACATCAGTGCGATGACGTTCGTGGGCATGCCGGGCTGGGTTTATAGCTCAGGCATGGAAGCGATGAGCGTCCATTTGAATTACCCAATAGTGATCTTTTTCGCTGTGGTTTTCTTTGTCCCGGTGTTTTACAAACTCGGCCTAACCTCGATTTATGAATACCTAGAGCACCGCTTTGGCGTTGTTGCTCGCACGATCAACTCTATCGTGTTTATTGTGGTTCAGTGTATTTCGGCAGGTGTGATTTTGTATGCGGTTGCACTGATCTTGGTGCAAGTGTTGCCGGTGAGTATCTCCGAGGCAATCATCTACATCAGCTTATTTACCGCTTTGTATACCTATGCGGGCGGTATCTCGACTGTCATATGGACAGACATGTTGCAGTCGGCGGTGCTGATCATCGGCAGCATTGCGATCTTTGCTTTATTGCTGATGAAGATTGATGCAGGGGAGGTGTTGTCTCCTGAACATCTGAATATCATCAACCTCGATTTTGACTTGGGTGTTGATACCACATTGTGGGCAGGCGTAGTGGCAGTGAGCTTCTTACACTTGAGTGTGTATGGCACAAACCAACTGATTATTCAAAGAACATTGGCGACCAAGAACGTTAAGACTGCACAAAAATCGATGCTGCTTTGTGGTTACGGCGCGTTCTTTATTTACCTGTTTTTCTCTGTAATGGGCGTTTTATTGAGTGTTTTTTATCAAGAGCAAAGCTTTGAAAACAGCAATGAAGTGATTCTCGATTTTGTGTTTAACCATACCAACCCAATCGTTGTTGGTTTGGTGATTTCAGCACTCTCGGCAGCGGCAATGTCGACCTTGGATTCAACTTATAACTCAATGGCGACAGTGGCAACGTTCGATTTCTATAAGCGTTTGTTCCGTAAGAAAGCTTCCGATGCACATTATGAATCAGTGGCTAGAAAAATGAGCTTGGTTGCTGCAGCGTCGGTTGTTGTTCCTGCATTACTGGCGGTTTCTAATGAATCAGTGCTTAAAACTATTGCGAGCCTGACCTCTATTTTTGTTGGTATTCGCCTTGGCTCTTTCATCCTGGGTTTGTTCTTTAAAAAGGCAAATGAGAAAGGGGTGATTGCAGGCAGTATTGGCAGTGTGGCCGTCGTATTCATCGCTAAATACAGCGGCATAGCTTGGCCTTGGTTTGCCTTGATTGGCACTGTGGTTTTCTTGGTGTTAGGCGTTGTTGTGAGTCGTTTCTGGGGAGAAGTAACCGAGCAACAAAATGAATTTATAGCCAAACAAAAGCATTTGTTTGCAAAGCCTACCGCGAGTCATTACGGCTTGTTGGTGTTCGCTGTTGTGACGATTGCTGCTTGTACTGTTATCCCTGATTGGCTTTATGCCGCTCTTTCTTAATTGACCGATTTATTACTGGTATATCTATGTTATCGATCTTTGATATCTACAAAATTGGTGTTGGGCCATCGAGCTCTCACACCAACGGCCCAATGATTGCGGGTTTTCATTTCACACAATTAATCGCTGATAGAATCGCAGATGTGACGCGTGTTCAGGTGGATTTATACGGTTCTTTGTCATTGACTGGCATAGGCCACCACACCGACAGAGCAACCATCTTGGGTTTGCTTGGAAATAAACCAGACACGATTAAGATCACCAGCGCTAATGAAGCGATGCGTCTTGCTATCGACAGTGGTGAAATGCAGCTGAGTGGCCATCACACCATTGGCTTCAATTATCAAACCGACATGCTATTTCATGAAGACAATCTGCCTCTGCATGAAAACGGCATGATGATTACCGCGTTTGACCAAAGTGGAAGCGTAATTGTTGATGAAACTTACTATTCGATTGGCGGCGGTTTTATCGCAACCGCGGATGAACTGCAGAATGGCACTCAAACCCAAGCCGTAGAAGTCCCTTTCCCATTCAAAAATGCCGATGAAATGCTGAGAAAAGCAGAAGACAGCGGCATGAGCTTGGGTGGCATGATTCTGAAAAATGAAGCAGCTTTCCAAAGCGCGGATATTATTTCAGGAAAGGCCGATCAAATCTGGCGAGTAATGACTCGTTGCATGGAGCGTGGCTTTGAAACCGAAGGCATTCTTGATGGTGGTTTGAACGTAACACGTCGTGCGCCAAACTTGTTGAAGAAGCTCGAAGCGAATGCAGCCGTTGAAAACGACCCAATGGAAATCATGGACTGGATTAACTTGTTCGCTTTTGCGGTGAGTGAAGAAAATGCAGCTGGCGGTCAAGTGGTGACATCACCCACCAATGGTGCGGCCGGTGTTCTCCCTGCGGTATTGATGTATTACCATCGCTTCATTAAAGAACTCGATACCAAGCAGTTAAAAGACTTCTTAGCCGTATCGGGTGCGATTGGTATTTTGTACAAGACCAACGCTTCTATTTCTGGTGCGGAAGTAGGGTGCCAAGGTGAAGTGGGCGTGTCATCTTCTATGGCGGCAGCGGGTTTAACGGCATTACGCGGCGGCAGCAACGAGCAGATTTGTATTGCAGCCGAAATCGCGATGGAACATTCGCTAGGTATGACATGTGACCCAATTGGTGGCTTAGTACAAGTGCCATGTATTGAACGAAATGCGATGGGTTCCATGAAAGCGATTAATGCTTCACGAATGGCTCTTAAACGTAATAGCAAAAGTCTGATCTCATTGGATAAGGTTATCGCGACCATGTATCAAACGGGTAAGGACATGAACAAGAAGTATCGTGAAACTTCACTCGGTGGCCTTGCTCTGATTCATCTTGCAGCACCATGTGAGTAGCGATCAAACAGATTAATTAGGCTCAATATCAAAGCCCAGTAGCGTTAGACTTCAAGGCTTCAAGGCTTCAAGGCTTCAAGGCTTTAAGGTGACTGGGCTTTTAAGTATCATTCTTGTTGAAAGAAGACGACTGCTTATCAACTTGGAGCAAGATTATTCTCCAAGAGGAAGCAGATAGCTGTTTTTCAACTCTTTAACCGAGATATTGGACTGGATCGCACTCACGCCTTTTACTCGCCTGATCGAGCTAATACGCTCAAAGTACTCTTCCAAATCTTTCGCTAGCACTTGAATCATATAATCTGCGCCGCCTGCAATACAGTGACACATAGGAATCCAATCGGTTACTTCGACAAACTCTTCAAACGGTTCTGTGTTTTCTACTTCATGGTTACCCAAGGTCACAAGAGTAAAACCAGCCACATGAAAACCAAGCTTTTTGCGGTTTAGCTTCGCGGCATAACCATCGATATAGCCGGCCTCTTCCATGCGTTTCCAACGGCGCCAACATGGGGTTTCGCTGAGGTTCACTTTCTCTGCGAGCTTACTGTTGCTCATTCGTCCGTCTTGTTGGATATGTTCTAAGATGGCGATATCAGTGTCATCTAATACTTCTTTGGTGGATTCTTTCTGTTTCATGGGTGTTTTAGAAAAATCTTGCTCAAATTTGCATTAATATTAGCCTATATAGCAATTTAATTCCTAGTCGAATCTGTAAACTCTCTCCGTATAAATACTTTACTTATTAGGAGTGAGAGGAAATGAGCTCTCAATTAATGCTGGCGTTCTTGCTATTTTCAACATCAATTGCAATTACACCTGGGGCAGGCAATATCGCATTACTTGGGATTTCAAGTCGTTATGGATTTGCAGCGACTTTACCTTTTATCTTTGGGAATGCTGTCGGCATCATCATCGTACTGGCGGGTTCTAGTGTCGGTTTGGTGAGTCTATTTACCCTTTACCCAGATCTTTATAACATTTTGAAATACGCGGGTGCGGCTTACTTGCTGTTTATGGCGTGGTCGATTGCGAACATGCAAATCGAAGAAAGCACGACTGATAATCGCTCGGGCTTTATGTCAGGCGTGTTGGTGCAGGTGTTGAACCCTAAAGGTTGGATTGCTTCATTAACCGTGTTTTCGCAGTTCATCACCCCGAATGCAGATTACTTGATCCAAGTAGTGACTATTATCGCGGGCATGGTTATTACCGGTGTGCCTTGCATGTTGGTGTGGGCGTATTGTGGAACCATGCTTAAAAAGCTACTGCAATCGCCAAAGCAGATGATGTTTGTGAACCGTTGCTTAGGCGGTAGTCTCGCACTTGTGGTTGCCTTTATGCTTTATCAACCGGCATAAATCACAAAGAAAAAAACCACTCCTAAATCCATAGGAGTGGTGTCTAAATGTCGACTAAGTCGTTAACAGTAAAGAATTAAGTTAACAAATATTTAAGGAACTTGAGCTAAAAGCTTTTATGCCTAGAAGCTTTTAAGTTTTAATTTTTAAGTTTTAGGTTTAAAGATTAAGCCGTTTCAGCCTCTTTAACTGGAGCTGAGTTACGGATTAGGTGGTCAAATGCACCTAAGCTTGCTTTTGCACCTTCACCCATTGCAATGATGATCTGTTTGTAAGGTACGGTTGTTACATCACCCGCCGCAAACACACCTTTCATTGATGTTGCGCCATGAGCGTTAATTTCAATTTCACCGCGTGGTGAAAGCTCTACCTTCGAACCCTTCAACCATTCGCTGTTTGGCATCAGGCCGATTTGAACAAAGATACCTGCTAGTTCAATCTGTTTAAGTTCATCGGTGTTGCGGTCTTTGTATTCCAGACCGGTTACGCGGTTGCCATCACCAATCACTTGCGTTGTTTGCGCCATCTTGATGATTTCGATGTTTGGTGTTGCGTTCGCTTTGTCGATAAGCACTTGGTCGGCACGCAGTGTGTCTGCAAATTCAAGTACGGTTACGTGTTCAACGATACCCGCTAAATCAATTGCCGCTTCGATGCCTGAGTTACCACCACCGATAACCGCTGTTTTCTTGCCTTTGAATAAAGGACCGTCACAGTGTGGGCAGTAAGCTACACCTTTATTGCGGTACTCTTGCTCACCCGGAACGTTCATTTCACGCCAGCGAGCACCGGTACTTGTGATAACCGTGCGAGCTCGTAGTGTTGCGCCGCTCTCTAGCTCTACGTGGATGTAACCGTCTTCAGTGTTTTCTGCCGCAATGATGTTTGCAGCGCGCTGCTCAGTCATCACTTCAACACCGTACTCTTTTACGTGCTCTTCAAGGCTGGCCACTAACTTAGGGCCAGTTGTCGCTTTCACTGAGATAAAGTTCTCAATCGCCATCGTATCCATCACTTGACCACCGAATCGGTCAGCAACCACACCGGTACGAATGCCTTTACGTGCCGCATAGATAGCGGCTGAAGAACCCGCAGGGCCACCGCCGACAACCAATACATCAAAGGGTGCTTGTTGGTTTAGGTTTGCTGCTTTCTTTTCTGCAGCGCCTGAATCAACTTTGTTAAGGATCTCTGCCAGTGACATACGGCCTTGACCAAATAGCTCACCGTTAATAAACACGCTTGGTACTGCCATGATGTCGCGAGACTTCACTTCGTCTTGGAATGCTGCGCCATCAATCATCGTTGTCTTAACCAGAGGGTTAATCGCCGACATCATGTTGAAGGCTTGAACCACTTCTGGACAGTTTTGGCACGATAGCGAGATGAAAATCTCTACATTAAGCTCTTGATCGAGTTCTTTAATTTGCTCGATTACGTCAGCTTCAAGCTTGATAGGGTGACCACCACTATGAAGCAGTGCAAGTACCAGAGATGTGAACTCGTGACCCATTGGTAAGCCAGCGAAACCGATCGCAGTGCCTTTCTCTTGGTTCACGACCTGCATAATTGGGCGGCGAGTGCTTGCGTTATCATCTCGAATTACTTCAATTTTGTCGGTGAGAGAGGCGATATCATTCGCCAGATCTTGAAGTTTGTTCGCGGTGTCGCTGTCATCAAGGCTAAGGACTAACTGAACCTTGGTTTTTAGGTTTTCTAGGTATGCTTTTAGCTGCTGCTTCATTGCTTGATCTAACATAATCGTGCCTGCTCTTAAATTCTGTGTCTTGGTATTGACCAATACCTTCTTGCTGAAAAAGGAAAATAAAAAGGGGGCGCAAGTCGGCAAATATTGTGGTGTTGATTTTTTGAAAGGGTGGCGCGCAACTGCCCTTTAGGAGGGGGCCGAAGCGCGCCTGTAGAACCGTTTAACTGTTCTGTTTTACTTGTTCTTTCTAGCTGTTCTTGTTTGAACTAGGCTTAGATTAAATCTTGCCTACTAGGTCTAGAGATGGCGCTAGAGTCTCTTCGCCTTCTTTCCATTTTGCAGGGCAAACTTCACCTGGGTGAGCGGCTACGTATTGTGCAGCTTTAACCTTGCGTAGTAGGTCTTCAGCGTCACGGCCGATGCCTTCAGCTGTGATTTCCATTGCTTGGATAACGCCTTCAGGGTCGATTAGGAACGTTGCACGGTCTGCAAGGCCTTGACCTTCACGCATAACGTTGAAGTTGTTTGTGATGTTGCCTGTTTGGTCGCCGACCATGAAGTATTCGATAGTGCCGATTTTGTCAGAAGTATCGTGCCATGCTTTGTGAGAGAAGTGCGTGTCAGTTGATACTGAGAAAACTTCTACGCCGCGAGATTGAAGCTCTGCGTATTTGTCTTGTAGGTCAACTAGCTCAGTTGGACATACAAACGTGAAGTCTGCTGGGTAGAAGAAGAATACAGCCCACTTGCCTTTAACGTCTTGCTCAGTGATTTCTACGAATTCGCCGTTTTTGAATGCTGTTGCGTTGAATGGTTTGATTTCTGTGTTGATCATGATTCGACTCTCTTTCTAATTTGTAGTGTTTAACGCTATCCCGCGTCGATGGAGCTATATTGCATTCGCACCGAAAATTAGTGAAATCGGACATTTCTATAGATTCAATAGGCGAATCCTATCTTCGAAAGGAAAGGACTATCGGCAAAAGCTATCAACAAAAACGATTAAAAAAAGCCATCAAACATCAGCACCCCATAATTTGAGTAGCTATGCTCTTTAGGTTGTTCTCTATTTAGGCTTATCTCTATTCACGTAAGCCTCTATGTATCTATGTATCCAAGTAGGTAAGTAGGTAAGTAGGCAAGGGCAGGCATGGCTTCTTTAAGTGAGCTGGGATCTGATGCTAAACCTGTAAATAACAAAAAATTATCATTAATATAATTTATGATAATTTTAGTTAATCTTCGCATCTCCATATACTCTCTTCATCGAAACGAAACACCGAAGCTAATCTTCGGAAAGCACAGAATTAAAAACGAATTTGGAGCAAGTTATGAAAATGAATCACGTAGGCATCATGGTTGGCGACATGGACAAGGCAGTCGAGTTTTACACTAAGGCTCTGGGTCTAAGAATCGTAATGAACAACACTAAGGTTATGGAAGAGCGCGAATCAGCAATCGGCCGTATGTGTATCGCAGTATTTGGCGAAGGCTTCAAAGGCTTCAACATTGCACACCTAGTAACTTCTGATGGTATCGGTGTTGAGCTGTTCGAAATGAAAGATCGCCAAGAGCGTCACGAAGTAGACTTCTCTCGTCTAGGTATCTTCCATTTCTGTTTACAGCTTCCAAAAGAGCAGTTTCATTCAGCTATTAAGCGCGTTGAAGAGTATGGCGGTAAGGTTCGTATGGACATCATGCGTTACCACCCAGAAGACGAACTAAAACAAGCGCAAATGGTTTACTTAGAAGACCCATTTGGCAACCTATTCGAATTCTACTCGCACACATACGAAGACACGTACGCGACTGATTACGAGTAATCGCGCTACCTACCTGTCATAAGGTAGAAAACCGAAACACCCCCTAAAGAGGATTGGTAGAGATACCAATCCTTTTTTGCGTTTCTTTGATGAGAGAAGGGGCACTTAATATTAGACTCGGGCATAAATCAACCTGTCTTCGGGTGTTCTTTGAACCGCAGTTTGTTTGTGTTGAATGACTAATAAAGAAAAAGATTTAAGGCGTTGTTAAAGTTGACGTTTTCAGGATAAAACCTTTCATGAATATGACGGAAGGAAGCGTAGTTCATGGAAATATTGCGGGCTCATACCGAATGGTTGCCTCGACTGAGTTGTGACTATACTCAGCACAATATTGCTAACCAACAACAACGAAAATAGAGAAACATGCACAGATTAGCGTTCCCAAATCACATGAAAAAACTACACATCATCTTTACCGCTCTTATTCTTATGATATTAGCCGGATGCACCTCAACGTCGGCTGTCGGCAGTTCTAAAACAAAGGACTATGCCAAGTCACATGCTCTTGTGGGTAAAGCTTCTTGGTATGGCGATAAATTCCATGGAAAACTCACAGCAAGTGGTGAGACATACAACATGAATGCCTACACAGCGGCTCATAAAACCTTGCTCTTGGGGACGATCGTGAGAGTGACTAACACCGCCAATAATAAGTCTGTCGAAGTTAAAATTAACGATCGAGGCCCTTACGTAAAAGGCCGAGTGATTGACCTCTCGCATAAGGCATTTGCAAAAATCGGCAATGTTAAGCAAGGTACTGTGCCTGTCAAAATCGAGATTGTTGATGACAGTAATACCTTTAGGTATAAGCACTAGAATCCCCTCCTAGCCTCCCCTTGGTTTACATCTCCGACCCCTTACTTGCAATAGAAAGGGGAGGAACTGACCGTCGACCTTGATGAATGTACAGTACATTTATGCTTACTTGATTAGGCTGCGTTTGCGGCCTTTTTTGATCCTTTCTACCATCATTTTTTAGTTAGATTATCTAATTCTTAGAATTTGAATTGGGTCTTTTATATCTCAATGATTCAGTGGTTTACATGTCGGTTCACCAAGCTTCATTAAAATTCATTGTGAAATAATGAAAAGATGACCTAATCCAAAGTGAGTTGTAATTTAATTGGCAAGGAGAAGGAAAAGGGAATTACATTTCGTTACTTACTGAAGTAAATCTGAAACATCGCTGACACGGTTTTGAAATTTTTGCTGGCTAGTTTATGGGGTTCTAAAACGAATCCAAATAAGGAAGTACCCGTGAAGCTAACACCTGTCGTTGCCGCCGTAATTATGTCATTCAGTTCAGCAAGTTTTGCTTTTAGCTTGCAACAATCAGCCAATGAAAACAGTGAAGATCTCGTATGGACAGGGCACCTTAGCCCAGACAGCGACACGGTAATGTCTGCGATGCTCGCGGCTCATATCTATGGCGGCACGGCGACAGTGCCTGAGCCTATCAACCCTGAATCGACGTTTATCTTGAACTACTGCAATGCGGAATCACCACGTGTAGAGACAGATTACTCTTCATATCGAGTGGGGCTGGTGGACTTCAACCAAGTGACTCAATTAGCGCCAACCATCGATCAGTCATCTATTGTGGCTGTGGTCGATCATCACACGATTGGTGGCTCTCCGATTAACACACCACAAATTGTCGAGATGGATATTCGAGGTTGGGGTTCAGCTGCCACTATTCTGGCTGACAACGCTGAAAAGCTCGATGTGACCTTACCTAAACACCTTGCTTGTGTCGGACTGGGTGCGATTCTTTCTGACACTGTGGTATTCCAATCAGCAACCACGACTGAGCATGATCGTGAATACGCAGAGAAGCTGGCGAAGGTTGCAGGCGTTTCAGATATTGAAGATTTCGGTCAACAGATGTTGGTTGCTAAATCGGATCTTAGCCACCTTTCATCTGAAACCATTCTGACTCTGGATTACAAAAACTTTAAGTACGGTGGCAAACAGGTGGGCATTGGTGTCGCTGAAACGCTAACCGCTCAATAACTGATTGACCGCAAAGACGAGCTTTTGGCAGCGATGAAGTCTTATAAAGAAGAGAACGGCTTAGATCATCTGTTCTTCTCCATCACAGACACCAAGAATAAAGAAGCGAACCTATTGTGGGTGGATGAAAGCGACTACCAAGTTATCAAGTCGGCTTTCAACGCTGAACCGACAAGCGACATGCTGACCCTAGAGGGCGTCACTTCTCGGAAGCGTCAGATTGGCCCTGCAGTGCAAAAGGCAATTGAGAGCTTGTAAGTAGAAAGAGAGTTTGGGAGAGGGATTGGTAGAGATACCAATCCCTTTTGTAGTGTAAACCGACCCAGCTAGTTTGCTTCTCTACAGTGCTTACTCTGCGCTCTTATGTAGGCTAATGCACAGTCTATCTTGCATGTTTTTAAGGTGCATTTGAGTCGCATCATAAGAGAAATGTGAATTGGGAATACCATAATGTCGAGAATATTTTCGCATCTTCCTTACAAACCAGAATTCTACTGTTTCCATGGGTAGTATATAGTGATCAAAAAAGTCTCTCATTCTATGAGAGCACCTTAATTCTAAATCATAAATAGTTTTTTGGTTTACTTTATAATCAGTATCAATAGAAGTAGAAGTTATGTCATTCTTCATTGCCGATTTCAGGTTCAAAATAGATACTCTAACATCAGGGTAGTGATGTAACTCATCTTTACTCAACAGATCATCCACAACATAATTTAATACCATTATACAAATACACAAATAGTCATTTATTGAAATATAATCCTTCCCTGTAAGCGCTTTCCTGATTTTTATACGCTTTATCATTAGAGACTGAATGTAGCTATCACCAAACACTATTCTAGATTCAACTGGTTTGCGGCAATCTATACGAGAATACTGGTTTAGGTTTAACTCATAATTGTGTCTGTCTATAGCTTGCGTGAAGAAATCTTCGTCCCCCAGAGCATGGGACATAGAACGTCTTATTGTTTGTATATATGAGACTGATATACCGATGTTTTCACTGTACCTTATCTTTTTTATTTCGTCAGGAAGCCGAATTATTACAAAGTCAAAAATACATGCGGCGAATATCGATGAGAAGATTGAACTGAGTAACAGTTCATCCTCAGATTTACAAAGACTAAGTATCAATAGTGAAAATGACATTATTAATATTGTTATTAGGTTACGCGCTTCTGTACTCCTAATTACAAAGAAAGCGGAAAGCAGAGCGTCAATAACTCCATTTTTTATCTTAGTTCTAAGGATGTATTTACAGTGCAAGTTTACATACTTAGTTGTGAAGTATGTGTATACGCTAGAAGGTGGATGAGGTTTAGATTCTAGTAGTTCCCACCAAATAATCTTAAAAGTTAAAAGAGATAAAAGCGGGATATACAGATACAAAGACACTTGGATGAAATCAAGCAATAGGAAAAGTACCGCTATATTAACTAACAACAATGAGAACAATATTTTTGACATTTATAACAATACGTTAGACATCTGAATGGAGTGCATATTATCAATGTTATTCTTAAAAGTGCTAGTTAATTGTATGCATACGAAAAATCAACTTCCCCCGAACAACAAAGCGGAGTTTTATGGCGCTCTTTGCAACTCAAACAATTTACGTTTGTTGCTTGCAGATCCCAGTATCAGAATTACTATTCTGGTTCAGATAATTTTTAGTAGGGAAAACTCACATAAATAGGATGCGAATGAGCAAAAGGTCTATCCAACAACGGGGCAAATCCGTGTTAGCTCATAACTAAATCCCCTCCTAACCTCCCCTTAATCAGCATCTGCTAGCAGTAATACTTGAGGTTGATTCACCCATATCCAATACGCCCGGTATTTACTCCTGTTCTGATCTCAACCAAAACTCAGAAAGATCTTCAAACAAGTCGTCGTTGTCTAAGATGCTTAAATGGTTTTCATCGTAACCAAGAATTTGGTCGGCGTTTAATTGAGCTGGACGCGAAAGCTGGCTTGATAGGTCAATTACGCCATCATTACTGTTGGTATTAAATAATTCCCCTGAATTGTATCCAAACGCTAAAAAGTGCGGGGTATGGTTTTTAGTCTTACTACCAAATAACTCGGCGATAAATTTTCCGTCTGGATTTAAATCTACCCAGGCTGGCATCACGATAGGGGAGTATTCAACCCCTTGCTTGGCAGATGCCACCCCACCAAACGGGGAAGATATGGTGGTGATGCTACTGACAAAATTGCACAACTGTCCGATTTGGCACTGACGAATACTGTTTGTCACGATCAAGCCGCCCATACTGTGTGCAACAACATGTAGTTGTTGGACCTTATATTCAGTCACCACCGTGTGTAACAGGTTATTTAAGCCTTTTGAATTCAAGGAGAGAGACAACCCTGAAGGGTAGTTAAATACCCATATTTGGTATTTAGACTGGTCGACTTTTTCAATGAGTGATGCAAAGTCTAAAGCGGTCGCATTGATCCCATGCACAAAAGGATAGGGGTTTTGTTAGGGTCATATTCAGATAGAAAATAGAGCCCGGCGTTATCTTCAAGCAAGAATGTCAGTGGTTGCCACATACCGAGTTTTGCGTTTCCTTTCTTAAAAGGAGGGTCCGTTAAATTCGCCACGGTTCCGATATCGACGAGGTCTAACTCTATTTTCAATAAAGAGGACAATGATCGATCAACAAAGGCGCTGGGAGCTTTATTTTCATCAATGGTTAGTGAGACCTTTATGGTTGATTTGTCTTGGTGATCATGCAGATTAACGACACTGAATGGTTCGTCAGCTTGTAGGGTTAAATCTTGGTTTTTATCATCAAAGACAAGTAGGTAGTGTATTTTTCTAGATAGCTGCAATTGAATACTGTCGCTATCTATTATGCCGTCGTAGCCATCAACTTCGCTTTTATTGATATCTTTTATCTGTTGAATAACGACGGCTGAGCCCGACGCTGGTTCGGTCAAAATGATTTGGTACTGGTCGGTATAGGCATCAATTGCTTCTATCTCATTAGATAGATTTCTAAAGTTTCCGCATCCTGATAACACTGTACTGATTAACAGCACTGTACTGAGTAAGCATGCAGTAAGTAATCGCCTCATTCTAATCTCATCCCCATGTCAATAAGCTTCGTCCTTCAATCAACAATTTTATACATAAACAAACAGCATGAGTTTAATAGTAGCAAGAAAACAGAGAGTTAGGTCATATGTTGTTCTTGAGTATGTATTTAGATCGCGCCGGTAGTTTCATTACTGATGTAGGAAACGTTTAGTTATTGGTTCTTTTACCTGACCCCAAAAGCAAACAACCAAATTAGTAACCGCGGTTATTTACCTTAGATTGGTTTTTTTTGGCCAAGGGACAAGAGCTTTTAGAAATTAAAGCGTGTTTTTGTACACCTTACCGTCTTTCATGATCAATTTTTGTGTCTCTGTGTCCGCCACACAAGCAACACCTTCTAATGGATTGCCATCGATGATCAATAAGTCGGCATACGCGCCTTCAACGATCTGACCTAACTTGCCTCCTTGAGCATTAATCGTTTCATCGGTAATGGTTGGGTCAATATCTCCAATCTGAGTGATAAGATTATCTTCGATCAGGATAGATACGTTCTCGATAAGGTTGTTATCAACACCGTTAAATACGTTCACGTTAGTGATTAGCTTTTTCATAGTCTGCACCTTTTGGAAATGAGTGTGTGTCGCTGATGGAGTCATCATATGGGGGCAGCATTTGAAGAATGGCCATTTGGTGACAGTGATGAATTGGGTGTGTTTTTGCTATTGCTATAAGAGAAGGAAGGGGGATTTCTGTCGAATCATTAATTTGAATAATGATTATTGGTGGTGTCACAAAATGGTAAGTTTTGCTCCTTTTCGAGCGCTAAGATGTATTTCAAATCAAGGCGACTTATCAAATTAGAGAGAGACAGAATGACTAAATCAGACAAAGTTTACGGGTTCAACACACCACAACGTCTATTTGTAGGTTACACGTTAGCTGTGCTGGTGGACTTAGTGGTACTTAACTTTTTCGATGAGTACTGGGACTTCGTCAACATTGAGTCTTTCACTATTTCTTTGATAGCAGCGTTATTACTGCAGTTATTGTTGAAGCTCTCTATTGGCTTAGAGCACAAGATTGCTGAGCACTTCAAAAGTAAACCGGGTACCGCGCCTAAGGTTTATCGAGCCATCACTACTTACATCATCTTGGTGGGTTCAAAGTTCGTGATGCTAGAAGCGATTAACTTATTGTTCGGCGAGAAGGTGAGCTTTACAGGCCCTTGGAATGGTGTAGTGGCGTTCTTCGCCGTGGTATTTACGATTCTGATTGCTGAAATAATTGTATCGAAGATCTACTTTGCGCTTGATGATAAACAAGAATCAAACTTGAAAGAAAAGACAGCTTAAGCATAAGTAGAGTTAAACATAGGGGAGTTCGGAATGAACCCTCAATTGAAAAGGGTTGGCATGTTTGCCAACCCTTTTTGTCTTTTAGCCATCCCACACTTCAGAGTGGGCGACTAATTCAGCTTATGTAGACCGTTCAATTAGTACTTAACTTGGTAGTTCAGAGTGTAAGTACGGCCGCGGCCTTTGTAGTCATACGCCGCTGAATCGTAATGAGAGGAGTAAAGGATTTGAGCACGTTGACCCCAAACTGTGGTGTAGTCTTTGTTCAGCAAGTTTTGAATACCAAAACCTAGACTACCGACAGGAAGCTGATAGGTACTCACTAGATCAAACACGGTGTAGCCATCCAGTTTGTTTTTGTCGTCTTCGTAATCAAACATGGTTTGGCTTTGTACTTTTACGGATAGGTCTGAGTCATACCAACCTGCCCAAGCACTTGCTTTAGAAGTACTTGCACTTCCTGCAGATACATCTTTCCAACCGTCGTTACCTTTCACTTCAGAGGTGACGTAGTGACCAGAGGCGCCCAGTTGAATGTTGTCATGTACCCAGTAAGAAGCCATCGCCTCTAGCCCGTACACTCGCTTTTTGTCATTGATGTTTTCAATCAGCAATGTCTTTCTGTTGTACTTCACTGATTTGTCAGATTGTGAGTAGTAAGCCGCGGTTTGCAAGCTTAGCTCGCCAGTGTCAAGGCGATAACCTAACTCGAAACTGTTGGTTTTGATACCAGACATTTTTGAGTCATTAACGTTGATGCTGTCGTTGAGTTTCCAGTGATCGCCAACGAGCTTGTAATTACCTTGTCCGTAGTATTTAGCTGGGTCTGCAAGGTCGAAGCCCTGCGAGAAGTTTGCCCAGAGCTGAGACTCGTTAGTGAGGTGGTAGATCGTACCTAGGTTAAATAAGCCAACACCGTAATCGGTTTCACCACCTGGTACTGCGTCTGCTGTTTTCCCTTTACCTGCAGCAATTTTCTTCTGTTCTCTGTAGCCGACAAAATCATCAATCTTGTTAGAGATGTATTGGTAGCGGAATCCACCTTCCACCGTCCAATCATCGGTGATCGCATAGTCAGATTGTACAAAGCCCGCGATAGAGCTGACTTTAACACCTGCATAGCGACCCACTTGTGCATAGGTCTTGTTAATTAAGTTGCCTGAATTGTTCGCAATGGTGCGATCGTAAAGCGCTTGATTGCTATCAAGCTGATCTTGATACGCATCGATACCATAAACAATATTGAACTTATTGAAGCTCTTAGCCAGTGCTGTTTTTAATGAAATAACATCGGTAATTTGTTGACCAGAAGATTGGAAGTAAGGCGTGTAAGTTTGGTCTTCTTTACGGTATGAAGCTTCAGCAATAAACTGATGCCCAAGGAATTGATCATCGACGTAAGAGGCACTCAGCATGATGCGCTCAGTTCCGTGTTCGCGATCCGAGTAAAACCCTTTGCGTACGTCAACAAAATCGCGTCCGGTGATGTATAGGCCGTAAGGAGAGTTCTGCTGGCTATCGTAATATTGTGCTAGGAAGTTGAGCTTCTTGGTCTCAGACAGGTTCACGCCAACAGTTGTCAGGAAATCTACCGTCTTGTTGAACTGCAGTGAGCCTTGTGAAATGTCAGGAGTAACAATATCGCCATCTGCATCGAATACACCTTGTGTCTCGGTGTAAACCACAGAAGAGCGAGCTTGAACTTTGTCGTTACCGCCAGAGATAGATTGACCGACTTTGTAATCGAAATCTTCACCTGAATTAAAGCCCGATGAGCCACCGACATAAGATTCGAATTCTAACTCTTCACCTTGTGCTTTTTTGGTGATGATGTTGATGACACCACCAGAAGCACCCGCACCGTAGATAGACGTTGCACCCGATAACACTTCGATGCGATCAATGTTAAATGGGTCGATTGAATCTAAGTGGCGGCTGATTTGGCGAGAGGATTGCAGTGAAACACCATCAATCATAACGAGCATCTTACGGCCACGTAGATTTTGACCATAGTTAGTGCGAGCGCCGCTGCTTACATCTAAAGAGGGAATACTCGCCGATAGAATTTCACCTAATGATTTACCACCACGATATTCTTGTTCGATTTTATCTGCGTCGATGTACCAAACTGTTCCCGGAATATCGCTGATCGCTTTTGGTGTTCGGCTAGCGACAACCACCATGTTCTCTTCGGTTGTGTATTCTTGTGCTTGGGCTGTAAACACTGTGCTTGCTGCGACAATCGCTAGCGTAACGGTGGAAAGCTTGAAACTTCCTTTTTCGGTTTTCATTTTGTTCTCAATCTTGATCAATAAAAGGCTGCACAAAGACTCATATTTGTGCGATGACTTTGTTTTTTATAAGTAAACAAGCGTTCATCTTTACTGGTTAGTAATAAATGAAGCCTCCTAAATTAGAAAAGAGGTTAACAGTGGTCACTTACTTATGGCCCCAAACATACTCATCTCGATATCTTTCAAGCTTGTATACGTTCGCATTCACGCCACCTAAGCGGTTACTACTTCAATAGTTAAAGTACGAAGTATTATCGTTAAGTTTATTAATTCTAAATAAGAATCATTATTATTGTGTTTTTGTTGCGAAAATACAATATGAAAATGCAATTTTATTTTATAGATTTGGAAACACTTGTTTGCCGGGGGGGTTAGTCACTCGGGCGGAACAGAGCCAGTGCCTTGTTCCGCAAGTGTTTTGCGGGTGTGATACGTATAATTCAGAAGGTGTGAAAGTGCAGGTATTAGGGCCTGTTGATCTTTTGAACAAAATTTAACAACGAAAGTTAAACAGGCCTCGTGTGTTCATGAAGTAAGAATGCCATTTTCGATGGTAGAAGGACACGATAAGGGCAGCCATGATTTGACTGCTCACGTAGTTAACTGTTTTTTGCAATGATGCTGTTGATTAAACTTTCTCGCTGCTCCATAGAGACCGTCATTACGTCGTTGTAGGTGCGTTTCATGACTCGAATGTCATTTTCCAGTAGCTGAGCTAATTTTGTCGAGGCCGTTTGGTTGTCACCTTCTAGCACCAATTCGATGATCTCTAGGCGACGCTGGCACGATTTAGTGACCGAAGATTGAATGTGCATCGAGACGAGATCTGTCGCTTTACGTAGGCGATTATGTTGTTGCATGGTGCTCAATAAGAAGCGATTTCCTGAACATGCGGCAAGTTGCTCGTGAAACTCAGCACTGAGGCTAAAGAGTTGACTGGCGTTGACAGATTCTGGGGTCTGAATCGCTTGAGCATGGCGATCTCGGCAGCTTTCAATTGCACTGTTATCAAGTGTCCATGTTGGTTCGAGTAGGCCAGCAGGCTCGAAAATGAGTCGACAGCGATAACTTTCGGTGTGTCTTTCTAGGGTGTTCAACACACCATCAAGCTGCCATTTGTATCCTGGACTGCGACGAAAAATACCATCGTTTTCTAATAGGCGCAGTACGCTTTGCATCTCACCACGGTTGGCATCATAACGTTGTTGCAGGTCTTTCTCGGAAAACGACTGACCTAACTCACTAAAGAATAAATCCATGAGTACGCGCAGGTATAATTGTTCTTGGCGAGGTTGTTGGTCGTTGTCTTGGCCTGAAATTTCGATATCTGCCGCATCGGTTTGTAATACAGACCCTTTATAAGGGACGACTTTAGTGATGCCTTGCGCTGACAAGTGTTTTAGCACCGCTCGAATAGGGCTTCTTGATACTTCGAATTGCTGCGCCAAAGATGATTCGTTTAGGCTGCTTCCCGCTTTCGCGTTGTCGGCTTTTAGCCTCGCGATGACCTTGAATAACAAATTTTGTTGGAGCTTTGTAATTGTCGTTGTGTCCATGACGCTCAGAGTATGTGTTTAATCTTGATTCCATGGTAAACACAAAAAGGCTTAAATACCATAAATTGTGTTTTTGTAACCAAAAGACAATGTTAATCAACCTGTTGCAATGGATAGGTTGGTTGGTAATTTAGCGGTTCATAGGGAATTGATCGGTTAGTGATAGCTTTGTTGGCAAGTGTGTTGATGAGTGGGTAAGAAGAGAGCCCGCTTAAAGCCTCGACTTCAAATAGAGGCTTCAAACGGGGGCTTTAAGCGGAGAAAGTGACTTCTCGTGTGTGCTTATTTTCTCATTAGATAGAGGAAGTAGCCGCCACCAATCAGAGAGGCTAATAGACCTGCAGGGAACTGCCAAGGAAACCATAGCGTACGACCAACCCAGTCGGCAGCAACCATGATGATAGCGCCTAATAATGCTGCAGTGAGCATTTGAGGAATCGCGCGATATTGGTGAAGCGAACGTGCCATGTGCGGCGCCAATAATCCAATGAAACTTAATGGCCCAATGACGATGGTGCACAGAGTTGTTAGTGCCGCGACAAGCAAAAGCAAAGCCAATCGAACAGCGGTTGTGCTCATACCTAGGCTGCTTGTGGTGACGTCGTCTAAGTTAATCAGCTCTATCCAGCGATTCAACGACAGCGCCACTGCACTGATGATGGTAACCCCAACGGCGAGCAAAATGACATCTTGATTCGCGACTAAATAAGTCGATCCTGAAAGCCAAGTGAGGAGCGCGGTTGCATTCTCATTACCCGAGCTCATTGTGATGCGCAGTAGAGCGTCGAGCCCTGCACTTAGCGCGATGCCTGTTAACAAGGTTTGCGTTGGGGCGAAATTGTGTTTTCTTCCCATTAACCAAACCACGGCAGTCACTGAAGTTGCGCCGAGTGTACCAAGCAGCATTTGCTCTTCTCGGCCGACTGCTATGCCAAATAGTGTGCCGAGCACTAACGCCAGAGCAGCCCCTGAGCTGATCCCCAATACTTCGGGGCTCGCCATTGGGTTGTTTGAGATGCGTTGAATAATCGTGCCTGCAAACGCAAGCCCGATCCCTGCCAATAGCGCGACTAATACACGCGGTAGACGTAGATCGAATAGCGATGGGTTGAGTTCAAGATTCCAGCCGAACTGGTTTTTACCTACTGTAAGGGCAAGAACACACATTGCCATCAATAGTACTGACATCGCGGCAAGTACTTTACGCGTACTGACGAATTTGTAGTGCTCAATGGTTTCACTGCGGTTTTTGAGATCGGACTGCAGCTTGGTACGTTGCAGTAACCACAATAAGAAAGGAGCACCCAGTAGCGCCGTCATTGCGCCGGTAGGGAGCAGTTCGCCACCGAAGCCAGAGAAGGGCTGAATCACTAAATCCACAATCAATAGAATGAAGCTGCCTACCAACCCGCTGACCAGAATCTGTTTCGCGAGTGCTCTTACGCCGATAAGCCTAGCGATAGCAGGAGCCACAATGCCAACGAATCCGATTAAGCCTACTTCACTGACTACGGCTGCAGTAATAAAGATCGCCAACGATAAGCAAAGCAATTTGATTTGTTTGATGTTTACACCAAGCGAAGTGGCGACATTATCGCCAAATTGCAGCGCTGATAATGGACGCTGTAAAACCAGTAATAACAGCGTCGGGATCGAGACTAAAGGTATGAGAACCTGCACGCTCGACCAATCATTCTGATTCAGTACACCTGCACCCCAAACAAAAATACTGGTAAGCCGTTGTTCATGCAGCATGAGCAACATGGTGTTGAGTGAGCCTAAAAATAGGCTGACCACCATACCGGCTAACACCATGTGTAATGGTGAAAAGCCTCGTGCAGAACTTAAAGTAAAAACTAAGCCTGTTGCAAGGCAGCCCCCGATGAAAGCGGGAATAAACCCTGGGATAGCTAGGTTCGCAGGAATTAAAAGGATCCCTAATACCATGCCGAGTTCTGCGCCCGCAGCAACACCCAATGTTGTAGGTGAGGCAATGGGGTTACGCAGTACAAATTGCATCACACACCCAGCGACTGCCAGTGCAAAACCACAAATGAGAGCGACGGTAAGCCTAGGTAAATAGGTGAGGTGAGTAATCAGATGCTGATAATTTGAAGAATCAAAGTGAAACAGCGTACCCCAAATCAAGCCAAACCCTTGCGAGTAAGGAGCGGTAATTTGCAGTAGCGAGCTGATCAACAAAACAGCAGCGACAGGTAGTGCCGCTGCCTTGATATTGAATCGCCCGGTGACGGTTTTTTCGATCTTTACGGTAGCCATTATTTTTGGATAAGCAGTTCGGTAATGTGGTCACTAAACCTTTGAGCGGCGATTAGCCCACCGAAGGTCCAGATGGTAGGAAGTTCGTAAACGGAGTCTGTACGCGTAAACGCCATCGCTTGCCAAAGAGGGGATTGAGTCAGTTTCTTATGCTCTTCTTCCGTTAGCGGGCCAAAGATCATCACATTCGTCTGTTGGTGTTCAGCGAGCCTTTCAGTACCTGTAGTGGTAAAACCCCAGAGGTTTGTCTGCTCTTGCCAGTCGTTTTTAAGACCCATGCTGCTTATGGTGGCTTGCGCTAATGAACCTTGGCTATGAATGCGTAAGGTTTTGTCGTTGATAAAGCGTGCAAAAATCAGTGGTTTGTCTGAGTTGCCTGCGGCACGTATTTTTTCACCGTTATCGCTTAGTCTCTTGTTTGTCTCATCAATCACTTGTTGGGCGCGTTGTGCTTTGTTAAATAGCTTGCCTAAAGAGAGGGTAACCGAAGTTGCGGATTCAAGAGGTTGTTTCTTTTTGCTGTAGACACTGTAAACCAAGACAGGTGCGATTTTATTGAGCTGGTGGTAGGCCGCCGCCATATGCTCACTGATTAAAATGACGTCAGGTTTGAGTTCTGTTAGTAGCTCTAGGTTTGGTTCTCTTCGAGATCCCACATCTGTCACGTCTGCATTTAACGCAGGTTTTACCACCCATTGCTGATAACCTTGTGCGTCTGCCACACCTTGCAACTCAACGCCTAGGCTTAATACGGTTTCGGTGAGTGCCCAATCTAAAGCCACCACTTTTTTAGGTGTAGCATCGAAAGAGACACTGCCCATTTCATGTTTGATTTCTAGTGCGTGAACGCTCTCTAGAGCAAGGGCGTTGAAAGCTAATACTGTGAACAGCATGGTGATGAACTTTTTCACAACAGGTTCCTTTTGATTTAAGGGATGTAGCTGATAGGTTGCCCTGTCTCAGGGTGTTTAAAGAGCGCAAGCTCCATTCCGTAGATTTGCATCAGTGTTTCTGGCGTCATCAAATCTTTAGGCGAACCGGAAGCAATCACTTTTCCAGAATGAAGCGCAATCAAATGATCACTGAATTTGGCGGCCATGTTCACATCATGAAGCACCATGATCACGGTTAAGCCGAGTGACTGATTAAGCTCTCTGATTAAAGCGAGCAATTCATGCTGGTGCGCGACATCGAGTGCTGAGGTTGGTTCATCAAGCAAAATACATTGGCTTTGCTGAGCAAGCAGCATGGCGACCCAAGCTCTTTGTCTTTCTCCGCCGGAAAGTGTTGCGACAAATCGGTCAGAAAAGGCGTTAAGGCCAACTTTCTCAATCGCTTCGTCTACGATGGCATAATCATCTTTGCTGTAACGTCCAAATGCGCCTTTCCATGGATAACGGCCAAAGCAAACCAGTTCACGAACGGTCACGCCATCAGTAATCGGTGGGTTCTGCGGCAAGTAGGCGACTTGGTGTGCAAATTCAAGGTTACTGTATGAGGTGAGTGGTTGCTCATTGAAGAAAACGTCACCTTCTGTTGGCGCGTTTTGTCGACTTAACAGTTTAATGAGTGTCGATTTTCCACATCCATTATGACCAAGCAAGGTGGTGATCTTCTTTGGTTCAAAGGTCAAAGTCGTTGGCGAAAGGATTTTCTTACCGTCGATTTCGAACGAGGCATTGGTAAGTGTGTACATAATGCAATATGAAGTTGAGTTATGGGCTGCTAGCCGCTAATGTAACACAGTGAAATCAAAATGATAATTATTCGCTAAATCAATCTATTTATCATTGTAATGTGCTCGTGCCCACTACGAACCTACCCACCTTATCTAGCGCCTTCGAGTTTATGTCTGTGATACAAAATAAAAAATTTCAACTATTGGCTATTGGTCTTGCTTCGGCTCTTATGGGAATTGGGCAAAACGGCTTACTCGTTTCCCTGCCTTTTCTTGTGGAACAGTCTTCATTTAGCTTGCCTACGTGGTCGATTCTTATCGCAATAGGAAGCATATTATTTCTGCCATCTGCGCCGTTTTGGGGAAGGCAGAGCGACAAATATGGCCCTAAAAAAGTAGTCATTCAAGCACTGATAGGCATGGCTATCAGCTTTGCTTTGTTGTGTTTTTTCGCCATGTTTAGCAAACAGGGGCAGGCATTCGTGTTTTGTTTGATTGGGCTGGTGGTCGCGCGAATTATTTATGGTTGTACGGTGTCTGGAATGGTGCCTGCGAGTCAGCATTGGGCGATATTATTGTGTGGTGAGAAGAACCGTTTACAGGCTATTACATCAGTGAGTCTTGGCCTAAGTGTTGGTCGATTAATTGGGCCTTTGGTCTCCATTTTAGCGTTAAAGTTATCGCCTTTTGCTCCCCTGATCGTGATGATCTTTTTGCCGTGTGTTGCTTTACTTGTCACGATGTTGTTACCAACCCCTAAAGAAGAAACTCGGAAGGCTGAAGGAATAGGGCAAGCACCTTGGTTACCGAATAAAACATTACTGCCTTTTTTATCTTGCGGGTTGTTGTTGTGTGCCGCAGTCGCGTTGTTGCAATACAGTTTTTCTCCACTTATCTATTCGATCACCCGTTGGCCTACCGATCAAATAAGTGACACGATCGGGATTCTTTTGACTATCAGTGCTGCCTGTACTTTTGCTACTCAACTCTTGGTGATCAAAAAAGAAAAGCTGACACCGTTTGTTATGTACCGTTGGGGGGCATTGGGTTTGCTTGTCGGCTTTGGAATGTTCTTGATTCCCAGTATGTGGGCGTTTGCTGTGGCGATGGTAGTGACGGCGATTGGCGCAGCGCTGCTTGTTCCTGCTTACACGTTATTCGCCACCGAAAAGCAAAGTGAGGCTCCGGGCGCAGCCGCAGGGTATATCGCCATGTCTCATACTCTAGGTTACGGGGTTGCTTCAATGCTAGCGTTTACTTCAACCTTGAACCCTCAGTATCCCATCTACTTATGTGGGCTATTTTCTCTACTGATTTTCGCGACGACTTATGTTGTAAAAATAAAGGGAAATACCAAGCTCGCTGAGCAAGCTTAATCTTATATTTCCCCTGATACTTTTTAGTGAATCAGTTAACAGCTGCAAGTAAACGGCTTTGTGTCAAACTTTGATGCGCTAATTTGTGTCTTGTCGAGACGATGACTCCCACTTTACTGAACATCAATGAAACACCATTGATTCATTCGCAGACTAAACTATTCCCATAAGCTTCTGAATAATTTACTGTTATATGAACTATAAAAAAGGCTCTAACGTATTACCAAGGATGTAAGTTTATGTTTTCACAAGGCTTACTCGCATTACTAATAAAAACAAGCCGAGGTTAGGATGAAAAAAATATTATTGCTGCTTAGTGTGATTCTATTGGGTGGTTGCGTGGGCATGCCTGAAACAGTAAAGCCCGTTCAACAGTTTGAATTGGATAGATACTTGGGCAAATGGTACGAAGTTGCTCGTTTAGACCACTCGTTTGAGCGTGGCTTAGATAACATCAGTGCCGAATATAGCTTGCGTGATGATGGTGGCGTTAAGGTGATTAACCGCGGCTATTCGGCTGAAGATGGCGAATGGAACGAAGCGGAAGGTAAGGCGTACTTTGTCGAAGGCAGCGATCAGGGTTATCTAAAAGTGTCGTTCTTTGGCCCCTTCTACGGAGCTTATGTGGTGTTTGAGTTGGACAAAGAGAATTACCAATACGCGTTTGTTTCGGGCCCAGATACCGACTACTTGTGGTTACTTTCAAGAACACCAGAGGTTGCACCAGAAGTGATGGAGAAGTTCAAAGCGATGTCTAAAGAGCGTGGCTTCAATACTGATGAATTGATTTACGTTGAGCACAGTAAATAAGCTGAGCGCGCTAGGTTAACGACAGTTGATTGAGAAAAAGGAACAGATGATGAGTGCATCTGTTCCTTTTTTATTGGTTTGGTTTTTTATGAACTAGCCTTGTCGACGAACCTGCAACACGCTGAGCACCGATAGCGATAGGAAGAACGCAGGGTCACTCCAACCAAAACCAACAAAAATGCCGGTAAACGCGGCATACAGAGTGATGATGGCGCCAAGCATATTCGTAACCACTAAACCTTGGATGAGTTTTTTAGCTGATACGCCGGGTTCAATGTCTCTAAGCAACCAGCTTATTGCTGCGATACCACCCAGAAAGATACTGGTGTGTTGAGAGAGAAAGTAAGCGTACTTATCATTAATTTCCACACCATACATGGGCCACATTACCGTTGGGATAAAAAACAGTGCGATGGCAAACCCTGCGTAAATAATGCCGTGTAGGCTTAAAAACGTTTTATTGTTCATTTGTTATCTCTCTATCTCGTGCCTGTCGCTAATTCTTTATTCATTCCAATCGCTTTGTTTTCATTCAGCGAATTAACTAGTCGTTGATTGGGCCTTTATTAATGGTAGTTAAAGGCTGGTTCACGTCAAAAATCACACCACGCACTTCTTCAACACCCATCTCTTTTAAGCGAGCGCTATGCATCGCTAGGTAAGCCTCTGCACTGAGTTGGTCTTCAAAAAGATAGACACCACCGCCCAGTCTTTCAGCTTCGTTTTCTGTCCAGATTTTCCAGATCATACCCGGTTCGTTGTTAATAGACTTTGCTAGGTCAACGAGTGCGTTTGACATCTCTTCACCAAATGGGCCGCTAAATTCAAAATCAACTTGTAATAATTTCATGGTTATTTCTCCAAACAGTTACTTGGTATTGCGCTGAGACTCATGGTCATTTCGCAAAACGTAGGGGGCTTGATTGCCTGTTGGAATAGATATTACCTGTAAAAAACAGACAGAAAAGTTCATAATATAGTTATTAACTGTCAGGATTTTAGACCGATGAGATTGAAAACCACCCTCGACCAATGGCAAACCCTTTACGAGATTGACCGCGCAGGCAGTATTCAGGCGGCGGCACTGCAATTGAACAAGAGCCACACCACGCTGATTTATGCGTTGAGAAAATTGGAAGACCAATTGGGTGTTTCTTTAGTGCAGGTTGAAGGTCGTAGGGCGGTATTGTCGGAGGATGGGAAATCACTGTTGCGCCGTGCAAGCAGTATGTTGGAACAAGCTCGCGAGCTAGAGTTGATCAGTGAACAGCTAGCGAAAGGTGTTGAGTCTGAAATTGTGGTTGCTGTTGATCACTTGTGCTGCCTTGAACGCCTTTATCAACCGATGGCTGCATTTTTGACGGAGAACAACACCACATCGATACAAGTGATTGAAACGTCTCTGTCTAAAACAACCGAACTGGTGACTCAAGAACTGGCTGATGTGGCTATCATCAACTTGCCTATTACTAATTACTCAGCCGAAGCCTTTGGTTTTACGATGATGGAGCCAGTAGTTGCTAGCTCACATCCGTTAGCAAGTGCCGTTTCAGTGTCGTTGAATCAACTGTCGTCTTTGCCGCAAATTGTGGTGCGAGATTTAGGTGCTCAAACTAGTCAAGGCAGCAAAAAGCAAGGGAACAAACAGGATGTGGGCTGGTTGAAGTCGAGTCAGCGTATTACGGTGGACAATTTCGACCATGCGTTTGGCGCGGTAGAGCAGGGAGTCGGGTATTGTCGACTACCAAAGCACATTGTTGAAAGCCGAGGAAGTGACAAGCTCACTGTGTTGAATGTCGAAAATGGCAGTGGGTATCACGTTCCGCTGCACCTGACTTTACCAAAAGGAGCCAAGACAGGCCCTGCTGCTCAACGTTTCTATGAGTTACTTCTTGAGTCAGCTGCTCCTGCTAACTAACCCTCATTTAGTCGGGCTCAAACTAGTGAGGCTGATTGCCGTTTAAGAACAGCGCGACACATTCGCGAGTGTAGTGAAGTCTTTCTTCTTCAGATTCTCCGCTATCGTGTCCGAAGAATCCCCAATATGCCGATTTGCCGTGAAACATCAGCAACAGTTGGCGTGCTGCAATAACTGGTGAGCTTGATGTCGACAGTGTGAGATCACCAGAGTCTATTTTCGACTGCAAATAATCAGCGAGTAATTTTGTGGTTTTCTGAGGGCCAGTTTCTAAATAGATAGAGGCGATCTCTGGATGCGTATTCGCTTGGCTAATGGCATTTTGAAAGGTTTGTCTAGATTGTTCATCAAGTAATAAATCCTGAAACTTCACACCAAACTTCACCAACTCATCACCCACCGCAGCATCCATATCAAAGGCTGCAGGACTGAGTTCTCGCTCCGCACACTTGGTTTGCATGCAGGTTTCGAAAAGTTCGTCTTTGTTTTTAAAGTGAGAGTAGACCGTTTGCTTAGAAACGTTCGCTGCTTTGGCTATCTGATCCATATTGATCTTGAAGCCATGTTCAGAGAAAAGTTGGCTGGCTGCGGTTAAGATCTGCGATCTCTTCTGTTCACTCTTGATGATTTTAGTCACGTGCTTGCTTCTCGCTACTTGGTACTTGGTGTTGCTCAGTTCAATGCATTTCGTTCTGCGCTAAGCATTATGCTTTTTGTGATGGTTTTATCAATCATTAACGATGAAACTTATTTTTAACACAATCAAACTAGACAGTCTAGTTTGATTTGGTTAGTCTAAAAAAAGAACATAATTGAGTACCGCATAGGAACAGTACGTATGTATAAATTGATGAAGGGAAGCGCAGTGGCAGTGGCGTTGTCGGCTTTTCTTGTTGGATGTGGCGAAAAGGAACAAGCCCAAGAGTCGGTTGATTCAACCGCTGAAACGGCATCGAGCGTCCAAACCATTTTAACGGTGGAAACGATGGCCTTGGCGCTGTCTTCCTCTTATGCAGTTCAGCGTGAATATGTCGGTGTGGTTAAGGCGGGTCAGCAGGCTAATTTAGGTTTCGAACTGGCGGGCAAAGTAAACGAGATTCTGGTGGATGTCGGTGACACAGTTACAACGGGTCAGCCGTTGATTCGATTGGATACTCAACTTTTGGAAACTGAGTCTAGCCAACTGAAAGCGCAGGCTGAAGAAGTGAAAGCTCAGTTGAGTCTTGTTGCTGCTAACTTAAAGCGTCAACGTTCGTTGAAAGCGAAAGGCTTCAGTGCCGAAGCGGAGATTGATTCTCTCACCAGTGAACAACGCGTATTGCGGGCTAACTTGCTACGCATCGATGCCTCGGTAAAAGGCAATCAATTGAAGTTGGTGAAATCGACAGTTCGTGCGCCTTATTCTGGCACCATCGCAACACGCTTTGTCTCGCTTGGAGATGTAGTGAATGTAGGGAATCCAACTCTTACACTGCTTGCCTCTGAAGGGAAGGAAGCCTTTATCGGTATTCCTGCCCATCAAATGAAAAAGGTTACTTCACTTTCCGCCCCAAGTATTCGCGTCGGGCGAGATGAATTTGCTGTGAGCCTGTTGAATCCGGGCGCAATGGTCGACACACAGTCTCGCAGTGTCGGTTTGCGTTATCTTTTTCCTGAACAATCGTCGGTATTAGAAGGGCAACTTGCCTATCTGAAATTTGATGAACAGATTGATGACCAAGGCTACTGGGTGCCATTAACGGGTTTGATTGACGGCCTACGCGGTGTGTGGAACATCTTTGTGATTGGTGAAGACAACAAGGTCGAACGTCGAAGCGTTCAGGTGTTGTTTGCTAACAATCAACAAGCGTACGTAAGTGGGGCGATTGAAGACGGTGAACAAGTGATTGCCAGTGGTTTACATCGTTTAGTTCCCGGACAAACCGTAAAGCCAGCTAGCGTTACTGCTGAATAGGAAATAGTATGAAAATTATAGAGACTATTTCCAACACTCGACTGCTTATCTTGATGACCGCGCTGCTGATGGTGAGTGGTATTTCGGCGTTCATGACGTTGCCACGTGCAGAAGACCCAGTCATCATCAACCGTTACGCGAACATTACTACCAGTTTCCCCGGAGCCAGTGCCGAGCGTGTTGAAACCTTGGTAACAGAAGTTATCGAGAACAAGCTGCGTGAGCTGAGTGAAGTTAAACTCGTGAGCTCAACCTCAAGACCGGGCGTGTCTATTGTCACGCTCGAATTGAATGACACCATCACCGAGCCTGAACCCGTCTGGTCGCAAGCTCGCGACAAACTATCTGACATCGAATCCATTTTGCCTGCGGGCTCTCAATCTCCCGATCTCGATAGCGACCATACCTATGCTTTCACAACCATCGCATCTCTAACTTGGTCTGGTGCAGGCGAGCCTGACAGATTAACTCTCGGGCGCTATGCCAAAGAGCTCGCTAAGCGGTTGCGAACCTTGTCGGGTACCGAATTCGTTGATGAATACGGGATGCCGCAAGAAGAGATTCAAATCAGTTTACGCACTGCCGATGCCGCTGCTCTAGGGCGTTCAAGTGCCAATATCGCTGAATCGCTCGAAGGGGCGGACGCCAAGAACTCCGCCGGCGAGTTAGTGAGTGCTTATTCTCGCTTTGGCTTAGAAATTAAATCTGAACTCGATTCTATTGAACGCATTAAGCAAGTGCCAATAGCCACTGATAGCAAAGGTCACATCATCCGTATGGAAGACATTGCTTCGGTGAAACGTGGTGAGAAAACCCCACAAGACCAGATTGCTATTATTGATGGTGAGCCGGGTGTGATTGTCGCGGCAAGAATGCACCCTGATCTGCGAGTTGACAACTGGACGTCGCGAGCTAATGCTCTGATTGGTAAATTTGAGCAAGAGTTACCAAGTAACGTTAAGGTGACGGTGCTCTTTAATCAGCAAGGTTATACCGAAACTCGCTTAGACGATTTAGGCAAAAGCTTGATGATCGGTTTTGGTCTGATCTTGATTGTGTTGTTTGTCACTTTAGGCGTGCGTGCCGCGATCTTAGTGGCAATTTCTCTGCCGTTAACCTCATTATTGACCCTGTCGATCATGAAAATGACCGGTGTACCGATTAACCAAATGTCGGTGACGGGCCTAATTGTGGCGCTCGGGATCATGGTCGATAACGCAGTGGTGATGGTTGATACCATTCAGGCTTATCGCTTGAAAGGGCAACAACGAGCTGAAGCGACCATGAATGCATTGAAGCATTTATGGGTGCCGTTATTAGGCTCAACCTTAACCACCGTATTGGCGTTTGCCCCGATTATTTTGATGCCGGGAGCATCGGGTGAGTTTGTCGGTGGCATTGCGATTACCGTGTCTTTCTCGTTGATCGGCTCTTACATTATTTCGCACACCTTAATCGCAGGCTTAGCGACCAAGTTACTGCCGAAACAACTCAGCGACGTTGATAAGAAAGGGCAGCACCATTGGTACATGACGGGTTTGAGAATCCCGGCTTTGACGCGCTGGTTCTCATCTTCTGTCCGCTTTGGTGTCACGCATCCAATCATCACGATTGCTTTGGTGTTGTTGGTTCCATTTACTGGTTACTGGAGCATGTCTCAGCTGACTGAGCAATTCTTCCCGCCATCAGACCGAGACATGTTTGAGATTCAGGTTTACATGCCGCCTCAAGCGAGCATTTACGCCACCAAAAACACCTCTGAGAAAATCGATGACATCATTCATCGTTACCCTGAAGTGGAGCGTATCGATTGGCTAGTGGGCGCAAACTTCCCATCCTTCTATTACAACTTGCAAGCAAGGCAAAACAACGCGCCATACTTTTCGCAAGCGATGGTGAAAACAGAGAACTTTGACCAAGCTAACGCGCTGATTCCTGAGCTGCAAAAGGTGTTGGATGAAGAGGTGCCGGAAGCACAAATCTTGGTACGTAAGCTCAACCAAGGGCCTCCATTTACCGCGCCCGTTGAACTGCGAGTATACGGTGAAAACCTCGATACCCTAAAAGCAATTGGTGAAGATGTGCGATTGATTCTGGCAGGTGTTCCTCATGTCACGCACACAAGGGAAACGCTGCAACCGGGTACGCCGAAGGTGTGGTTGAAGGTCGATGAAGACACCGCAAAACTCAACGGTATTTCATTGAACCAGTTTGCTGGTATGTTGCAAACTACGCTGACAGGTCGTGAAAGTGGCTCGGTGATTGAGGGCAGCGAGTCGGTGCCTATCCGTGTTCGTGTGGCGGATGATGCGCGTGAGAACTTGACGCACCTGAGTAATATTCGCTTGCCGATAAGCTCTGATGTCTATTCTACGGGTATCAATGTGTCTACCTTAGCTAAGCTTGAACTGACCACAAGTCGTGGTGCGATTACGCGCAGAAATGGGCAACGTGTGAATACCATTGAGGGTTATATTGAAGCGGGTGTATTGCCTCAAACCGTGCTCAATGAATTCCAAAAACGCCTAGAAAGCTATCAGATGCCATCGGGCTATACGATTGGTTTTGGTGGTGAATCCGCTGAACGAGATAATTCAGTCAACAGCCTCATCTCGAATGTCGCTGTCGTTGTCGTATTGATGGTGTTGGTGGTGGTGATGTCGTTTAACTCGTTCCGAATGAGTAGCATCATCTTCATGGTAGCAGGATTGGCTGGTGGGCTAGGGTTGTTGTCGGTGTGGATCTTCGGTTATCCATTTGGTTTTACGGTGATCATCGCGATGCTTGGGATTGCGGGCTTAGCGATTAACGCGGCCATTGTGATTCTGACCGAATTGAAACTCGATAAAGAGGCTTCCTCCGGGAATGTAGATGCAGTCGTTGAAGCTGTGATGTCATGTACTCGACATATCAGTTCAACCACGATAACGACTGTTGGCGGCTTTATGCCATTGATCATCGCAGGTGGTGGCTTCTGGCCTCCGTTTGCGGTCGCGATTGTGGGCGGTACTGTGTTAACCACGCTTATCTCGTTCTACTTTGTGCCTGTGGTTTATCATTTGATGACTCGAAATCAGCGGAAAAACATCGCGACTCAAGCGGCATAACTGCTTTTCTATTTCACTTCTCTTCAATTACCCATAATCGAGCCGTATCTGGTTCGATTATGGCGTTGTTCTCTCACTAAATTCATTCCAACTACCCTTCAAAAATATCACTAAGCCAATCTTCAAGTTGCTCTCGTTTATCTTGTGGGCCATTGATGATCACTAAGCCATTTAGTGTCGCGTGATCCCAAGATATAGTGCCAGTAGCTAGCGCATCGAACACATCGAGTTCCGTAATCAGTAATAGGTCTTCTTCAGTAGGCAAAGTATCTCGGCCTGAGACATCGACCCCCTTCTCAAATTTCACTTGGCTGTAATGACCTTTGATTGCTTCGAACAAGTTGAACTCAATTTTGCTTGGGTGGGGTTTCGCAAGCGCAGCCTTGATGGCAAAGAGTCGAAAGTGATCTGGCTTATTGAGGTTGTTGAATTCATCGTCTTGTCTGGCTGTAATGACGTTGCCAAATACCTCGAGTGAACCGGGCTCTGTCACTAAACTAAATCCGGTATCTTGGTGAAGACCACAGGCAAACGTGAGTGAAGAGGTGAGTGAAAGAATGAGAGCAAATCGTTTTAGCATGTGTGAACCTTAAACGAACTAGGGCAGTTTTCTTACTTCAACAATAGATCGAGATTGTTGAGTGAAGGTTGCGAACTGTACCAATAAATAAACGATAAAGGGACCACAATGGGTCCCTAAGTTATCGGCTCGCCATCCTTAGCATGCCTTTGCTTGTGTATATCTAATTAACGAACGATTAGCATGATCTCTTCTGGAGTCATTGGCTTATCGAAGTAGCTCATGAATTGACCGAAGCCTTTGATGTCGCCGTTCGAGAACTTGAATGCACCAGACTGTAGGTTGCTACCAATCACTTGTTGAGCGTTTGGACCCGCAATCAAGATTTGGTTCAGTACTGCACGAGTGGTGTCGATTTGAACGTCTGCGCCTTTTACTGCTTCTTCGTGTAACTGAGCAATACCGTTACGGATTTCGATAGTGAATGCTTCGTTCGTATCAGAGAAGTTGTACGTTAGCATCATGTTCACGTCTAACGAGTTTTCTGCGATAAGCGTTGAAGTCATCATGTCGAAGATCTGCTTGCTTGGTAGCGCAGTAAGCACGTCAACAGAAGCGAAGCTGATCATGTTAGAGAAGTCACGTTTGTTCTCTAGTTCAGCCGCCGCGTTAAGCGCCCAGTTACGCCAGTTGATGTTCACTTGGTCTGCAGCCCATGCTTTGTAAGCTTGTGCTTTCATCTCGCGAGCTTCCATATCTTGCTTGTTTACCGTGATTGGGTAAGAAAGAATTTCTGCTGCAAATGTGTAGTTTTCAGCCTTAATTGCTGCTTGTGCAGTCGTAAGGATGTTCTCACGGCCGCCCATGATCTCTACGAACGCTTTAGCACGTTGCTCGTAAGCCATTGGCTCTAATTGCCATGGATCTGCTTCGAAGAAACCGTTGTAACCAACGTAGATCTGACGAACAGCATGTGCAACGGTACCGTAGTGCTCACCTAACCAAGGGTGTTCTGCAAGGTGCTTAGGAAGTTTAACCACTTCAACTAGCTCGTCCGGCGTCATACCTTTGTTCATGTAACGGATTGTTTGGTCATGCGTGTATTGAATCGCATCACGGTAAGCTGTTAATACGTCAGCTACCGCTTCTTTACCTTCAACAGGGCGACCGTGAGAGTTAATCATGATCTCAGTGTCGAACTTACGCATTACGTCGATGCCCTTGAACCACATTGATGGGTCACGGAATTTAGTACCACGGATGGTGTGAAGGTTAGGGAAGTTTTCGCCTTGAAGTACTTCAGCCGCGTGCAGGATTTTTTGCTCTGGGAAGTAAACCACTAACTCATCTTTAGTTTCAGATGGCACGTTCTCGATGTGCATTTTCACGCCAGCGATTTCGATTTCGATGTGACTCTGGCTTGGTACAAGCAGGTTTGGTTCAATGAACGAGATAGCACCTTGCATGAAACGTGGACCAAGGCCGTCGTTTACTGTGCCGTGCTCACCTTCTTCTACGTGCTTAGCACCTGTGTAAGAAGTACGGTGACCAAATAGAGTACCTAGGTTTGAAGACCAGTTAGCCACTGCTGCGGTTAGGCCTTCTTCAGCGATGATTTTTACTTCGCCTGATGCTACTTCTTCATCAGTCACCCATGCACGAACACCAGAAATGTGGTCGATGTGGTTGTGAGAATAGATGATTGCTTTAACCGGCTTGTCTGTGATTTGACGGAACTGTTCTTTAACCGATTGAGCCATTTCTACCGACTCACCTGGATCAACAATGATGATACCGTCAGTGCCTTCAATCATTACTGGTGTATCGAGACCAAAACCGTAACCAAGGTAAATGTTGTCATCTACTTTGATGATTGCTTGGTCCATTTTTCGGCCATGCTTAGTCAGAGTTGGATGAACGTGATCAGATTTTTCTGTGTAAGCCAGAGAGTCGCCCGTTTTCGAAACAACTTGGATGCGTTCGCCCTTGCCCCAGAACATGTTTGATTCGTGTTCGAATAGAACCTCGCTTTTGTAGCGTGCATCAAGATCGATGTTTTGGTATTGAGCTGCGTTTGCCGTTTGAAGTTCTTGGCCTACTTTCGATACTGCTTCAACAGTGGGTGTTGCTGATGCAAAGCCAGAAGCAAATAGTGCACTTGCGATTGCAACTGGAAGTGCCATTTTTTTGAATGTGTTAGTCATGATAGTGACCTTATATTTGGATACAGGAATTGGATTTCTTGAGCCAAATAATAGACAGGAGAGGGGGCGCTATCTACGCGCTAATAGGATTTCAACCTATCGTTTTTACGATGTTTTATTTTGTTAATGATTGTATTAGCGATTTTAATTGATCTGAATCAATTAACCAGATGAGCTTGTGACAGATACAAAAATGCCCTGACATTCAGGGCATTTAATTTGGAACTAATGGCTGTTATATAAGCGTTTACCGAGAACCTGAGTACTTACCAAGCACCTAAGTAAGACTTGTAAGATTGTAGGCGAACCGTTGCTGCACCGATTACATCAATGAAGCCCCAGAACGGATGTGGCTTCTCAGCCGAGATCCAAGCCGCGCCAGTTGAACCAATAGGGATGTTGTAACCTTCTGGTTCGATGATCTCAAGTACGATAGTACGACCTAAACCATTACCGTTTCTTACCACGTGTTGACCGACGCTTTGTGGCCCCTGAAGTGGAGAAATACTCGACTCACCGGTACCGGCATTAAAGCTGTGTACTTTTGCTCGGAACACGTGTCCTGGGTAGGCATCAACGTAGAATTCCGCAAAGTCACCAACTTGAACGTAGCCGTAAGTTTGGTCTGAGATACGCATCTCAAGGAACTTTTTGCTGGTGTTGTAGAGGTGCATGTTACCCATGACAGAACCTTCAGCGATATTCACTATCGATACCTGACCGTCAAACTCAGCTTTAACGGTTTTCTTTTCTTGTGCCCAGTTTACTTTTTGTAGATCGGCTTTCAGCGACACAAGTTCAGCGTGCAGTACTCGAAGATCGGAGTCGTACTTTTCTACATCACGAGCATTGAATATCTCTGGTGATGTTTCAGTACGTTCTAAGTCGCGAGTCATTTGCTTGATCTGTTCTTCTTTTTTAACTATTGAAGATTCGATCTTTGCTTTGTCTGCGGCAGACTCAATGTCGACGAGGGTGTAAATTACATCGCCTTCTTTAACCATTTGGTTGTGCTCAACAAGCACTTGGTCGATCTGCTGGCCAAAGATAGGTGACATCACCGCGTGTGGCGCTTTGACTGTGGTTGAATTGGTTAAATCAACGGGTGCCCACAAGCGAGAGATAACCGCTAAGACTGTAAGAATCGTAACACCGCCAATGGCTGCCCAAGTGTAGTTTTTGAAGTTCTTCTTCAGTGCACCTGTCGCAAACAGTGACCATACAATTAGGATGTATGGAATCATCATCTCTTTCATTATGCGACCTCTTTTTCTGTAGGGGATGGTTTTGTTGGAGCCTTATCTTCTGAAGACTGTTCTTTTGAAGGCTGAGCTTCTGAAGACGGTTCTACTGGAGACTGTTGTGTTTGAGACGGCTCTGCTGCCGATTTTTCAGGTGATACGTGGACTGCGGCTGCCTCTGAATTGGTCGCGTCTTGTTTAGGCTGCACACCACGGCGAATAACATCACTCAGTGATTGACCAATATGTTTCCAGTTCGCCAATGCGATAACCAATGCGATAACCCAGAATGTTTTGCTGATGAAGAGCCCGCAAAGTGACAGTGCAAAAACGATCTGTACGTGAGCGCTTTTGTGTTCTTTTGCTTTATGCACACCCAGTTCATGCAACTGCCACATGCCGTAAACACCGGCTAATACCACAGCAATGGTCACCGAGAACAAGTAACCAGAGAAGTACTCCATCTGGAAGAAGTTCATCATCATTTCATTGGGATGATTGTTGAATTGAGACATGTCGATGTCTTTAGAATGGATAGTGCCTAACGGTGCAAGAGCCCATGCACCAGCAAACATTACCGCCATAAACAGGCAGAATTTAATCAAGACCATCACAACGGCCCAGATTTTCTGGAAAATGATTTTTATAAAGTTCATATCTCAACCTACATCAATAAGAAGAGAGAATTTGCAGCCTAGAAGTCACCTTTAATGACATCTTAAAAAGTAGATGTCTATTATGTGGGTAGATTAGTGTCCATAATAAACAAAAGTAATAGATGATATTTAAAGTGATATTGCACAGTCCAGACAACCGATTCTCGGTATCAAGAAGCGAATATGCTTCTCTACAAATCAATCTTTATTATTTGTCAGCAGACGTAAATGAAATGGCTATGAAGCGTTCGAATTAATATTCGCGCGGCTTTCTAGCGACTGTTTTTATTACGTGTATTACCTCGACAATCGAGGGGCTCTTCCATGACAATTGACATACCAAAGTAAAACATTTGTCAGTTTTCTATTTGGGCTGGTGATTGATTTGTTAGCAGGATAATAGGAAGAGTTTTGACCAGTATCTACCCAGAATTACGATTTGATAATATCGTAATTACGATTAGTAGTTATAACTCTAAATCGGTAAAGTGATTTATTTGAAAAGGCTCATATACAGATAGAAAACATTGTTCATTAACTTGGTTTGGATCATAGAAGTCGATGAAAAGTACTAAAAAGACTGGCCTAAAATATTGAATAAATTAGACCAGCTCTAGGGAGGATTTTAATCGATTATTTGAACGGGTTTAATGTAACAGGAGCAATAAAGAATTTTAGGTTCCAATCTGGTGCATATGGCACATACTCAGCTGGGTTGGTCGTATTAACATTTGCGTCTGGTTTCATTACGTAATATTGAAGTTCTACACCCCAACGAACAGGCATCGGTCCAATCTTAAACATATCGATATAGCCTAACCCGACAGGTACAGTAAATTGGTCGGAACCATCTTTTGTCCAATCAATTTGAATATTAGGCGTCATACCAATTAACGCGGTGTTGCTGACACGATAGTTTAAGAAGTACTGGATGTCCGCTTGATTGGTTGATTCAGTCACGCTGTCGCTACCGCCTACATCCCACCATTGCTGAGCTAAGAAACCAACGTTCCAGCTTTCAATACTTGCTGGGTTACCGGTTTCTTTACCAAGGCGAGCGACCATTGCCGCAGGGCCTACTTGCCATTTATCTTGGGTTAAACCATCAGTACCTGTTGGCATGATCACTGTTGGACCAACACCCCAAATCCAGCCGTCATCACGGTTAGGCGCTGCCATTGACAGAAAGACGGTGTCTCCCATGCCATTTGTACGACCTTCAAAGAAATCACCATTTTCACGGTCACCTGGTGAACTGTAGTGGTTGGCTACCAGACGGTTCACCAAGTTCCATTCGCCATCCATGATAGGAACAGGCATTACTGGTTGAAAGCTGAAACGGTTTTGCATTTCATGGTGGCCATCTTCTTTCTCAAGAAAGGTGTAATCATTCTGAGTGATTAGCATCCATACGTCAGATACCGGGTTAGCCGATTTTTTTGCGGCTTCCTGAACTGAGAGTTGTTCCTTTTCAGCCAGCGCAGAACCAGAGTAAGCGATAGCCGCACCGCTTAAGAGTAGAGAAATTATTTTAGTGTTTTTCATATTGATACCGAGGGTCATTATTTTGGTGCCATTGTAGTATTCACAAAAGGAATGTATATGTACCGAACGGAAACTCAGTGTCATGTAATTTGAGACAATGTTGTGGTTTCAAAGCGCGTTGCATGAAGTACGCCCCATTATTAAAGGGCTTACGGAGAAGGGAGGGCTTTATTGTCTCAATATATGAAGATTTATTGAGGGTTGATGAGTGTGAGTAAAGTCTGGTTAATATGCTATTTATTAGCAAAATAATCAATGCGTTATACCTTTAATAAATGTTTTTATTGACGATATTTAATCGTTTTTACGATAGCATGGTGTTTATGGTCGCCTAACGAGTAATGATATATGAGCAACGAAATCCCCAATTTCAACCTACTTGCTGTGTTTTCTGCGGTGATGGAGCAGGGCAGTTTGAGTAAAGCTGCGGATCAACTCAGCACCAATCAATCGACCATTAGTACCGCATTGGCACGACTGAAAAAAGAGATAGGCCAAGAGCTTTTTGTTCGTAAAGGACGAGGTGTTACGCCTACTTCTTATGCTCAAAGTTTGTATGAACAAATCAAAACGCCGATTCATGAATTGAATGATGTATTTCAGTCGATGGCTAATTTTGATGAACAATCCTCTGAACGTAAGTTTGTGATTTCTGCACCTGAGCACTTACAGTGGATTTTACTTAATAGTTTCGCGGCGCTTCCCAATCAAAACTTGTCGCTAGAAGTCTTTGACCAACCAGACAGTGATGAGCGTATTTACGAAGACCTTTTGACTCAAGAGTTCGATGCAATGATCGATATTGTGGTACCTGAACACCCAAGCATCGTTAGTGAAACTCTATATGAAGGCGAGTTTGTGATCGTGTGTAGAGAGGATCACCCGCGAATCCAAGGTGAAATCAGCGAAGCGCAATTCATGAATGAAAAGCATGCCGTATTAGATAGAACACGGCGTAAAGTTCGCAGTTTAAATCACTACACATCATTGGATTTATCTAAGCGTAAAATCGTGTTTCACGGGCGCTCACTGTTCAGTAATATCTTGCTATGTAGCCAATCGGATTACATCACCGTAGTGCCTTTATCTATGGCTGTGCAGTTTCAAGAAAGGCTAGGTTTACAGTTGTTTAAACCACCTTTTGAATATCAGCCTATATCTCACTATTTGATTTGGTTAAAGAAGCAGAATAATGACCCTGCTCATAAATGGTTCCGAGAACAAGTCATCAGTACATCAGATGCTATGTCGAAGACGCTTAAAGATAGGCGTTTGCGGTTTTAATTGAGAGTCTAACTCGAAGGGAAGCATTGGCTTCCCTTTTTTGTGTCATTGAGTTCGTGCTAGTCATAAGGTTCATAACAAAAAATTATCACATTGAGAATTTTTGATAATTTCATTAATTCCTCGCTGAATCGTATTATTTCACTCAGAGATTAGTGGATAACCTCCACTCAAAATCATAACGGCGCAATGCTTGTGGTGCCAATAAGGGTGAAATATGAAATTCCTACACACAATGATCCGAGTTGCTGATTTAGACAAGTCTATCGAGTTCTACACCAAAGTATTAGGCATGAAAGAGCTTGAACGCCACGAAAACAACGACTACCGCTACACTTTGGTTTTCGTTGGATACGAACAAGGCGGCACGACTATCGAGCTCACGTACAACTGGGACACGAATGAGTACGAGATGGGCAGCGCGTTTGGTCATTTGGCATTGGGTGTGGAAGATATTTACGCCGCATGCGACAAGATCAAATCACTGGGTGGCAACGTCACTCGCGAAGCGGGGCCAGTAAAAGGTGGCTCAACGCACATCGCATTTATCACAGACCCAGATGGTTACCAAATCGAACTGATTCAACTGGGTTAATCGAGGATATAACAATGACAAACGCACTATTTCAACCAATTCAACTTGGTAATATCGAACTTAAAAACCGTATTGTTATGCCACCGATGACGCGTTCTCGCGCAACGCAACCTGGCAATTCAGCAAACGATATGATGGCGGCTTACTACGCTCAACGCGCTTCTGCAGGTTTGATTATCGCTGAAGGCACACAAATTTCACCTATGGGTCAAGGTTACGCTTGGACTCCGGGTATCTACTCTGATGAGCAGATTGCGGGTTGGAAAAAAGTCACCGATGCAGTACATGAAAAAGAGGGCGTTATCTTCGCTCAACTTTGGCATGTAGGCCGTGTAACACACCCAGACAACATTGGTGGTGAACAACCAATTTCGTCTTCTGCACTTAAAGCAGAGAACGTAAAAGTATTCATCGATAATGGCACTGATGAACCGGGCTTTGTTGATGTGGTTGAACCTCGTGAAATGACGAAAGAAGACATCAAAGAAGTGGTTGAACAGTATCGCCAAGCGGCTTTGAATGCAGTTGAAGCAGGCTTTGACGGTATCGAACTTCACGCCGCGAATGGTTACTTAATCAACCAATTCATCGATTCTGAAGCAAACAACCGTACTGACGAATACGGTGGTTCAATTGAAAACCGTTTACGTTTCCTAGGTGAAGTGGTTGAAGCTATGGTTGAAGCGATTGGTGCTGACCGTGTTGGTGTACGCCTTGCTCCGTTCACATCGTTGAATGGTACGGTTGACGCTACACCAGTAGAGACTTACACAGCTGCTGCAGCACTACTTAACCTATACAAAATTGTTTACCTGCACATTGCAGAAGTTGATTGGGACGATGCACCTGAAACGCCAAAAGCATTTAAAGCGGCAGTTCGTGAAGCTTACGATGGTGTCCTTATCTATGCGGGTAAATACGATAGCGAGCGTGGCGAAAAAGCCGTTGCTGAAGGCGTAACTGACATGGTTGGCTTTGGTCGTCCATTCGTTGCGAACCCGGATCTACCCGCTCGTATTCAAAATGGTTACCCATTAGCAGCGCACGATCCAAACACATTGTTTGGTGGTGCTGAAAAAGGTTTAACGGATTACCCAAAATACGCAGGCTAAAAATAGCTGCCTGAAGCAGAGTATTGAGATAATATCTCGATCCTGTTGAATGTTTATAAAAAGCAACCTTGCAGAGTCGGGTTGCTTTTTTTGTTATTGGACCAAGTAAGATGATGAAAGCGATGCGCGGAGAGCTTTATCTCCTATTTGCTACCCTGTTAGCTGGGATTGGATGGATTGCATCTAAGCTGGTGGTGTTAGAAATGCCTGGGCCAGTGTTCATTGGTGTGCGATTCTTCGTCGCGAGTTTGATTCTTTTGCCATTTTGTATTCATCACATTCGTAAGCTTTCGCTTAAGCAGATACTTTCTCTTTGCGGCGTTGGCTTGTTGCTGTCAGCTTCATTGCAAGTATGGGTATTTGCGGTATCGATGACGGAAAGTTTGTCGGAAGGAGCGTTTATCATGAGCTTAGCCATGATCATCGCGCCGTTTGTCTCTTGGATTATATTTCGAGTTAAGCCTAATCGCGCCTTTTGGATGTCATTTCCAATTGCGATTATCGGTATGTTGCTACTGACCCTAACTAACGGCTGGCATGTTGAGCAGAGTCAGATCTATTTCCTATTAGCATCGATGTTGCTTTCGGTTCACTTTGTCATGAATAAGCGAGTGATTACTAATATCAAACCTATAGCTTCAATTTGCGTTCAGCTTTTTGTGGTGGGTGTTAGTGGGTTAGCGTTTGCTTCGATGACCACTCAACCAGAGTTTGAAATAACTCAAACCTTAATATTCTGGTTTATCGTCTCAGCGGTTGTCGCGACATCGATCCGTTACTTATTGCAAACTGTCGGTCAGCACTCCGTGAACATGGAAGTGGCGGCATTGATCATGATTCTTGAGCCGGTGTGGACATTGTTATTGAGTGTCAGCGTGTTGGGAGAAACGGTTGAGATGCAAAAGCTACTAGGCGGAGCGGTAATTATTGGTTCGTTATTTTGTTATATCAAATGGTCGAGACGAAAATAAAACACTCGGCGCAAGGCCGAGTGCTCGTTGGTTGTTAGCGCATGTTTATAGCTCATTAAGCATGTACTAGCAGTAAGCTCCGGTCACAGTAAGATCAGATTGCTGCGACCATCTTTTGAAGTAGCTTGATCATCTGCTGTTGTTCTTCAGCGTCCAACTCATTCATCAGTTCTTTGTTTAAACGAGTAGGGATTGGAATCAACTGTTCTTCGAGTGCTTTCCCTTTTTCCGTTAAGTAGATTCTGAAAGAACGACGACTGTTTGGATCGGCTCTGCGTTCAACCAGCTCAAGCTTTTCTAGCTTGTCTAGTGTGCGAGTCGTCGTTGAATTCTCGACTTTGGACTTTGCCGCGATATCACGCTGAGTAATACCTTCCTCTTCCCATAGGCACATCAAGGTTGGCCAGAGCGCAATGGTTAAGCCATGTTCTTTCAATTCTGTGTCGAAATCTTTGCTCGCTTTATTGGCGATCACGTTGATCATCCAACCAAAGCTATTTTGCCTATCAAATTCTTGTGACATCCGTCAGTACCTAATTCTTACGATGACATTACAACTATTGTCATCGTAACTAATACCGATGCAATTAGCACCAACATTGCTTCGTTATTTGATAAAAAAGCGAATTGACTGCTAATTTTGAATTAATCGCGAATCGTGACCTTGGTGATCATAATATCTTCGCAAGGTACATCTTCGTGTCCCCAGCGAGTGGTCGTTGGAGCGACAGCAATCTTGTTGACCACGTCCATGCCTGCCGATACTTTGCCAAACACTGCGTAACCCCAACCTGCGTTGCTGGTCGCGGTATGGTCAAGGAAATCATTGTCGTCAAGGTTGATAAAGAACTGCGCCGTTGCTGAGTGTGGTGCGTCTGTACGAGCCATTGCCACTGAGCCAATCACGTTCTTTAGTCCACGATTTGCTTCATTGACGATAGGTGCGTGTGTTGGCTTCTCTGTCATGTCTATAGTGTGTCCACCACCTTGAATCATGAAACCCTCAATTACACGGTGAAATGTGGTGCCTTCATAGAAGCCTTCTTGGCAGTATCTAAGGAAGTTTTTTGAACTTACTGGCGCTTTCTCAAGGTTAAGTTCAATTTCGATGTCGCCAAAGTTAGTGGTCAGAATAATCATAAAGGTGCCCAATGTTCGAGTACTAATATTTTGAGTACTACAGAGTAGTGGATGACGTAATAGGGTGCAGTATATGAGAAATAACGACGGATGCCAGTGAACAGTGATTCTGACGTGTATTCAAGGGCGATCTGAATGATCTTCGAGCGTGCGTTGCGCGCTCACTTCACTTGTATAGACAAGAAAGCCAACGAACAGGTCGCTGGCTTTTGAGGTTTTAAAGATTATTGCTTTTGATTAAAGCGTTAGAAGGTAATTTACCAGCTGGTTGTACTCTTCGTAGCTCTTGATTTGATCCGGTTTTACGATGTATTTGTTGTTAACTAATACGCCTGGAACGCCAGTTAATGTGCTCGCATCAAACTGCTTATCAAAACGCTTCTGCATTGAGTTAACTGCGAAACCGTTGTAGGCCGCATCAAACTTCTTCGCATCGATACCGTTATCAATGAAGATCTGGCGCAGTTCCGCTTCGTTTCTTGGAGTCTGTTGCTTCTCGTGAATTTTGGCGAACATTGCTGGAACCATATTGTCTTCAGCGTCGAGTGCAATCATGGTCGCGTAAGCTTTTGCCATAGGCACAGCCATGTCGTTGCCCATAAACACTACGTGCACTTTTTGAAAGCTTGCTGACTCTGGTAGATCTTGTTTAAGGAACTCAATGACGCCTTCAAATTTGTAGCAATGAGGGCAGTAAAACGAGAAGAACTCGGTAACGACGGGTTTATCTGCTTTCGCTACGTCGAGGATCTTGTAGTGAGTACCTTCTTCAAACTGAGCGGCATTAATTGAAGCGCTCATGATCAGAGCTGCGAATAGGCTAAATAGCTTTTTCATGTGTTATTTCCTAAATTTGGATGTCATTGTTTACAGCGATAGAGCTGTATTAGTAATACGTTGGCAAGCGTTGCCAAACAGGGACAAACAATTAAGAAATAGGAGGGCGATAAGGAGCTTGTGGCGACATGATTGCCTTGTGTGAAGGCTCTTTCTCGATCAAAGCCAATGAACCAATTTGGGTATCAAAAGACTCTGACACAATCAACGGTGGCATTTTAAGTAAGCATACAGAGCCACAGCAGTGGTGTTCTACATTGGGTTGCGCGCTGGAATATGGGAATGAGTCACTGGTGTCGAACGAGAGATCGGTTTTCTGCGATAAGGTTGATAGATTTTGAGTTACCTGCATAGCATTGGCGTTCGCGATACTGTCCACACTGATGGTGGCCACTAACATAGCGAATAGCATAAAAGCATGTACCCAAATTTTGCTTATCAACTTTGGCATGAAATATTGGTCTTTGTGTCCGAACTAAGGTTGGTATGAATCACATTCTGCAACCGCTAAACAAGAAAGCGTGAAACGAGCGCATGATACATCACTCGTTTACGCATCTCTAATTAAACCCAACAAAACTTAGCAGAGCTCAACTTTTATTAAGCTTGGTACTGTTTAAGGAACATCTCGACGCTGGAATTAATGATTATTTGTTTGTGCTGCTTATCCGGAGAGGGCGCGTGACCAATGATCTGTGGCCAAAATGCAAAAGATTTCAGCAGGGCGATAAACTGAGTGGATGCAAACAATGGGTCGAGTTCAACCAAACGACCATCAGCCAATGCCGCTTTTATCCAAGTCGTCAGGCCGCTTTCTGCTTGAGAATATTTTTCCATCGCTTGATGCGCGAGTTCTGCGTTATGAAAATATTCAGAGAACAGTACGCGAGATAAGTCGATGAAACCTTCAGACTCGAGAAGCTCAAGTTCTTGGTTGGCTATAGAGGTAAGTTGTTCATCTAGCGGTTGTTCGGCTTGATAGGGGAACTGAGTCGCTGCGAGTGTTTTGCTCCAAATGCTGTCTAAAATCTCATCCAGTAGCAGTTCTTTACTCGCAAAGTGATTGTAAACCGTGCGCTTTGATACTTCCGCGCGGCTCGATATTTTATCCATGCTGGTGGCTTTATAGCCATGCTCGGTAAACTCTGCGATGGCAGCGGCCACGATAGATTCGCGTTTTCTTTGGCTTAGTGTTTTTTTTACCGTCATCTGGATATTACTCAATATGTCGCGGTTAGCATTGCATACTCTAATTTTACACCAGTAAGTTTACTTTTAGAATACCAATCAGTGTATTGGTAATTAGCACGCTAGCACCTGAATCGCTTTGCAATGCACTGCGGGTGTCATAGAATCGAAAACGTATTCGAATTTTATTGATATCAACGGAAGAGAATAAACAATCAATGAGTAGTATTTTAGAGTGTATTCGTACAGTTGGACGAGGGGAAAGAGGTCGTAAGCCTTTGTCGTTCGAACAAGCCTACCGTATCATGGATGAGTATTTAAGCGGAGAGGTCGGTGACGACCAAATGGCTATGCTACTGATGTTGATTCGTGTGCAGAATGAAACCAATGAAGAAATCGCAGGCTTTGTAAAAGCGTTTCAATCTCGAGTGCCAGACTTAGGTGCTGATATCGATTGGCCGTGTTATGCAGGTAAGCGTAACGATAACGCCAGTGGAAAGCCTTGGAACCTGTTGGCAGCAAAAATTCTAGCTGACAACGGCTATAAAGTATTAATGCATGGCTACATGGACAAACCCAGTGGTCGTACGCATGCCGAAACGCATTTAGAATGTGTCGGCGTTCGCAGCGCGCAAGATCCGCAAGACGCAAAGCAGATTCTAGAAGCCGATGGTATTGCTTACTTGCCTTTGGCGAACTTCGCCCCACAAGCTCAAACTATGATTGGTTGGAAACATCGTTATGGACTGAGAACTCCGATTAATACCGTTGTTCGTGCATTGAACCCTGGTGGTGGACGTTTAGGCTTGCGTGGCAGCTTTCACCCTGGATTCCCACAGCTTCATGCAGAAGTTGAGCATGTGATTGGCAATAAATCCCACTCGGTGATTTCATTTAAAGGCATGAATGGCGAATCAGAATACAACCCCAAGGTAAGCCAAACTGTCTGGATGAGTTCTCCTGAAAAGGTGGAATCTTTCTACTGGGAAGGCACGATGAATGCTGAGCTGCCTCTACCTTCTGAATGTGTACTGGGTACACCGGAAGATGAGATGGAGCTGATGGCGAATAGTGTTGTGGATAGTATGACGGCGATTTTATTCGCAGAAACGCACGATAAGGCTGAAGCTTACTCAAAGGCAGCGCGTTTGTGGGAAGCCTATTGCACTCGTTAGTAGCTACTAGCCAGTCGTTAAGAGCTAGCAAATAACGTATAGCGATTGAAATCGTGAATGAGAAGGTCAGCGAATGCTGGCCTTTTTCGTATATTTACCGTGGTCGGTATTCGCTGTTGAATTAAGTAGGCAATCATTGTCAAGGTGATTGCCTACTCATAACATGTTATTCAACGGTGTTCTGTGCTGTTGACCATGCTGCTTAAGCTTGCCGAACAAGACATGCGTTATGAGTGCGCTATTTTAGGAATAGGCCGAAGTCGATCTCTTGTTCTCTTCCGTATTTAACCAGTTTCACTTTCAAGTTGTGTTCTGCTGCAAGATCAATAGCTAAGTTAGACATGCGCTTTATCTCATTAAAACAGCTTGAGATTAGGGGCTTTTCTTGGTTGTCGACAGTAGCGATAAGTGTGTTCTCTGTACCTTCGTTGTCTGCATAAACATACGCGTACATGTTGTTGTCGTGTTGCATAAATTACCTAAGTTGAGCTTTTTATTATTAGTGTGATGAAGGTTACAGTATTTATGTATTCAGGCTAGCTTATGGGAGGAATCAAAGGTAAGAGTTTGTAAGCGGTGTTTAAATTTTTGCTTCATAGGCATGCGTGCAAGCCTTTTGTTACCTCGTTTTTTGCTTTGGTAGGTTTTGCCTATCAATAAAATTGTTGAAATCCATTTAGTAAAATCAAGATTTTAGACAACAATTAAGGTAACACGATAGAAAAATCGATAACAAAACGTATTTTAGGGAGAACGCAATGCATTCTATTAAAGTGAAAGATTACATGACGCCGCAGGTTGTGACATTCACTCCTGATATGCCGTTAAGTCTCGCGTTAGACAGAGTAATGCGCAGCCATCATATGGGGGGTCCAGTCATTGATGATAATGAACAAGTGATTGGTTTCCTTTCTGAACAAGATTTACTCGAGAAGTTAGTGAAGGTGAGCTATTTCTGCCAAGACACGCATATTGTAGGTGATTGTATGTACCAAGAAGTTCTCTCGGTATCACCAGAATTATCCATTATTGAATTGGCAGATATGATGCAAGTTGGAAAACCCAAAGCTTATCCAGTACTCGATAACAAAAAGCTAGTGGGAATGATCACTCGAACCGATGTTTTGAGAGCAATCGGCAAGAACTTAGATGAATGCTTTAAACATCAGGTATAGTTTTAAACATCATGTATAGTGGTGTGTTAAGAACGATTATTTTTCTCAATACCCTCAATTGAAAAGGCGCACTAGCGCCTTTTTTCTTTGTCGAGCTTTTCTTGGTGGATCTTTTTTGTAGATCCCTAGTTTGTGGCTGACTAGCTTATAGAGCTTTATTTTGTGGTGTTCCAACTTTTGGAGGTTTCATGTCAAATCAAACTGCGAAGTTTGTAGAAGGTTCAACGATGCGCCACATATTGGTGATGTCGGGGGCTGGCTCTGTTGGTTTGATGGCGTTATTCGTGGTCGATTTACTCGATATGTTGTTCATCAGTATGTTGGGACAAGTCGAATTGGCCGCGGCTGTTGGTTTTGCAGGCACACTGACATTTTTCTCTACCTCCGTTTCGATCGGTACTTCTATTGCTATGGGTGCGTTGGTTTCCAAAGCTATTGGTTCAAAGAATCAAGAACACGCTCGAAACCTCGCCACGAGTATTATGCTGACTGCTTTTGTCATCAGTTTGACGATTACTGCGGTGATGTTCGCCTATATCCCAGAGCTACTTGCTGCGATTGGTGCAAAGGGGGTTGCCGCAGAGCGGGCGCAAGCTTACCTGCAAATCTTATTGCCAAGCGGGCCATTTCTAGCGCTAGCGATGGCTGCGGGTGCAGGCTTGAGAGCTGCAGGTGATGCCAAACGTTCGATGTGGGCGACCTTGTCGGGCGGCATTGTTAACGCGATTCTCGACCCTTTGTTTATTTTTGGTTTTGGTTGGAACATCGAAGGGGCGGCTATCGCTTCTGTCTTTGCTCGTTTTTCGGTACTCTTTTTCTCGCTTTACCCTTTGATTCGCAGTCACCAGCTGGTGGCTCCCCCTTCTTTTGTACAATGGCGCATTAATATTCGACCAATATTGGCTATTGCGCTGCCTGCTATTATCACCAATACCGCAACGCCTATCGGTAATGCGATTGTAACGACGGGGATTGCACAATACGGAGAGGATTTTGTCGCGGGCTTTGCCGTGATAGGTCGTCTGACGCCGGTTTGTTTTGCGGTTATCTTTGCTTTGTCTGGCGCTGTGGGCCCTATTATTGGGCAAAATTTTGGTGCAGAACGAATGGACAGAGTAAAAGAAACACTCAACAACTCATTGTTGGTTACTACGGCGTACACCATCGCCGTTTGTATTCTCTTATACTTTGTCCAAGACTATGTGATCCAAGGCTTTAGCCTACAAGGTGATGCAGCAATTATTGTTGCCGCATTCTGTACCTATGTGGCGTTAACCTTCACCTTCAACGGCGCACTGTTTGTTGCCAACACGTCTTTTAATAACTTAGGTAAACCGCTTTACTCGACAGCACTGAATCTGGGTAAAGCCACTCTCGGTACATTGCCGTTCGTTTACTTAGGCTCGCAATGGTATGGCGCATTGGGTGTGCTGTATGGGCAAGCTTTGGGCAATGTTTTGTTCGGAATACTCGGTACCCTAGTGCTTCGCTATCATATTGCCGAGCTTATGCAAGGTTCCCAAGTTGATCCTGTAGAAGACGATGTGTCGATAGTCAGCTTGAATACACAACCATTCTGTTCACATGATGCCGTTCTTATTGATGATGTATCGGCGAACAGAGAAGAGTGTAAAGAGCTCAAGTCGCAATAACAGCGACACTCCAATATAGATTAGTTGGTTTGTAAATTTCTTCTTGGTCTTGGACAATTTGTTCTTGACCTTGGAGTAGTCTCCAAGGTTTATACTTTTGTTGTACTTAAGGTTCTGTTGCTCATGAGTGAGCAATAACCTCAAGGCTTTTGAGTATTAAGGAGATACATTATGTGCGCAAAACACGCAGCGTGCCGCTCAACAAAAGTGGACGTTCAACCACAAGCGACTGGAGCAAGTTGCTCTAGCCCTAAAATTTCAAGCATTACCGCAGCAGGTACTTCATCTTCATGTTGCAGCTCTTCTGCTACTGCGTCTTCATCGTCAGGAGATGATTGTTGTGGTTCAGACAGTGGAGAAGAAGACAGTCAGTCCTCTACTCAAACTTTAAATGCCCAATTTTCTAAAAGTTGGTTGGTCTCAGGAATGGACTGCCCAGCTTGTGCTAAAAAAATAGAGAAAGCTGTTAGTAACATTGAAGGTGTTATTCAAGCCAAAGTTCTCTTTGCCACCGAAAAGCTAGTTGTGAAATTCGACAATGAAAGTCTTGCCGACACCATTGAACAGGTCTCTATCAAAACGGGCTTCCCTCTTTCGGAAGTTGGTTCTAAAAAAGAAAAACAGCACCCCGAGACTTTTTGGCAAGCTCATATCCAACCTAATTTACAAATTATAGCGATTGCAGCCGCAATGCTCTTCGCAGCACTGTTGAAAAGTACTTCTCCTCAACTAAGTGAAGGTTTGTTTACCGTAACCTGTTTGCTTGGTTTGTATCCAGTGGCCAAGAAAGCAGTTCAGTTGGCACGTTCAGGTACGCCGTTTGCAATCGAAACCTTAATGAGTGTTGCCGCGCTCGGTGCTTTATACCTTGGCGAAACCGCTGAAGCTGCGATGGTTCTGTTACTGTTTTTGATTGGTGAGCGTCTAGAGGCATTTGCTTCATCAAGAGCAAGAAGTGGTGTTCAAGCCTTAATGGCATTGGTGCCAGAAAATGCCACCAAGATTATCAACGGCGACCGTGTTGACGTTGCAGTAAGTGAACTTGCTCCTGGTGACGTGATTGAAGTGGCGGCGGGTTCTCGTTTACCTGCTGATGGTCAACTTATTACCGACGCTGCGAGCTTTGATGAAAGTGCGCTAACGGGTGAGTCTGTTCCTGTCGAACATATAGCAGGCAACAGCATTATGGCTGGTGCTGTGGTGGTCGATAAAGTCGTTCGCATCACCATCACGTCAAAACAGGGTGAGAACGCGATCGACCGTATTCTTCACTTGATTGAAGAAGCAGAATCTCGTAAAGCACCGCTTGAACGTTTCCTCGATAAGTTTAGCCGCTGGTACACACCACTAATGATGTTGGTGGCTCTGTTGGTCATCATCACCCCACCATTGCTGTTCGCGCAGCCTTGGGAAACCTGGGTTTACCGAGGTCTAGCTCTATTGTTGATTGCTTGTCCGTGTGCGTTGGTTATCTCGACACCTGCTGCAATTACTTCTGGTTTAGCAGCAGCGGCGAAACGTGGCGCATTAATTAAAGGCGGCGCGGCACTAGAGCAGTTAGGGAAAATTCAAACGATTGCCTTTGATAAGACAGGTACGCTGACTGAAGGTAAGCCTCAGGTTACGGATATTCAACCTCTATCAGGTTGGAAACAAGACGCGATGCTTCGTGTAGTTGGGGCGATTGAAGTTGGTTCGACTCATCCTTTGGCGCAATCGCTTGTCGCTAAAGTTAAAGAGCTGAATGTTGAGATCCCTGAGTCACACAACAAGAAAGCGCTCATTGGTAGCGGTGTTGAAGGCGATGTCGATGGTGTTAAGTATCAGGTTTTATCACCGTCTAAAGTCACGTTCGCTCTTGGATCCGATGTGGTTTCTCAGGTAGAAGCATTAGAAGGCGAGGGCAAGACGGTTGTGGTTGCTCTTGAGCTTAAAGATCTAGAAGAGTCAACAGAACAAGCTACGACTGTGATTGGTTTGATTGCTTGGCAAGATACGTTACGTAGTGACGCTAAGCTTACGATTGAACGACTTAATGACTTAGGTATTCAATCAATCATGCTTACTGGTGATAACCCGCGCAGTGCGGCCGCGATCAGCAGCAAAATTGGTATGCAATATAAAGCGAGCCTGCTTCCAAGTGACAAGGTGTCTTATGTTGAAGAGTTATCTCAACAGTCACACGTTGCTATGGTCGGTGATGGCATCAACGATGCGCCAGCAATGAAAACGGCGAATGTAGGTATTGCTATGGGTGGTGGTACTGATGTTGCGCTTGAAACGGCAGATTCAGCACTGACTCACAACCGTTTAACTGAGCTGCCCGCGATGATTGAATTGTCGCAAGCGACTATGAATAACATTCGTCAAAACGTAGCACTAGCGCTCGGTTTGAAAGGTGTGTTCTTGGTGACCAGTTTGCTTGGTATTACCGGGCTTTGGGTTGCCGTTCTTGCAGATAGTGGCGCGACAGCTCTGGTGACACTCAACGCACTGCGCCTGCTTCGCTTCAAGTCTAAAGCGGATTAAGTTCAGCTCTCAGACATAGACGCTCTTAATTTTAAAAGCGTCTTATATAAAAAGCATCTCGCATAAAAGCGCCTTTAGCGGTCATACGTTAAAGGCGCTTTTTGTCTCATTAGTATGCAACGTAGCCGTTCGGATTGCTTATTTTTGTGATGCCAATCGGTTTTTCGTGAAACCTGAAATGTTGTTGCGATCATTGGTGTGATGTTCGTCACTTCATTTCATTGTGAGCTTGGTTAGAGTGTGTTCGTACCCCACGAATTTACTATGAGCTTAAATAAGGGTAAAAAGCCCAATAAGCCAAAAGGAGCGAACTATGTCTCAAGCTGTTTTCCACTTAGGTGTTACTGAAGCAGATCTTAACGGTGCTACTCTTGCGATCATTCCTGGTGATCCTGCTCGTGTGCAAAAAATTGCAGAAGAGATGGAGAATCCCGTATTTCTTGCGAGTCACCGTGAATACACGCTTTACCGCGCAGAGCTAGACGGTAAGCCAGTTGTTGTATGTTCAACAGGTATCGGCGGCCCATCTACTTCTATCGCAGTTGAAGAGCTTGCTCAGCTTGGCGTTCGTACTTTCCTACGTGTTGGGACTACTGGTGCGATCCAACCTCACGTAAACGTGGGTGACATGATTGTCTCTACGGGTTCTGTTCGTCTAGACGGCGCTAGCCTGCACTTCGCTCCTATGGAGTTCCCAGCAGTTGCTGACTTCGAAGTTGCTACAGCAATGAAAGCAGCAGTTGAAGAATCAGGCGCAGCAGTTCACATGGGCGTAACTGCTTCAAGTGATACTTTCTACCCAGGTCAAGAGCGTTACGACACGTTCTCTGGTCGCGTGGTTAAGCGTTTCCAAGGTTCTATGCAAGAATGGCAAGACATGGGGGTTCTTAACTTCGAAATGGAATCTGCAACGCTACTAACAATGTGTGCAAGTTCTGGTTTGAAAGCAGGTTGTGTTGCGGGTGTGATCATCAACCGTACTCAAAAAGAGATACCTGATCACGAGACACTAAAAGTAACGGAAGCGCGCTCAATCAAAGTGGTTGTAGAAGCTGCTCGTAAAATGCTTTAAGTCTTAAAACGACTTCAAATTTTGAAAATGGCCACATCGAATGATGTGGCCATTTTTTTGCGTGTTTACAAGTCCTTTGAGCCTTTTACCTTGCGAGCTTTAGACTTTGCAAACGTGGACCTTGTGAGCTCTAAACCTTGTGAACATCTAGATGTTGTAAAGTTTAGACCTTGTCAATACGGGCGGGGTAGTGGATATAAGTCATTTACTACGATTGGCATAATAGTTACGGGTACAAAAAAGGCGAGTGACTTTAACGGTCATTCGCCTTTTTGTTTTTTGAGAATTCGATATGTTCGAGTTTCTTAAATTAGCACTCTAAATCTTCATCACCACCGGCAGCGGTAAACCATGCCGCGAGATGTGTTTTAAGATCTTTTAATTCGTCAGGGCCAATCAATGCAAGGCCAAGATCTTCTGCTCGAGTGATGTCATTATGACGAAGAGGGCGGAAGCTCACCAACATTGCACGGGCCTGTAGGCCTCCTAGCAGGTCTCTGAGCGATTCCAGCTTGTACAAGGTATCATCGCCATCATCTCGCATACCTTTGGTCTTACACTCGATGATGTGCAGCTTATTGTTCACTACAGAAGCAACATCAAGCTCATTACGAACCTCACGCTCACCGAGTTGACGATAAACCTGAACATTCAAAGAGCGGTCTTGAATGGTCGGCATGTCATCTTGGATCTGCTTAACGGTGCTATGAACCAATGTCTCAAGCCATTCGCCGTTTGAGAAGCGTCGCGCATCTTCATTGGCAAACGTCAAAATACCATTGTCATAAGTGGCAATCTTAGCTTCAACCAAATCGCTCAACAGCATGTTCAGCTCGCGATAACCTTGTTGCTTCTCAGACAAGCCCACATCAAGCCTCTGTTCTTTACGGCAGGTCGTTGCAAGGTAGTTCAATGTAGCAAGGCCTGGGCCTAATTCTAATGCGTTACTTGCCCAACGCTCACCCAGTTCATAAAGTTTTTGGTCAAGTTGCGGAGAAAGTTGTACATCGCTGAATTCACCACGAGCACCGAATACCGTTAAGTAGTCATCGATAGTGATGCGGTCTTGAACTTGTGCGTCTTCTTTCCCATTCGGGTAAAGCCAGCACAGCTTGTCACTGTTTGGTTCAACAACAAAGATTGGCCAGTGGTAAGTACGAAATACTTCGTAGACAGACAGTAGGCGGTGACGAAGGCCACAACTTGCGTTGAGCTTCACTTCTTGTCCCCGAGCTTTTAAGTCTTCAGCAAGGTTTTGGATCGATTCTTTAATTGCAGAGGTGTTTACGATAGTTGGAATCTCGAAAAATTCACTCGTAATATCACGCTTCTGCAAAACGCTGTCTAAGCGTTGATAGATACTGATTTGATTTTTGTCACCGATGAACACGATGTGAGTGCTGATCGTTCGGTTGTCGAGTAGTGGGGTGATCAACCGAATGGGGTCTTGATCGATAATGCCAACATGAACAGCCATATAAATTCCTTAATAGCGGCTCGCTCATAAAGGTGAAAGAAAAACGGGAAGCAGCAAGCCTTTATAATCATATAATGACAAAGCTCATAAAAAACAAGGGCAACCCTTGATAAAAGTTGCCCTTGTTCAATTAGTTATCACTATTGGGTGAGATATCCCAACATTTCAGGTGAATATCTATTGGTTCTTCGTTTACTTATAGCTTGAATTGATGAACTAAATCGCCTTGCTGGTTTGCCAGAATTGTTAGGTTTTGGCTTGCCTCTGCAATTGATGACATCGCTTGATAACTCTTATCAGCAATCTGGTTGATGTCTTCAATGTTACGCGCGATATCACCCGAAGTTTCACTCTGCTCAGCCGCGGCTTGAGAAATGTGCGTACTCATTCGACTGATTTCTAGAATCAATGCCTGAATTTCTTCCATAGCACTATTAGCACTTGAAGCTTGTTGAACCGACATATCCATATCGCTCATGCAGCTTTCAATCACATTGCTTGCTGTTTTAGAACTTGATTGTAGGTTACTGATCATGGTCTCAATTTCAGACGTCGATTGAGTTGTCTTTTGTGCCAGTACTCGGACTTCATCTGCAACTACAGCAAATCCACGGCCTTGTTCACCTGCGCGCGCGGCTTCGATTGCTGCGTTGAGTGCAAGTAGGTTGGTTTGATCTGCAATACCACGAATAACATCGAGGATAGAGCCAATCTGGCTACTCATTTGTTGTAGCTCGCCTACAGCACCCACGGATTCAGTCAGGCGCACCTCAAGTTGATTGATGGTACTGATGTTGGTGTTCATGACCTGACGACCTGATTCAGAAGCCGATTCTACTTGTTGAACCATAGTTAACGAGCTTTGCGCGCTGTTTGCTACTTCTTGTACAGAGTGAGACATTTGTGTCATTGCCGTTGCGACGGTTGCTGTTTGTTCACGCTGGCTGTTCAATTGAGCCTGTGTCTCAGAAGAGGTTTTTTGGTTTACGCTTGCAGTATTGGTTAGGTCATCTGAAGCGTCATTCAGTTTCACCAGAATATTGTGCAGGTTGTCGGCTAAGGTATTGATGTGACGGCTTACTCGGCTGAATTCGTTGTCGTATCGAATATCGATACGCTGAGTCATATCTCCTTCAGTCAGGCCTTCTAATGTACCTAGGATACGCGTTAGTGGCTCTCTTACACTATGTGCAATGTGGTAACCAATTGCTGCAGCGAATACGGTGACAACAATGCCAATTGCAATCGCTTTGAATAGACCGTTGTCGTAGATGCTGCTCGCATCTGCTAATGATGAGTTGAGTTGCTCTTCCGCTGTGACGTTGAAAGAATCCAGTACCGCCATTGCTTGGTCGACTTCAACGGCTAGATTAGCAATGTTGATGTACAAGGCTTCTTTCGCTTTCAGATAGTTATTATGTTTATCTAAAACACCGCCTTTTTGTCCCACGTCTTTGGTGAAGTTTTTAACCGATTCATCGAAAACATTTTTTATCGCAGGCAATTGTGTCGCTAAGCCACGGTACGCGTAGTTTAGGTGGGTAACGGCCTTTTTGTTTTGGTTGACGGCTTTTTGTACGAAGGCAACATCAGAACTTGCTAGTGCATCAGAGGTAATCACCTCGGCGTCTTGTAGTTTAATAAAGTAGCTCTTTGCCATCACTTTTACAGAGATGCTTTTTTGGTCGGCAACGTACTCTTTCATGCCAACGGTCAATTCTGAATGTAAGCGTTGGAAATCACGTGATGCTTTTTGTACTTGCTCTTGCGCCTCAAACATAGCGATATAATTGTTCATCGCTTCATCTGCTTCGGTGAAGTAACGTTCTTCCATCGCTCTTAATTGCGTGATGCGCTCAGTGAGCGAGGTATTGTCTTGGCTTGCTGTTTCTAGGCTACCTAGAACTTCAGAAAAAGCGTTTTGTGATGCAGCAAACTCTGTACGCATTGCAGACATACGCTCAGAATTTTGTGTGGTTAAGAAGTCTTTAAATGACTTGTCAGCGGAAAGTAATTGGACACTTGTTTGGTTTGAAAGCGCAACCAGCGGCAATGAGACTTTTGAGACGCTCTCAAAATTGCTATGTATCTGATTCATGCTGCTCATCATGATGGTTATCGTGACTGCGAACATGATGATGATCAGTGCGAAACCAGCGTACATACGCTTGATCACAGATCCCTTCATGACTTTCTCCCTAAATAAATGTGGACCTAATACCAGGTCAAAACAAAACTAACAAAATTATCAGGATTCTATTGAGCTCGGCTTACGCATTTTATGACGCACACGTCAAAAATAGCCCTTTGTCCTAGCCAATATGCTGTTCTTGAGAGGTAAGGCGTGTTTTTTTTGATTTGAACGGTGTTTTTTATTATGCTTTAAAGCAGGTTTATTGTGGTTTGATGCGGCATAGCGCATACTCAAAGCATTAAAAAATAAATGTTTTATCGGAGAGACACATGGCTGAAGAAACCATTTTTAGTAAGATCATCAATAAAGAAATCCCAGCAGATCTACTATACCAAGACGATTTAGTAACCGCATTTCGCGATATTAACCCTCGTGCTCCTAGTCATATTCTAATTATTCCTAACAAGCTGATTCCAACAACAAATGATGTTGAAACGGAAGATGAAGCAATGATGGGACGTATGTTTACTGTTGCTCGTAAGTTAGCAAAAGAAGAAGGCATTGCAGAAGATGGCTATCGTCTTATTGTGAACTGCAATTCTCACGGTGGCCAAGAGGTTTACCATATTCACATGCATTTGGTTGGTGGCCGCCCGCTTGGTCCGCTTTTAATGAGTTAATTAAAAGGCTAATAAGCTAACGAAACAGTTAATGATCTCGTTAATACAAGTTAATGGTTAATTAACATAAACAGCGAGTTGGAAAATTTGTTGTTTGTATGCCAACTTTTAGTTTTATCTGTTGTCTGAATATCGGCTTCGCTCAGGCAGAGCTAATTAAGCAAGGGATTACCTTGCTTAAGATCCTTTTTACAACGTGTTTCGTTTTGATAATGAGACTAGGGTCTGTTGATCTTTCGAGCTGATTTTTGCAGCACTTTGTGGGAAATTTCTACAAGGCAGAGGCTTTGAAGTGTAGCTAGCCTACATGAGAAGCTGATAACGCAGTAGAAATGAACCACAAAGACTGCCCGAAGGGTTCGGCTAGAATCGTTTTATGCTTTGTTAAGAAGTATTAACTTAGAATGACTAGGCTACATACTCCTTGCCGCGCCTAAAACGATTCTATCTCGAACAAAATTTAACCACGAAAGGTCAACAGACCCTAACAAAGTTGGCATTTTAAACATGCACGGAGACGATAAGTGAAGCACCAGTTTAGATTCGCTTCCATTGCCCTGCTATCGGCGTTGACAGCGGGTTGTGCGAATATGTCGGCAGGGAGCCTGTTCAGTCATTACAGCGCGCAAAACAAAGAAATTTACCAAGCAGTCAAGTCTGGGGATTATTCAACGGCTCAACAAGAGTTACCAGATTACGTAGCAGGTGACATTCTTGATAACTTTGAAAAAGGTAGAATTAATCTACTTGATCAAAAATATCCTGAGAGTAAGTCGTCGCTCGAACTGGCCGATCAGGCAGTAAAAGATCAGCAAAGTAAAGCGGTGATCTCTGTATCAGACAGTGCAACCAGTGTCGGCGCGTTGGCTGTGAATGACAATATTACCGAGTATGTGCCAGCCGATTATGAGTTGGGCTTTCTGCATTTATATCTTGGTTTGAATTATTTAAAGAAAAATGACTTAGAAGGTGCGGTGATCGAAATGCGTCGCGCTAACCAAGTTCAGGAACAGGCCAAGAAACAACGTGAAGCTGAGTTAGAAAGTGCTGCAAGCGATGCAAAATCTCAAGGGTTGTCTGCCAACGTGGGTAGTATTCTTGCGAATTATCCTGATGCGGGTAAAAAGCTGCAATCTGTGCAAAATGCGTATTTGATGTTTTTGTCTGGTCTGCTTTACGAAGCATCTAACGATCTGAACAGCGCTTATGTGGACTATCGACGTGCTTTGGCCATCATGCCAGAGAATCAAGAAATCATCGATAGAACCATGGCAACAGCTGCTCGCTTAGGCATGCGACAAGATTTAGCAACACTGAAAAAGCGCTACAAACAGTCATCTAAGTTAGGGGCAAGCGAAGGGCGAGTAATTGTGCTTCAAGAACAAAGTGCAGTTCAAGCGATGGACAGTTGGCGATTAGATTTACCTATTTATGACAGTCGCGATCAGGGCGCAATATACTCTCTGGCGCTGCCATATTACCCGCGCCAAAACGTAGAACGTTTTTCTGCGCTACGAATCAGCGGGCAACCGTTGTCTGAGCATTTGATTACGGATGTGAATGCGATGGCGCAGAATGATTTATCTGAACGTATGACGAGCATTGTTATTCGCCAAGCGTTACGTGTGGTCGCGAAAGACCGCATCCGTAAAGAAGCAACTCAAGGTAACGATGTCGGTAACATTTTGTTCAATGTCTGGAATGCATTCACGGAACAACCAGACACTCGAAGCTGGCAATCTTTACCTGCGGAAATAAAGACCAGCACGTTTGTAGCAAACAGTGGTCAATATACGTTAGAAGCGGGCGCTAAAACGTATGACTTTGATATTCGAGAAGGGCAGACCACTTTGGTGTGGATTTCTCGACAAGGAAACAATGCAACAATGTGGCATAAACAGCTAGGGAGGCTGTAATGAAAAAGTGGTTAGTGAGCTTAGCAGCGGTTATGGTTCTGGCTGGTTGTGCTGATAATACAGCTGGCGTAAGGGTAGATAGTCAAACTCAGAACGTTTTCTTTGGTGATAAGGTATTGGGTAGCCGCTTACAGGTTGAAGATATCCGTACTGACCTCGTCGACGGTCATACGCGAGGAATCGTGCGTTTAAACAGTAACTATAAAGGCGATCAACATATCCTTTATCGCTTTTACTGGTACGACGATGCTGGTCTTGAGGTCAACCTAAAGCAAGGCCCTTGGAAGCAAGCGATTGTTCGTGGCTTTGAAAGTATTTCGTTGTCGGAAGTGTCGGTAAATCCGAAAGCGACTCAGTTCAGAGTTCAGTTCAGAGAGCAGTAAACTTTCGTTTGGAACCGCTCATATTTAGAGTGGTTCCAAGCTTTCTAGCAAAGACGAGATAGAACGGGTCTAAGGATTCGAAAATACAAAAATTTAAGAGAGTGGGTAACCCCACTTAGTGATTAGTTAAGGAAACAAAATGAAAAAGAGTGTCATTGCGCTACTAGGTTTAGCGGTTATTTTAGGCGGTTGTTCAAACAAGGTAAGCTACGGTGATGCACAATCAGTAGAAACCACGACAATCGATTTCGGTTCAACTGACCTTCAAACGATTGCGGGCGAAATGGTCGATAGCATGATGGCGTCTGGTTCTGTGTCTTACATTACTCGTGAGCAACGTCCAATCGTGTTCGTAGAGCGAATCAAGAACAAAACAAGTGAGCACATCGATACTGAGTCAATCACTGATACCATCAGTACTAAAATGCTGAACTCTGGTAAGTTCCGTTTCGTTGATATGGACCGTGTAGAGTCTGTTCGTGAACAATTGAATTTCCAAAATAACGATGAGCTTGTAAATCAAAGCTCAGCAATCCAATTTGGTAAAATGGTTGGTGCTCAGTACATGTTGTACGGCAACCTATCAAGCATCGTTAAGAAAGCGGGCAGCGACGAAGACGTATACTACAAAATGACCATGCGCCTAATGGATCTTGAGTCTGGCTTGATTGAATGGGCTGACGAAACTGAAATCCGTAAGCAACAATCTAAGAGCTTGCTGGGCTTTTAATTAAGTTTACTTGGCTTCTAATTAGCTTACTGGGTTTTTAATTTAGCTTATTGAGCTTCTTAAATGGTTTAGTGTGCTATCAACTTGGCTTAGTCATGCCTCAACGCAATACATGTTATTTGCTGTGATTGGTATTAATGAAGAGGCACTGGCTTTTGGTCAGTGCCTTTTTTGTAGGGAAATTAAGACGTTTATAGGGCAGTTAAGACGTTTATAGGGAGTAAATATGGCGATTTTTTCTTGGTCTGAAGCAAAGCTTCTTGATACCAGTTTGAGTTCTCTTGATGGCTACTTTTCTGAGCCTCCAATCAGAGCACAGACACTGACAGGTGGGTTGACTAATCGATGTTGGAAATTGGTTTTAGCCGATGGCACCGCGTATGTTTGGCGTCCAATTACCCCCATCACCAAAGCGTTCTTCATCTCTCGCCATGAAGAGTATCAAGTACTGTCTGCTATTGAGCGCCTAGATATCGGCCCAAGTCCGATAGTGGTCAATGAGCAAGGCTTATTGGTTGAATGGATCGCGGGTGAGACGTTGTACGAAGGACTCGAGCAGGATGATTTACTGAAGACGCTGATCTCGGTGCATTTGGTTAATACTGCGCGACTGCCGCTCCAACCGTTCAGTTATACGGCTCGAGTTGACCACTACTGGCTTCAGCTTGATGCGGTTCATAAGACTGAAACCTGCACTAAGATTTATCAAGAGTGGCGCGTGGCTCCAAGTATCCCAAGTGTAGGCCTGTCTTTGTGTCATTTTGATCTCGGTGGCTATAACCTTGTGAAGAATCAAGATGGGATTAAGATCATTGACTGGGAATACGCAGCGCTAGCAGACCCAAGGCTTGATCTTACGCTGACTATTGCTGTTGCCCGATTACCAGTTACAGAAGCTGTTAATAAGTACTGTCAGCTAAGAGGTATCCATGATCCCCAATCGTGGCTTGACGGAGTAGAAGCCTGGTTACCAAGAAGCCAAATGATGGCAATGCTGTGGTATTTACTTGCTCATCAGCTATGGGGCGATGACAGTTATCTGCGTGAAGCAGAGGCTCTTAGTCACACTTTATGTAGCTATGATCACGTTTAGGAAGTGAAAAATATAATTTCAGGGGTCTTCCCTTTAAAACCTTGTTTTTCGTGTTAGATTGATCAAAACGTACCAATATTCAATGGGGGAGGTACAATGATTATCTATCTACACGGCTTCGACTCAACAAGCCCGGGCAATCACGAAAAAATACTGCAGTTGCAATTCATTGATGATGACGTTCGTTTCATCAACTACAGTACTTTGCATCCAAAACACGATATGCAGCATTTGCTAAAAGAAGTGCATAAAGTGATAGAGCAATCCGATGATCCACATCCAATCATTTGTGGTGTAGGTTTGGGTGGTTTTTGGTCTGAGCGTATTGGTTTCTTATGTGGGATTAAGCAGGTGGTGTTCAACCCTAATCTGCACCCTGAGAACAACATGGTAGGTCGAATTGATCGCCCAGAAGAGTACGAAGACATCGCGACTAAGTGTGTCGCTCAGTATCGTATGAAGAACAAAGGACGCTGTTTAGTGGTGCTTTCTCGTGAAGATGAAATTCACGACAATACGAAAACAGCTTCTGCTCTAGAAGATTACTACGAAGTTGTCTGGGACGAAAAAGAGAGTCATAAGTTCAAAAAGATCTCTCAACACTTACAGGCAATGAAGGCGTTTAAAAACGCTTAAGGATTACCGTCATTTTATAAAATAGCACTCAATTGAGTGCTGTTTTTTTATCCAAATTAGCAAACGCTGCCCGAAGGGTTCGAGCTGAGCGATCCCGTAAAAAGCGTTTTACTCTTTGTTGAGGGAGATTTGCTTAGAATGACTAGGCTACTTCCCTCCTTGCCGTGATTAAAATGCTTTCATATCGAACGAAATTCAACCGTGAAAGGTCAATGCGCCCTAGTCATATAGATTTTATCGATGAGTTTGCGCAAACGTTAACTAATCAGTCACGAATCCTCATTGTGGGTAAGGATTTTTGTTGCGGTCATCTTTTTGCTATATATAATGTTCTAAAGCAAAATATTTTGATAAATGTCAAAAAAAATTGAGAGCGAGTGATAAAACTTGCCCATAATTTGTGCTCTGCCTCTCAGGTAGACACCTTTTTCATCCACGTGAGCAAAGTGACAAACCAATGTTTGTTGCTTGTAATCCCTCTAACTACTCAGTGAGCTGTTGTTACTTATTATCACAGTCATCAAATAAGCCACAGCCTTTGGAATTAAGGCCGAGTAGATACATAGAATTTATCGGTTGGAGTAATCGAGCCGAACCCCATTTATTCATTTTGTAGAGGATTGTCATTGTGACAAAAATTATCGTAGTAGGCGGCGGTGCTGGTGGTTTAGAACTAGCAACTAAGCTAGGCCGCACTTTAGGTCGTAAGAAACGTGCCCAGATTACTCTGGTAGACCGTAAAGCAAGCCACCTATGGAAACCATTGCTTCATGAAGTAGCTACTGGCTCATTGGATGAAGGTGTTGACGCGCTAAGCTACCGCGCACACGCAAAAAACCATTGCTTTGATTTCCAAATGGGCAGCCTGAACGATATCGATCGTGAACGTAAAGTAATTGCGTTGAGCGAGTTGACTGATGAGCACGGTGAGTTGCTGATGCCAGGCCGTGAACTTGAATACGACATTCTTGTGATGGCGTTAGGTTCAACGTCAAACGACTTCAATACCCCAGGTGTTCGTGACAACTGTATTTTCCTTGATAGCCCAGAGCAAGCACACCGTTTCCGTACAGAAATGAACAACCAGTTCTTAAAGCTGCACGCTAAGAATGGTCAAGGTACAGTAGACATCGCGATTGTTGGTGCTGGCGCGACAGGTGTTGAGCTTTCTGCAGAACTGCACAACGCAGTGAAAGAGCTTCGTACATACGGTTTTGGCGACCTAGATTCAAGCAAGCTGAACGTTAACCTTGTTGAAGCGGGTGAGCGTATTCTTCCTGCTCTTCCTCCTCGTATTTCCAGCGCAGCACATTCTGAGCTAACTAAGCTTGGCGTCAACGTGCGTACAACGACAATGGTTACACAAGCTGATGCTGACGGTCTAACGACCAAAGATGGTGAGAAGATCCCAGCACAGATCATGGTATGGGCTGCGGGTATTAAAGCGCCAGATTTCATGAAAGATATCGGTGGTCTTGAGACGAACCGTATCAACCAGTTGGTTGTCAAAAACACGCTGCAAACTACGCTTGATGACAACATCTTTGCTATCGGTGATTTGGCGCAATGTACACAAGCGGATGGTTCGTTTGTTCCACCACGTGCGCAAGCGGCTCACCAAATGGCAAGCTGCGCATTTAGCAACATCATTGCTAAGCTGAACGGCCGTGACCTGAAAGACTACATCTACAAAGATAAAGGCTCACTGGTTTCACTAAGCCGTTTTTCTACAGTAGGTAGCTTGATGGGTAACCTGACTAAAGGTTCGATGATGGTTGAGGGACGTATTGCTCGTGTGGTTTACATCTCTTTGTACCGCATGCATCAGATGGCACTTCATGGCTTAATCAAAACATCACTGATGATGTTGGTTGGTCGTATTAACCGTGTCCTTCGTCCAAACCTAAAGCTTCACTAATCAGGTAAGCCTTCTAAGGTCATTACGCTGATAATAAAAAGAGCTCTTCGGAGCTCTTTTTCGATCGTGTCGAGTACGTGTTATTTCGAATTGTTACTCTATTAAGCGATTAAGATAATGGAGGTAACACAGAATAAACCACGCCATCTTTCGGTTTACCGTTAAAGATAAAGCGATTCTTTGCAATGGCTTCACGTTCAGCGCCACATTTCTCGATCAGCTTTTGGCTGGGTAGGTTCTCTGTATCGCAGACAATCTCCAAACGCGTCAACTTGAGCATTGCGAAGCAAAATTCAAATAGGGCAAGCATTGCTTCTTTCGCTATCCCTTTTCTCTGAAATTGATCACCCACCCAATAACCTAAACTTGCCATATTAAAGGTGTGGTAAAGCTCATTTATGGCCACCATGCCGACTAACTTTTCGCTTTTTCGTTCGAAGATACCAAAGCCAAACGCATCGGCTTTAACCCAGTTTAAGCGAGTCGCAAGAATGAATCTCTCGGCCTCGACGGTCGAAAACTCGTCGTGGCACCAGTCGAGCCATGGCAATAAACTCGGGGAGGATTTAACCAGCTGCGAAAACTCTTGAGCGTCTGAGGCTTCAATGATTTTTAGGTTGAGGTGTTGAGTATTTATCTGAAAGTCAGGGCTCATAAGAAATACCGAATTACATGTAAGTACTGAACAAAGGATTCAGTGCAGAATAAAGATAGATAGCACTTAATAAAACGCCCTCACTAGGAGGGCGGATTGAATTACTTATATAATTATAGCCGAATCGGCAAGTAACTTACTGCGCCACGCGTCGAACTTGAATAACCATTCCAAGAAGTGGGTGGTCAAGGTAGTGAGTTTCTGTACTGCGCATACGACGTTTTTGGTCCATGCGGTAGCTCTTAAGAAACTCTTGGACTTCAACCGTCGGAGAAATCTCCGTTAGATTACCCACTTGCACGTTACTTTCTGTACCACTTACAGGTGAATCTAGCTCGATTTGTTGCTCTTGTAGAGTCACTTCACGAACGCTCGGCGCTTTCAAATCCAATGTCGTTTCAGCGTATAGATAGTGCTGAACGTAGATTTGCAGCTTGCCGTCTAACTCGTAAAGCGGCTTATCGATAGTCTCTTCTTGAAAACCATCAGTATTTACTGCTGTTACTACACCTTTCTCAGAACCGTCGGCATTAAACTGTTTGGAGAAGTCTTTACCGGCTTGAATGTGGAAAACCGGTGCCGAGCTTTTGCCTTGGTCGCCTTGACGCCAAGCGGTATGCATCAGAACTTCAAAGCCTGCGTGTTTGCGTAGCTTGTCTTTCTGAGGTGTTAACTTGTATTCCGAGTAAGGCAGCATCTGCACGCCTTTCTTCGCTCGGTATTGGGTATCTTGAAATGAACCTACGCGCTCAAGTGAAATCTGAGGCTGTGTGTTTGGCCAAGATTCATTCACTTTTTCTGCATCAACAGCACGCTTAAAAATGATCACTTCTATATCAAATTGTCTCTGCGCCAAACTTGGCAGTGAGACGAACAATAGTAGCAGTGGGATCAGTCTTTTCATTTTTACTCCGTCTTCCAGCCGAACTACCGGCTGGATAATTTATATGTGCAAGTGGATTGGGTCTTATGCCGAAGGAAGCAAGTTCTGTCTGAATTCGCCCAATAAATCACTAACAAATTGAATTCGTTTCCGTCTGTCGACCAATGGTATCGTAAACTTGAACTTTGTTGGTCCTTCCATTGAAAACTTTTGCGGTTGAGATTGCAACAGTTTAACAAGGTAGGTCGGGTTTATGTCAGCATCCGGGTAGAATTCTAAGAATCCACCTTTATCATGAGCCTCAATTTTCTTCGCTTTGATAGACGCCGCGGCTAATTTTAGCTCTGAAACTGACAACAAGTTCTTGGTAGCATCCGGCAGAAGGCCGAAGCGATCAATCAGCTCGACTTTCAACTCTGCCAATTCGTCGGTGTCACTCACACTCGCAATACGCTTATAAGTAGACAAACGTGTATTGATGTCTGGGATGTAGTCATCAGGCAATAGCGCAGGCAGGCGCATCTCAATTTCAGTTTGTTCACGCAGTAGGTCATCAAGTGATGGCTCTCGCCCCTCTTTCAATGCTTCAACTGCTTGTTCAAGCATCTCCATATACAAGGTGAAACCAACCGATTGAATTTGACCACTCTGTTCATCACCTAACAGCTCACCCGCGCCACGAATCTCTAAGTCATGGGTTGCTAGTGTAAAGCCTGCACCTAAGTCTTCAAGTGAAGCTATGGCATCTAATCGCTTAACCGCATCTTTGGTCATTGCTTTCGGGGGAGGTGTTAGCAGATAGGCATAGGCTTGGTGGTGAGATCGACCCACACGCCCACGCAATTGGTGCAACTGTGCTAAACCAAGGTTATCGGCTCTGTCCATTAAGATGGTATTGGCTGTTGGTACGTCGATACCGGTTTCGATGATGGTTGTACACACTAGCAAGTTAAAACGCTGGTGGTAGAAGTCATTCATGATGCGTTCTAGTTCGCGCTCTCGCATCTGGCCATGAGCCACGGTGACACGCGCTTCTGGAATCAGTTTCTGTAGTGACTCGGCCGTCTTTTCAATCGTGTCGACTTGGTTGTGTAAGAAGTAAACTTGACCACCACGCATGATTTCACGAAGTACCGCTTCTCTGACGATCGCGTCATCACTCTCACGGACAAAGGTCTTTATTGCTAAGCGTCGTGCTGGTGGTGTTGCGATGATTGACAAGTCACGCATGCCGCTCATTGCCATGTTCAATGTACGTGGAATTGGCGTTGCGGTGAGCGTTAGGATATCGACATCCGCACGCATTGCTTTCACTTTTTCTTTCTGACGTACTCCAAAGCGGTGTTCTTCATCGACAACCAACAGGCCAAGGTCTTTAAACTGAAGGTCACTTGAAAGTAACTTGTGAGTACCCACCAAGATATCGACCTTACCGTCGGCGACATCTTGCATGATCGATTTCTGTTCTTTGGCTGATTTGAATCGAGACAGAACTTCGACACGAATCGGCAAGTTGGCGAAACGGTCGCGGAAGTTTTCAAAGTGTTGCTGAGCAAGCAGGGTAGTAGGAACTAACACGGCCACTTGTTTACTGTTATCGGTACACACGAACGCGGCACGCATTGCGACTTCTGTTTTACCAAAACCAACATCACCACACACCAAGCGGTCCATAGCTTTTGCTTGGCACATATCAGACATTACCGCATTAATTGCCATCGCTTGGTCATCGGTTTCTTCAAACGGGAAGCCAGATTTGAAGGTTGCGTACTGACCACGGTCGAGCACAAATTTGTAACCCGGCTTAAGCTCACGCTTGGCGTAAACATCAAGCAGTTCGGCTGCAACGTCACGGACTTTCTCTGCGGCGCGCTTACGAGCTTTCTGCCATGCTTCACCGCCAAGTTTGTGTAGCGGTGCGGAATCTTCAGCGCCACCAGAGTAGCGGCCAATTAAGTTCAGAGATGCAACTGGTACGTAGAGCTTGGCATCGTTTTGATACTCAAGTGTTACGTATTCGGTTTTCATACCACCCGCTTCTAGGGTTTGCAGGCCGATGTAGCGACCAATACCGTGGTCAATGTGAACAACAGGTTGACCTGGTTTAAGCTCGGCAAGGTGACGGATTACGGTGTCGCTGTTTACGCTTTTCTTATCTTTTTTACGACGCTGAACAACGCGATCGCCCAAGAGAACACTTTCACAGATAAGGGCGATGTTTTGCTCTTCGTGGATAAAGCCATGCTCAGCAGAACCTAGGATCAGGGTGAACTTATCTTTACCTTTAATTGCCGCGTCGAGGTTTTCAACTTCACTTGGTCGTACTTTGATGCCTCGAAGCAATTCACTTAGAGCTTCACGGCGGCCTTCAGACTCAACCGAAAAAACAACCTTGCCATCGAAGGCTTCAGTGAACTTTCTTAAGTTAGACAACGGTTCTTTATTCTGATGTTGAACGCTGAGATCAGGCAGAGGCATAACCGGAAGGTTTGTACGCCCAGCTTTTTCCTCAATCGTGTCTAAGCTTAGGTTGACCTGTGGCTTCTGTTTGAAGTGTGCGAACAGCTCGTCTTTCTTCAACCAAAGTTGCTCAGGTGTCAGCAGTGGTCGTAGTGGATCAACGCCACGTTGCTCGTATCGGTGAGAAACGTCGGTTAGGAACGAATCTACTGCAGTCTCGACATCACCTAGAATCAGGAGTTGTGCTTCATCGGCAACATAATCAAACAAGGTTTCGGTGTGCTCGAAGAACAGCGGTTGCCAATATTCAATACCAGCAGGCCACGTGCCTTTGGAAACCTGCATATAAACCGATTCTGGTTCACGGCGCGCATCAAACTGTTGGCGCCAACGAATACGGAACTCTTCAATCGCTGTTTCCGAGGTTGGGAATTCGTGAGCAGGCAGCAGTCGAATCTCAGAGATGTCTTCGATAGAGCGCTGGTTTTCAGGATCGAAAGTACGGATCGTGTCGATCTCGTCATCGAAGAAGTCGATACGATACGGGTCTTTGCTGCCCATTGGGAACAGGTCGAGAATAGAACCACGGCTTGCGTATTCACCTGGGCCAAACACTTGGTCAACATAGCGATAGCCCGACTTTTCGAGTTGCAGACGTAATTTCTCTAGTGAATAGAGATCGCCTGTTTTCACCATTAACGTGTGTTGTAGTAAGAAGTCGCGCGGTGACTGGCGTTGCAATAATGTGCTGATCGGAACGATCGTGATGCCATCTTTTAGCGTTGGCAGTGCGTAAAGGCGTGCGATACGATCTGAGATGATCTCTTGGTGCGGCGAAAAGCTATCGTATGGCAGCGTTTCCCAGTCAGGAAATAACGCAACTTCATGTGCCGTAAACTGTTCAATTTCAGATTGAAGCTTGAGTGCGATCTGAGGATCAGGCACTGCAAGTAAAGTATGGCTGTTATGCTGCTCCGCTAGTTTAGCTATAGTAAGCGCGAGAGATGAACCAACTAGGTTGCCGATGTGCTTTTTATCACCGGCACCTTTGAGCTTAGGTAGTGTGAAAATGGATTGTTTTGTCATGTCTATTTACTTGTTATCTCGTTCTAGAGAGCGTTGACGTAAGAGCTTTTGTTGTTGATGGAGCGCAGCCTTGATCAACAAGTCTTGGTCAGTATCACGAAGATGAGCATATTTGAATTTGATTTCGAAGCCTGAATCTTTAGGTTCGCTAGCGAAGACCTCCGCGTAGCAATAGATAGCGGCGGCAGGGTGCTCGATAAAGAGCTTGGCTTTAACTAAGCGACCCGCTTCGATATCTGTTTTGGAAAAACACGAGAACTGACTCGCGCCAAATGAATACGTATGGGTACGAAATTGTTCATCATCTTGTTGCGATAACATAAAGCTCAACAAGAGGTTTAATTTAGAGTTCTGTGCATCCAATAAACTGATGACATTCTTCAAGTCGCTGTTTTTCAGTTCGTTGCGAGCACTGTCGGCTAACAGGTCCAATTGGCTAAACTCACTTGCCACAACAAAAGGGGCAGGGATCTCCGATTCGAACTGAATCTGAGAAGGTAAAGCGAAGTTACTGTCCATTGGCTCAATATTAGCGGTAAGGCTGTGGTGAACGGTAAAAAACTCTTGTTCTGTCATGCGTTAGTTCCTTGAAGTGATCTATTGATTATCGCTATGTGGCCGCAGTAATCAAGGTCAGTTAATTGAAAGTCTCAAATAGTTGTTTGAAAGTTAGCTATTTGACAAGGTTCTGTTTTTCAAGCCTAACTAATTGAGTTAATTCACTCTATATTTTCAATTAACCCCTACACAGTAACGGCAATACCCGTTACATTAACCCGCATCTCCTTTAGATGGTTCAAAGTATGTTTCATCCTATTTCATTGTTTGTTGGCCTGCGTTATTTGAAAGGCCGTTCAGGTGATCGCTTTAGCCGTTTTGTTTCTTATATGTCGACAGCCGGAATTACCATTGGCGTGCTGTCTCTGGTTACTGTTTTGTCGGTAATGAATGGATTCGAAGCGCAGTTAAAAGACCGAATTCTTGGTGTCCTTCCTCAAGCCGTCGTTTACGAGCAAGGAGGCACAACGTCACTTTCTGCTCAAGCACCTAGCTTTGCGGAGAAAATGTCGCTCAATGGCCACGTAGAACCTATTGTTCGTAGTGAAGCGGTGATCCAAAGTCCTGCTCAGTTATCTGCGGGCTTGTTAATCGGTATTGAGCCAAATTCAGATGACCCTCTTCAGAATCATTTAATTGCTGGCAGACTGTCTTCACTCAAAGCGGGTCAGTATCAGCTTTTCCTTGGTCATACCTTGGCAAGAAACTTGAAAGTGTCTATGGGCGACAAAGTTCGCTTAATGGTGACCAGTGCCAGCCAATACACGCCGTTAGGACGTATTCCAAGCCAGCGAAATTTTACCGTAGCTGGGATTTTTAACACGGGTTCGGATATCGATGCTCAATTGATGGTGACAGATATCAACGATGCTGGGCGTTTGATGCGCTATAAATCAGACACCATTTCAGGCTGGCGACTGTTTTTTGATGACCCATTTGAAGTGGCAGAACTATCAAACCAACCGCTACCGGAAGGTTGGGTGTGGAGCGATTGGCGAGACCAACGTGGCGAGCTATTCCAAGCCGTTCGAATGGAAAAAAACATGATGGGCTTGATGCTTGGGCTGATCATTGGTGTTGCTGCGTTTAATATTATTTCTGCGCTTATTATGGTGGTGATGGAGAAACAGTCCGAAGTCGCCATCTTAAAAACCCAAGGTATGCGTGATGGTCAAGTCATGGGTATCTTTATGGTTCAAGGTGCAAGCAGTGGTGTGATCGGCGCATTATCTGGTGGCATCCTGGGCGTGATTTTAGCTTCGAACCTCAATACTATTTTAGAGGCGATGGGTGTTGCTCTGTTTTCATTTGGTGGACAGTTGCCAATTTTAATTAACCCAATTCAAATCGCCGTTGTTGTGATTCTGGCTATTGCACTTAGCTTGATTGCCACTGTCTTCCCTTCTTATCGTGCATCGTCTGTGAAACCTGCTGAGGCCCTTCGTTATGAGTAATTTTCTTCAATGTAATGATATCCGTAAAACGTACCGTGAAGGCTCGTTAGATACTGAGGTTCTCAAGGGCGTCAGCTTCGAAATAGAAAAGGGTGAGCTAGTCGCAATCATTGGTACATCCGGTTCAGGTAAAAGTACGCTATTGCATATTTTAGGGGCGTTGGATGATGCTTCTGATGGTAGTGTCAGCTTTCTCGGACAAGACTTAGCGTCTTTGAGTTCGAATAAGCAGGCTAAGCTTCGCAACCAGCATCTTGGCTTTGTGTATCAATTCCATCATCTTCTTTCTGATTTCTCAGCGTTAGAAAACGTAGCAATGCCGTTGTTGATAGGTGGAGAGAAGCCAGCGAAAGCTAAACAAGAAGCACAGTTGCTACTTGATAAAGTGGGGCTAAGTCATCGTGTTGACCACCGACCTTCAGAACTTTCAGGTGGTGAGAGGCAACGAGTGGCAATTGCTCGTGCATTGGTGAACAAGCCTGCGCTAGTGTTGGCGGATGAGCCGACTGGTAACCTAGACCACAACACAGCACTTTCTATTTACGACTTAATGCGCGAACTGAACCGTGAGTACGATACTGCCTTTTTGGTTGTGACTCACGATGGTGAACTTGCCGGTAAGATGGATCGCCAACTTCACATGCAAGATGGCTTACTGGTCAACGTAGAAAAAGAGGTGAGCTAAGTGTTTTCTTCTTTATCTCTATTGATAGGCGGCCGATTTAGCCGGGCGAAACAACGAGACAAAATGGTGTCGTTCATCTCCTTGTCTTCGACAATTGGTATTGCTGTTGGTGTCGCGGTAATCATCATTGGTTTGTCTGCGATGAATGGCTTTGAGCGAGAGCTTCAATCACGAGTACTTTCTGTCATTCCTCACGGTGAGTTTGAGGGCGTGAATAAACCAGTAACTCGCTGGGAGCATGTGATTGAGGAGTCGGTAAAGCACGATAAAGTCGTTGCTGCTGCGCCTTATGTGAAAATTACCGCGCTTGCCGAAAAAGGCAAAGAGTTGAAAGCAATTGAAGTTCGCGGTGTTGACCCACAACTTGAGCAACAAGTATCGAGCCTATCGAGTTTTATCGATAAGCAAGCTTGGAGCGATTTTAAGGCAGGGCAACAACAAATCATTTTGGGCTCTGGCGTGGCCAATGTACTTGGCGCGAAAGTCGGTGATTACCTGACTCTGATGATCCCGACGGTGAATGGGTCGGTTAAGGTTCAAGCACCTAAACGTGTTCGAGTCAAAGTGGTTGGCTTGCTGACGCTTAATGGCCAAATTGACCACAGCTTAGCTTTGATCCCGATCGGCGATGCGCAAGTTTACGCAAACTTAGGCGAGGCCGTGACAGGGGTTTCTTTAAAAGTGACCGATGTTCTGAACGCGAACTCTATTGTGCGTGAGGTGGGTAACCAGCTTGATGTTTATGTGTATCTACGAAGCTGGCAACAGAAGTTTGGCTTCTTGTATCGAGATATTCAGTTGGTTCGCACCATTATGTATCTGGTGATGGTACTGGTTATTGGTGTTGCTTGTTTCAATATTGTCTCGACATTAATGATGGCAGTAAAAGACAGAGCATCAGAGATCGCGATTTTAAGAACCATGGGCGCATCGGACGGCCTTGTGAAACGCATTTTCGTTTGGCAGGGCGTATTCTCCGGTGTGTTAGGTAGTTTGGTGGGCAGTGTAATAGGCGTGTTAGTGGCGCTTAATCTCACGACACTTATCAAAGGGCTTGAAAGGCTAGTTGATCACCAGTTCTTGTCCGGTGACATCTATTTTGTCGACTTCTTGCCATCACAACTCGATATGACGGATGTTGTTGTGGTTTCAGGTACAGCGATTGTATTGAGCCTATTGGCGACATGGTACCCAGCATCACGAGCAGCCAAGTTAAACCCTGCCTCGGTGCTTAGCTCGAAGTAATGCGCTTAGTAATACTTCATGTAGCATGATAGACAAATGGCATACACAAAAAAGGATCCCTGATGGGATCCTTTGTTTTTGAATTCAATCTGCATTCTTTACGACTGTGGTTACATCCCAATATTGCAGAGTTCTGCGGTTCATCTGACTTTAACTTGTGTGCGGTTTAAGTGAAGCGCATACAAGGATAGATTGAACGACAAGGAAAAGTTGTCAGTACCTTGCTTGACGCTTCTTCCAACTTCTTACTACTGAGTAACGCCATAACCCGCGAATACCAAAGTAGCCAATCATTGCTGAAACCACGCCACAAATCAGGCAACCCAGTAAGAAAGGAGGCCCGATTGTATTCATTTGCGCCAAGATGAAGTCCCAAGACAATTCGAAATGGAAGGCTTGAGGTGGTACATGCATAACAAACGCCCCGACTTTATAAGCAAAGTAGAAGAGAACGGGCATAGTGACCGGGTTACTGATCCAAACAAGTGCGACAGCCAAAGGTAGGTTAACGCCACATGCGACAGCAAGGCCTGCAGACATAATCATTTGGCTTGGTAGAGGGACAAACGCCATGAATAACCCAACAGCGAATGCGCCAGCCGCAGAGCGACGATTAAGACACCATAAGTTGGGGTTGTACAAAACATTGCCAAAAACTTTCAATGCTTTCTGACGCTTGATTAGCTCATGGTCAGGCATAAATCGTTTGATAAACTTTCTTGGCATAGGAGGAAGCTACTCTCTTGTTTAACACTTGGTTCTTGATTTCATTTGCTGCGACAGTTGTGTCTGCCAGCTTCTGGCCTGTGATGCCTCATTGGGTTTGGGCACCATTGATGCTGTTGTTACTACTAGCATCAACAAAGTATAGCGTTTTCCGGAGTGCAAGAGGTCTAGCAACAGCATTGATACTAGTTATCTGCCTAGGGAATGTAATTGAAATACAAACGAGTCGCTTATTTCAATCAGGGCAGAATACTACCATAAATGCTTCGGTTGTTAGCCTTTTTAGTGAAAATAGCCACGGTTTTGAAAGCGTAATAGTAGCTAGATCAATTGGCGGCGAAAAATTAATCTTTCCTCAATTAATAAAATTACGTTTGTTTACTCCTTTTAAGTTAACACTCGGAGATGATGTCAATTTATCTGTGTATATAAAGCCTGTATGGGGCAAACTCAATGAAGCAGGCTTTGATTTAGAAAAGTATCTGTTTAGCGCAGGTGTGGTTGCCAATGCAATTTACAGATCTAATACAAAGTATCGCATTCATACCAATAGCAACTTACGGTCCTATTGGTTTGAAAACAGTCTTGAAAGGTTAAGTCAACTGGCAAATCAAGACCTCATTATGGCTTTGAGTTTTGGTTATCGAGACCTTATTCACTCTCAGCGTTGGGACTTACTTAAAAGCAGTGGTTTGATTCACTTGATGGCTATTTCGGGGCTGCATATTGGGATTGCCTTTGCTATCGGCTATCAAGTAGGAAAGGTATTCAGATTACTATCATCTTCACTTCTTTGGTTGCCCACAATATTCGGAGTCGGCTTAGCCTATTTTTACAGTTGGTTTGCTGGGTTCACGCTGCCCACCTTGAGAGCTTTGGTGATGTGTATTATCGCCAGCTATTTCTTGTGGCGTGGGCAAAATATCAGTTTGTTTCGGTATGTCGCCTTAAGTCTGTGCGTGGTTCTGCTAATTTGGCCATTTTCAGTATTGTCGAGTAGCTTCTGGTTGTCTTTTGGTGCGTTAGGTGCCGTTCTTTACATTGCGTTAAATAGTCAGTCATCCGATTCAAACTCAACATTTATCGACCGAGCACTGCAGCTCTTCAAGATTCAGTTAATGCTGACATTCCTGATTGCTCCCTTTTCGATGCTGTTCTTTAATGGGGTCAGCTTAGTCTCTGTGTTCTACAACTTGCTCCTTTTACCTTGGGTGTCGATGGTGGTTATCCCACTATTGTTCCTGGCAATGTTCTTTAGCTTAATATTGGCGCCAGTATCAGGTGACGTTGGCTTAACTACATTCAACAATGGTTTGTCTGAACAATTATGGATGTTGGTCGACTTATCGCTTGAGCCTCTCGTATTTAGTCTTCCTTTCTCTGAACGATTTTGGTTTCAAGTGGATAATCACATGATTGAGTTGTCTGTATTCCTCATCTTGTTTTTCGGTTTTGTCAGTCGATATTTCAAACGAGCACTATCTATATTGATTATTACCGTGTTTGTACTGTGGTGGGAGTTCGGCAAGCCTCAACAAGACAAACTAACTATCGATATCTTGGATGTTGGCCACGGGTTGTCTTTGCTCTTAGAAAAGAACAATCAGATTGTTGTTTACGATCTTGGTAACGCATGGCCAGGAGGTTCCATTGTCGAATCCTTACTTATTCCTACTTTGAATCAGAGGGGAATTCATGAGTTGGAGGGTGTAATAGTGAGTCATTTCGATTCTGACCACGCTGGTGGCTATCCGTCGTTACTTGAAAATTACAACCCTAAGTGGGTAAGAGCCAGTCAGAATATCAGTCAACAAGGACAATCTACGATTCAAGAATCGTCTAATATTCAAGCATGTACTTTAGGAGAAGTATGGACCTGGCAAGGGGTTGCTTTTGAGGTCTTGTGGCCTCCCAAACAAGTGAAGAGGGCGTATAACCCACATTCGTGCGTGGTCAGGCTTTTTGACCCCGATTTAGATTTTTCGATGTTACTTACTGGTGATATTGAATTGGTCAGTGAGTGGTTACTTGCACGCGAAGGCGAACGGCTTCGAAGTGACGTTATGCTTGTTCCGCATCATGGCAGCAATACGTCTTCGCTCGCTCGTTTTATTGAGGCCGTTTCACCTCAGTTAGCGATCGCTTCTTTGGCCAAAGGCAATCAATGGGGGATGCCGAGTGAATCCGTAATTGAACGTTATCACGACGCAGGGAGTGCTTGGCTTGATACTGGAGAAAGCGGCCAAATAACCATCAGTATTGGTCAAGAAGGTTGGCAATATCATGAGATTAGAGAACAACAAGGCAGACAGTGGTATAGGCAGATGCTTCGTAAGGGAGTAGAATAGGAAGATTATTGTGAGAAAATTAAGCGATTCTATGTCAACACAAACAGATGAAACTACCTGGGTCACATTTAAAAGACTTTGGACTTATATTCGACTATATAAGGCCGGCCTTGGTGTTGCGGTTATTGCGCTTATTATAAATGCTGTCACTGATACCTACATGATTTCCTTACTAAAGCCGTTACTCGATGAAGGCTTTGGTAATGCAGAGTCTGACTTTTTACGTACACTTCCTCTTATTATCTTTGTCATGATGTTCGTTCGTGGCATCAGTGGCTTTGTTTCAACCTATTGTTTGAGCTGGGTTTCAGGCAATGTGGTCATGGAAATTCGACGTAAAATATTCAGCCACTTTATGCATATGCCAGTTTCTTTTTTTGATAAAGAACAGACTGGTGCGCTGCTATCTCGAATTACTTACGATTCAGAGCAAGTCTCTGCGGCAACCAGTAAAGCATTAGTCAGTATTGTCCGTGAAGGCGCAAGTATTATTGGCCTGTTGACGCTGATGTTCTGGAATAGTTGGCAGTTGTCTTTGGTGTTGTTCGCTGTCGCCCCTCTTGTTGCATGGGCGATAAGTATCGTATCGAAGCGATTCAGAAAGATCTCTAAGAACATGCAAACCAGTATGGGTCACGTCGCGTCTTCTGCAGAACAAATGCTGAAAGGACATAAAGTCGTTCTAACGTATGGCGGACAAGATCTAGAAAAACACCGCTTTGACCAAGTTAGTAACCAAATGCGCCAACAAAGCATGAAGCTAATCACTGCTCAAGCGGCCGCTAACCCAATTATTCAGATGATTGCATCACTTGCAATCGTAGTTGTTCTATTTCTTGCTAGTGTTGATTCAATTAAAGCAGAGCTTACTCCTGGTACGTTCACTGTTGTGTTCTCGGCGATGTTTGGTTTACTACGCCCACTAAAAGCTCTGACTAACGTAACGTCTGAATTCCAACGTGGTATGGCAGCGAGTACGACCCTATTTGGTTTGATGGATCTAGATACGGAACAAAATAAAGGTACGTTGAAGCCTGAAACCGTAGCGGGTGAAGTTGAAGTAAAAGATGTGACATTTACTTACCAAGGTGCAGAGAAAGCAGCACTTGATAAGGTCAGTTTTAATATACCGAAAGGCAAGACAGTCGCACTTGTCGGCCGTTCAGGTTCGGGTAAGAGTACCATTGCGAACCTGTTTACTCGTTTTTATGACGTAGACTCTGGCTCTATTGAGCTTGATGGTCACGACATTCGTGATTATGAATTAAGAAATCTACGTGAGCACTTCGCTCTTGTTTCCCAGAATGTGCACCTATTTAACGATACGGTTGCGAACAACATCGCTTACGCAGCTGAAGAACAGTATTCACGTGAACAGATCGAACACGCGGCTAAACTTGCGCATGCAAGTGAGTTTATCGAAGGCATGGAAAATGGCATCGATACGGTTGTTGGCGAAAATGGCGCGAGCCTTTCTGGCGGTCAAAGACAGCGTATCGCGATTGCACGTGCTCTATTGAGAGATGCACCTGTTCTGATCCTTGATGAGGCGACATCTGCATTGGATACCGAGTCAGAAAGAGCGATTCAATCTGCGTTAGAAGAGCTGCAGAAAGACAAAACAGTACTTGTTATCGCACACCGACTATCTACTATCGAGCAAGCTGATGAGATTCTAGTGGTTGATGATGGGCATATTGTAGAAAGAGGTGCACATGCCGAGCTCATCGCCCTTGATGGCGCTTATGCACAACTACACCGAATTCAGTTCAGCGGATAAGATTAGGTCTTGTTGTGATCGAAAAAATTTGGTTTAACAATCACCCATTAAAATACTTTTTCTGGCCGCTATTGTGGCCATTGAGTCTGCTGTTCAAAATGATCAGCGGTCAACGTCGTGATGCTTATCTATCGGGGAAAAAAGAGACCTATCGCCCGCCTGTACCCGTGATTGTTGTTGGTAATATTACCGCTGGCGGCAATGGCAAAACACCGGTTGTGATTTGGTTGGTAGAGATGCTTCAGGCTCACGGTTTTAAGCCAGGTGTTGTTTCTCGAGGTTATGGGGCGAAAGCACCAAACTATCCGTTAGTGTTGGATGAAAACACGCCAGCAGAGCACTCTGGTGATGAGCCTCGTTTGATTCGTAAGCGAACTGGTGCGCCTGTAGCGGTTGACCCTGTGCGTGCAAACGCAGTAAAGGCTTTGTTGAGCGAAGGGGTTAATGTCATCATCACTGACGACGGCCTTCAGCATTATGCACTTGAACGCGATATTGAATTTGCTGTTATCGACGGTGCGAGACGCTTTGGTAGTGAGTGCCTAATTCCTTTGGGCCCATTAAGAGAGCCTGTTTCACGCTTAGATACCGTGGATTTTTTGGTTAACAATGGCGGTGAAGCGCACGGGCGAGAGTTCTCGATGTCTTTGCTTCCAAGCCAAGCGGTTAACCTGAAGACGGGTCAGAAAAGGTCTGTGGCAGAATTACAAAAGCTGGTGGCTTTTGCTGGTATCGGTCACCCACCACGCTTTTTTAAAACATTGGAAAATCTTGATGGTGATGTGGTTTATACGCAAGGCTTCGCCGACCATCAAGATTTTGATAAAGATGAACTTCATGCCTTAGCAAAAAAAGGTATGAATATGATTATGACAGAAAAAGACGCTGTAAAATGCGAAGAGTATGCTCAAGACAACTGGTGGTATCTTCCAGTTTCTGCGCAGTTCAATGAAGATTCGCAACAGCAAATTTTAAAAAGAATAAAAGAGGTTATGGAATACTATGGATCACCGTCTGCTTGAGATCGTTGCTTGCCCTGTATGTAAAGGTAAACTAACTTTTGACAAAGATAAGCAAGAGCTTGTTTGTAAAATTGATCGCCTTGCTTACCCAATTAAAGAGGGTATTCCTGTTCTTTTGGAACCTGAAGCTCGCACCGTTTCAATGGATGAGGGTAAGTAATGTCTTATACGGTTGTTATACCTGCAAGATACCAATCGAGCCGTTTACCAGGGAAGCCACTTGCTGACATTGGTGGAAAGCCGATGATTCAATGGGTATACGAACAGTCAATGAAGGCGGGTGCCGATAACGTTATTATCGCTACCGACGACGCTCGAGTTGAAAAAGCGGCCAAAGCATTTGGCGCGACCGTTTGTATGACATCACCGAATCATGAATCAGGCACTGAGCGTCTAGCTGAAGTGATTGAAGTTATGAAGATTCCAGATGATCATATTATCGTGAATGTTCAAGGTGATGAGCCACTTATCCCACCTGCGATCATTAATCAGGTCGCGAACAACCTTGCGAACAGTACAGCTCCGATGGCAACACTCGGTGTGGAAATTACTCATGCTGACGAAGTGTTTAATCCTAACGCCGTAAAAGTTGTGACCGACAAAGATGGGTATGCCCTGTACTTTAGCCGAGCTACTATTCCTTGGGATCGCGATGCTTACGCGAACAATGGTACAGCTGCTGAATCTCCACTGCTTCGTCACATTGGCATTTACGCTTACCGTGCGGGTTTTATTAATACCTATATCAATTGGGAACCAAGTACCCTTGAGCGTATTGAGTGCCTAGAGCAGCTACGTGTACTTTGGTACGGTGAAAAAATCCATGTAGACGTTGCGGCAGAAGCACCTGCAGCTGGTGTTGATACGCCAGAAGACCTAGAAGCGGTTCGAGCTATTATTGGCTAAGCGTCTTTTAGCGACTACTTCTTTGCTCTACAAAAATGCAAAATCATGAGCCTTGCTTATCGCGAGGCTTTTTTATGCCTAAAGAGAAGCGAGTGACAGCCTTATTTATCTAAGTTAACGGATATTGAGTTGGTTGCATGGGTTTCTGTAGCATCACCCCGGAATTATCTGAGATTTACCTCGCTCGACTTGCAAATTTTCTCTATAATATGCCGCCTATAAAGTAGTGGCGAATCGCTAGTACAGAATAAAACTTACGACAAAACGTGGAGTAAAAGATGCCTTCTCAAAGCCCAGTGATTACGGTTGATGGACCAAGTGGTGCAGGTAAAGGTACCCTGTGTATGTTACTAGCAGATAAGCTAGGCTTTCATCTTCTAGACTCAGGCGCGATCTATCGCGTATTGGCTTTAGCGGCAATTCACCATGGCGTGGATACTGAATCAGAAGATGCTTTAGTACCGCTTGCAACTCACTTAGATGTTCAGTTTATCGCTGAGGGTGAGCTAGTGAAGGTTATCTTAGAAGGCGAAGATGTGTCTGGTGAACTTCGTAAAGAAGAGACGGGCATGGCGGCTTCAAAAGTCGCTGCTTTACCTCGCGTTCGTGAAGCACTGTTACGTCGTCAACGTGCTTTTAGCGCAGCTCCTGGTTTAGTTGCAGACGGTCGTGACATGGGAACGGTTGTGTTTCCTGAAGCGGAAGCGAAAATATTTTTAGATGCAAGTGCTGAAGAGCGCGCGAGTCGCCGCCTTAAACAGTTGCAACAGAAGGGGTTAGATGTTAAATTTGACGACCTTTTGAGCGAGATCCAAGAGCGAGACGATCGAGATCGTAATCGCCCAGTGGCGCCACTTCGCCCTGCAGAGGATGCTCTAGTGCTTGATTCCACCTCAATGAATATTGAGCAGGTAGTCGAAAAAGCACTACACTATATTGAATCGAAACTGGCTGGGTAATTTCGCCGAGCTAGTACGAGCGTTGGTCGCAAGGATGATGACCGGCGAATTTATCAACCCCATGCGGTAGGATACCCATGGACGTTTAATTATTGAAGATTAAATAATGACTGAATCTTTTGCTCAACTCTTTGAAGAGTTTCTATCTGAAACTGAATTCCAACAAGGCAGCATCGTTAAAGGTACTGTAGTAGCTATCGAGAACGGTTACGTTCTTGTAGACGCTGGTCTTAAGTCTGAATCTGCTATCCCTGCTGAACAATTCAAGAACGCTGCTGGCGAACTTGAAGTTGAAGTTGGTGCTGAAGTAGACGTAGCTCTAGACGCTGTTGAAGATGGTTTCGGTGAAACTCAACTTTCTCGTGAGAAAGCTAAGCGTCACGAAGCTTGGATCGTACTTGAGAAAGCTTGCGAAGAAGCTGAAACTGTTGTTGGTATCATCAACGGTAAAGTTAAAGGCGGTTTCACTGTTGAACTTAACGGTATCCGTGCTTTCCTTCCAGGTTCTCTAGTAGACGTACGTCCTATCCGTGACACTGCTCACCTAGAAAACAAAGAGCTAGAGTTCAAAGTAATCAAGCTAGACCAGAAGCGTAACAACGTTGTTGTTTCTCGTCGTGCTGTTATCGAATCTGAAAACAGTGTTGAGCGTGACGAACTTCTTGAAACTCTACAAGAAGGTACTGAAGTTAAAGGTATCGTTAAGAACCTTACTGACTACGGTGCATTCGTTGATCTTGGCGGTGTTGACGGTCTTCTACATATCACAGATATGGCTTGGAAGCGCGTTAAGCACCCATCAGAGATCGTTAACGTTGGTGACGAAATCCTAGTTAAAGTTCTTAAGTTCGATCGTGAGCGCACTCGTGTTTCACTAGGTCTTAAGCAACTAGGCGAAGATCCATGGGTAGCAATCGCTAAGCGTTACCCAGAAGGTCACAAGCTTTCTGGTCGTGTTACAAACCTAACTGACTACGGCTGCTTCGTTGAAATTGAAGAAGGCGTTGAAGGTCTAGTACACGTTTCTGAAATGGATTGGACTAACAAGAACATCCACCCTTCTAAAGTTGTTAATGTTGGCGACGAAGTTGAGGTTATGGTTCTTGATATCGACGAAGAACGTCGTCGTATCTCTCTAGGTCTGAAACAGTGTAAAGCTAACCCATGGCAGTCATTTGCAGAAATGCAAGCTAAGGGCGACAAAGTTACTGGTAAGATCAAGTCTATCACTGACTTTGGTATCTTCATCGGTCTAGAAGGCGGTATCGACGGTCTTGTACACCTATCTGACATTTCTTGGAACGCTGCCGGCGAAGAAGCTGTACGTGAATACAAGAAAGGCGACGAAATCTCTGCTGTTGTTCTAGCAGTAGATGCAGAGCGTGAGCGTATTTCTCTTGGCGTTAAGCAAATGGAAAACGACCCGTTCAACGCATACGTTGCTGACAACAAGAAAGGTGTTCTTGTAAACGGTACTGTAACTGCAGTTGACGCTAAAGGCGCTACTATCGAGCTAATCGAAGGCGTTGAAGGCTACCTACGTGCTTCTGAAGTTTCTCGTGACCGTATCGAAGATGCATCTCTAATCCTAAGCGTTGGCGACAGCGTTGAAGCGAAGTTCACTGGTGTAGACCGTAAGAACCGCGTAATCAACCTATCTATCAAAGCTAAAGATGAAGCTGATGAGCAAGAAGCAATGGCTTCACTGAACAAGTCTGATGAAGGCGCGTTCGGTAACGCAATGGCAGACGCATTCAAAGCTGCTAAAGGCGAATAATAGCTTCTCGTTAAGAGAATTATAGCTATCTAGCCAAGAAAGGAGCCGTAAGGCTCCTTTTTTTTTGCTTATTTTTCCTATAGGTCTATAATTTCTAAAAAGAAAACCAACGAGGGTAACTATGACTAAGTCTGAATTGATTGAAAGACTGTGCGCTGAGCAAACGCATCTTTCTGCAAAAGAAATTGAAGACGCTGTAAAAGACATTTTAGAGCACATGGCTTCAACACTAGAAAGTGGTGATCGAATCGAAATTCGCGGCTTTGGCAGCTTTTCTCTGCATTACCGTGAACCTCGTGTTGGACGTAATCCTAAAACTGGTGACAAGGTTGAGTTGGAAGGTAAATACGTTCCTCACTTCAAACCAGGTAAAGAGCTACGCGAACGAGTAAACTCAGGGTTGTAGGCTACTTATCGGAATTAAGAAAAGCGGCATACTATAATGTATGCCGCTTTTTTATGACCATAATATGGTGGTCTGATTAGTAATTTTCCTGCATAATCGTACAGCTAACTAATCAATGAGTGATGAACTATGAAAATTATAAAAATAGTCGCTGTTATCGCACTTTTCCTAATGGCACTGGCTTTAGGCTCTCAAAACCAAACAATTGTGAATTTCAATTATTTGCTAGCGCAAGGTGACTTCCACCTCTCAAGCTTGCTAGGTGTTGTATTCGTTTCAGGTTTTGCTCTTGCTTGGTTAGTCTTTGGAAATATGCACATGCGATCTCAACTAAAAATTCATCGCTTGAAGAAGCAACTCAATAAGCAATCAAAGCAGGTCGCTGCTGAAACTAAAGCTTAAAGGCCATATTTGATGTTAGAGTTACTGTTCTTACTTTTGCCCATCGCAGCTGCTTATGGTTGGTATATGGGTAATCGTAATGCTCAGCAAGAAAAACAAAAGCAATCACACCAGATCTCCCGCCAATACGTGACGGGTTTGAACCTATTACTGTCAGACCAATCTGACAAAGCGGTTGATCACTTCATTGAGTTACTTCAAGTAGACAATGAAACCATCGATACTCACTTGGCTTTGGGCAACTTGTTCCGCTCAAGAGGCGAAGTCGACCGCGCTATTCGTATTCACCAAAATCTTATCTCTCGGTCTGGGCTTACTCTCGAGCAAAAAAACCTCGCATTGCAACAATTAGCTAAAGACTATACGGTCTCAGGCTTTCTTGATCGCGCAGAGAAAATTTTTGAACAGCTTGTAGAAGAGCCTGATCATAAAGAAGGCGCTTTACAGCAGTTGGTTGCCATTTATCAGCAAACGCGTGAGTGGAATAAAGCGATTCATTACGGGAATATCTTAGTTAAGCTGAGCAAGAAGAAAATGAAGACGCGTGCGATGGTTGCACACTTCTGGTGTGAGCTTGCGATGCAAGAACAAGCCGACGGCAACCGCCCTAAAGCGCTTCAGCACTTCAAGAAGGCCCTTTCAGAAGACCCTAAATGCGTTCGAGCCAGTATTGCTTTAGGGAAATTCCATTTAGCCAATGAAGATTATCACAAGACAATTACTTATTTAGAGTCAGTTCTCGAGCAAGATATCGACTTCATTAGTGAAGTCCTGCCAACGCTTGCTGAGTGTTACCACAAACTTGGACAAGAAGCGCAGTTGGTCGAGTTCCTTAAAGCGTGTATTCAGAAGAAAGCCGGTGTTTCCGCTGAGTTGATGCTGGCTCAACTCGTTGCCGACCATGAAGATGTTGGCTCTGCTCAAGAGCTACTGACAAAGCAGCTTGTTAAAAACCCAACCATGAAAGGTTTTTATCGATTAATTGATTATCACCTAGAGGAAGCGGAAGAAGGTAGAGCCAAAGACAGCTTAACAACGCTTCAATCTATGGTTGGTGAACAACTCAAGGTTAAGCCTCATTACCGATGCCGTCAGTGTGGTTTCTCAACTCACTCAATGTATTGGCACTGCCCTTCATGTAAGGGGTGGGGAACGATCAAGCCTATTCGTGGGCTTGATGGTGAATAGATTTGTGGTCATTTTAAGACCAAATTATTAATTGCAGCTTTCGGGCTGCATTTTTATGACTGTTATTTATGGCCTGATTGGTATAAATATTTTGTAGAAAGTTAACTGCGTTAGGAGATGAAATGAACGACCAAAAAATCATTGTAGCATTGGATTATGATAACCAAGCGGATGCGTTAGCCTTTGTCGATCGTATTGACCCAGCATCTTGCCGCCTAAAAGTTGGCAAAGAGATGTTTACTCTGTTTGGCCCTGAATTTGTTCGTGAATTACATAAACGTGGTTTCTCTGTGTTTTTGGACCTTAAGTTCCACGATATCCCGAACACATGTTCAAAAGCGGTACGTGCTGCCGCTGAGATGGGCGTGTGGATGGTGAACGTGCACGCGAGTGGTGGCGAGCGTATGATGACTGCTTCTCGTGAAATTTTGGAACCATATGGTAAAGATCGTCCATTGTTAATTGGTGTGACGGTACTAACCAGTATGGAGCAATCTGACCTAGCGGGTATCGGTCTGGATCTAGAGCCACAGCAACAAGTGATGCGCTTAGCGTCTTTGACTAAAAACTCAGGCCTAGACGGTGTTGTATGTTCTGCACAAGAGGCTTCTTTGCTCAAAGGTGCACTTGGTCAGGAGTTCAAACTAGTAACTCCAGGTATTCGTCCTGTAGGCGCTGATGTTGGTGACCAGAAGCGTATCATGACGCCTTCTAAGGCGATTGAGTCAGGTTCTGACTATCTTGTTATCGGTCGTCCAATTACTCAAGCAGCAGACCCTGCATCAGTACTTGCTGAAATCAACGGCACGCTAGCTTAAGCTTATCATTAAGTCGTAATTCCAATAAAGAAGGCCAGCAATTTGCTGGCCTTCTTATAGGTGTACTAAATACAGAATTGTCTGGAGTAGACTTGTTCTAAACGGCTTAAACCGGAGCGCCACTATGAAACTTAAAGTCGCTGTCTTCTGAAGTGATAAGTTCTGCTTCAACTTGCGCAAAATGAGCAATACGCTCAGAGATATCTTTCCCTGCGATTTGTTCCGCGAGTTCAAGATAGTCTTGATAGTGACGAGCTTCTGAACGAAGTAGAGATACGTAAAACTTTTCCATGTCTTCTTCTAAGAAAGGAGCCAGTTTAGCAAAGCGTTCACAAGAGCGAGCTTCAATAAATGCACCAATAATAAGCTTATCAACTAGAGCATCAGGCTCGTAAGTCTTAACTTGCTTGATTAAACCCTTAGCGTAGCGGCCCGCCTCGATCGGTTGATAAGTCACGCCTTTTTTTACCATCAATTCCATCACTTGGTAGAAGTGATGCAGCTCTTCTTTGATCAGCAATACCATTTTATCGATCAAGTCAGCACCGTAATTACAGCCTTCTTTCGCTGTAATTTGCTTTGATACATTACTTTTACCACGTAGAGACTCCAAGTCTCCAATACGACGGTAAGCAAATTGCTCGTAGGGCAAAATCCACTCATTCAGTTGCTTCGCGCTTTCTTTATCTACCGCATATTTACGGATAAGGAACAAAGCACTTTGAGCTGCTTTAAGTTCACAAAGCATGTGATCGCGTAGAATGATATGAAGGTTTTCAGGCTTCTTGGCTTCATCTATCCATGAATCTGGCGTTTCAGCTTTAAGAAAAGAGTGTATAGGGGCTAATAATTCTTGATACATGGTAAGGGCAAGTTTGTTGATAATGCGGGATTTTATCACAGCTTAAGAGATCCCCCTATACGGAGAAAGGAAATTCCACAGGTACAAAAAAGGCCGCTAATTTAAATAGAGCGGCCTTTAAGTGTTGAGTTAGAGCGTTACCATTTTTTCTTCTGACCGAATAGAGCATCCATGTCATCTTCACGCTCTTTCGATTCCATCTGCTGTAAATCTTCTGCGTTTTTATTTAGGCGCTTCTGATCAAGATCGTCAAGCATCTGTTGTAGCTTGTCTTTCGCTTGATTGGAGTATGCGTCGTTTTTAGTGGCTAATGCATCGATGCCTTTGCGCAACAGTTGAATCGCTGTGCCAGGCTGTCCACGAGATATCGAGTCATTTGCACGTTTGATAACATTCTCGATGTTGATGCGAATTTGGATTGTTTCTAAGCGAGCGTTTTCAACCACAAAAGCTTGAGTATTAAAACGTCCTTTATTGTGCTCGTTACGAACCGTGTCACGCAAGCGTTTAACTAGCTTAAGCATCATGATTGCTTGTTTGTCACTACTAGGCATGCGAAAAGCGGTGCTTTCGCCCCCTTGGTGATTCTCTTTAAGCTGAGTTATTTGTTGCTTTACGCTTTCGATGCGTTGGGCAAGCTGCTTATTTTTAGGATCGAGTTCATACATATTAACTAATGCATCAAGAATTCGATTGTTTAAGCATATAAGAAGATCTTGGCTAAACGGCATGTGGTGAGCATTGCCAATTAACTCTTCTGTTCCATCTATAATGGTTAGATAACGAGAAGCTTCCTGTTTCTTCGTTGTTTCTACCTTAACTTTGTATTGAAGCATGATGTTGTAGCCTAAAACCAACACCAAAAGCACGGCTACCAAGGCGATTATTAAACCAATATTCATATATTTGTGTCTGCTTATTGTTTTCTATAGCTAACTAGAGAGGATACACGATTCCATTGTGTATAGGCACTTGTAAATTACAATTTTTGATTATCTCTTGTTGAGTGCAATCGGCAATCAAAATTTACTAACTAATGTGTGAGAATGAGGAGTGGCTTACAAAGCGTCAGTGATATTTTTATTTGTTACGCTTTAAAAGCTCGATATTTCTGTCATTTTAGTTCTCGAAGCGTTATAACTATTAATTATATTACACGAGACTATAACGCTCTATTTGCAAATAAGTTAGCGCAGAAATGAGTAAAGGATTACGAGGTTAGATATGAAGTTACAGCAACTGAAGTACATTGTTGAGGTTCTAAACCATAACCTAAATGTTTCAGCGACAGCAGAGAGTTTGTACACATCTCAGCCCGGCATAAGTAAACAGGTTAGATTACTTGAAGACGAGCTAGGCATTCAAATATTTGAGCGTAGCGGTAAGCATTTAACTCAGGTTACACAAGCCGGTGAGGATATTATTCGTATCTCTCAAGAGATTTTGGCTCGTGTTGAGAGTATTAAAGCGGTTGCAGGTGAGCACACTCATCCTGAGATGGGCACATTGAATATTTCAACCACTCATACTCAAGCTCGTTATGCACTCCCTGATGTGATTAAAGGTTTCACGGCGCGTTATCCAAAAGTGTCGCTTCACATGCATCAAGGTACGCCAAGCCAGATGTCAGAAGCGGTAGCTAAGGGTACAGCGAACTTTGCGATTGCAACGGAAGCGCTACACCTTTATCAAGATGCAATTATGCTGCCTTGTTATCATTGGAACCGTTCGATCGTGGTAACGAAAGATCACCCTCTTGCACAGAAACGAAATATCTCGATTGAAGATCTTGCCGCTTATTCTCTCGTGACTTATGTATTTGGTTTTACTGGCCGTTCTGAGCTGGATACAGCATTTAACAAAGTAGGCTTAACACCGCGTGTTGTGTTTACCGCGACGGATGCTGATGTGATTAAAACTTATGTTCGGATGGGGATCGGGGTGGGTGTAATTGCAAGCATGGCGATTGACCACGAGCAAGATACAGACTTGGTTGCGATTGACGCGAGCCATCTGTTTGGTGCTAGCACCACAAGCATTGGCTTTAGAAAAGGCACTTTCCTGCGTTCTTACATGTTTGACTTTATGGAGCGTTTTGCACCGCACTTAACTCGCCCAGTAGTTGAGCAAGCTATTTCTTTGAAATCGAATGAAGAGATCGAAGAGATGTTTAAAGACATCGACTTACCCGTTCGTTGAGGGTGATAGTCTTACCTAGATACCCAATTCGGCCTGTTTACAGGCCGTTTTCATTTAAGCTCATTTGTGGTTTTCTTGCCGGTAGGTTGTCTTTATACAACCTCAATTTGTAACCTTCCTTTCCATTTTGGCCTCTTACCCCTACAATCCTCGCATCATAGGGGGAAGCATGCATTCACGATTCAAAATACTCGATTCATTTTTGCTAGAGCACCAGATTTACTGGCGTTCAGAGCCTTTTCACCTATGCCAAACTCACGATCAGCCATGGACAGACGTGAACCTTCCACTTGTCGATTGGTTAGATGGTTTGAGTATTGAACGCATTCAAACGCTAAAAGAACAGCCTCAAGTTCTGATTTCGGAACTTATGCGTTTTCTCCCAGAGTTAGGGAATGCCAATCAACACATCCAGTTTGATAATTCGGCTTTAGTTGGGCTTGATCTTCCGCGCGGTACTGCCGATGGTATTCCCGGCAGGAAGCTGCAACAAATTGTCGCGATGGGAGAGGCTTCATTAAAAGAGCATCATGGTAAAGAGTGGCTTGAATGGTGTTCTGGCAAAGGCTTTCTCGGTCGAATCTTATCTCAGCAATCAGATCAAAAGGTCACTAGCTTTGAGTGGCAACAGTCACTGTGTGAAAGCGGGCAAAAGATTGCAGATGACCAGAAACTAGAGATGGACTTTGTTCAAGGTGACGCGTTTTCAAAAGATGCAGATCGGGTGTTTAACTCAAACCAACATGCTGTTGCTCTTCATGCTTGTGGTGACCTTCATGTCGAATTAGTGAAAAAATCTGTTTCACATGGGCTTCCTGCAGTCACCATTTCTCCATGTTGCTACCACCTTATTCGCGATGAAAGCTACCAATCGATGTCATCCGTTGCGAAAAGCTCAGCATTAACGTTGAGCAAGAGCGACTTAAGAATCCCGCTTCAAGAAACTGTCACTGGTGGTGAAAGAGTAAAAAGACACCGTCAGTTAGAAATGAGTTACCGATTAGGCTTTAGCCAACTACTTAAGGGTGAGCTTGGTGTCGACGAGTACATTCCTGTACCAAGCATCAAGAAATCGGAGCTATCCGAAGGTTTTGAATCATTTTGTTGCTGGGCATCTAAAGTGAAAGATATATCGCTGGGTTCAGATATTGATTTTGACTCTTATTTAATTCAAGGCGAAGCGCTTTTCTGGGAAATGGAAAAGCTGAGTTTAGTTCAACAAGTCTTTAGAAGACCTTTAGAGGTATGGTTGGCCTTGGATCGTGCCATTTATCTGCAAGAACAAGGTTATCAAGCTTCGATTGAAGAGTTCTGCGAACGTAGTGTAACGCCAAGAAACCTATTGATTCATGGGGTTAAGATCGAGCGCTAACGGTAAACAGCACTGGTACGTGTTTTTACGATCTAAAATCATGAATGCAAAACAAAGTGATAAATACAAAAAAGCCAGCGCGACATTATGTCGTACTGGCTTTTTGTTTAATGTGTCTGAATTAACTGAACGCTTCAACGAGAAGGTTATTGCGTTCAGTTAGTCATTACATCATTAGTTAAACATTGCGATTGCTTCTGCCGGCGCGACGTATTCTAGGTCAAAGCTCTCTGCAACTTCTTTACAAGTCACTTTACCGTGGATTACGTTTAGACCTTCTAGGAAACCTTCATCAGATAGAAGTGCTTCGCGGTAGCCTTTGTTCGCTAGCTTAACAATGTAAGGAAGTGTTGCATTGTTTAGTGCGTAAGTAGAAGTACGAGCAACGGCACCTGGCATGTTAGCAACACAGTAGTGAACTACGTCATCAACGATGTAAGTTGGATCAGCGTGAGTCGTTGCATGTGAAGTTTCAAAACAACCACCTTGGTCGATTGCAACATCAACAACCGCTGAACCTGGCTTCATCTTAGCGATGTGATCTTTTGTAACAAGTTTAGGAGCGGCTGCGCCTGGGATTAGTACGGCACCAATCACTAGGTCTGCTTCTAGAACATGCTTCTCAATAGCGTCTTCAGTAGAATAAACCACTTTTGCGCGACCTTGGAATTCTTCATCAAGACGACGAAGCGTATCTACGTTGCGATCAAGAATGGTTACGTCTGCGCGAAGGCCAACAGCCATACGTGCTGCGTTAGCACCAACAACACCGCCGCCAACAACAACAACTTTTGCTGGCTCAACACCAGGAACGCCGCCAAGAAGAAGACCACAACCACCGTTAGATTTCTCTAGTGTTTGTGCACCTGCTTGAATAGACATGCGACCAGCGACTTCAGACATTGGTGCTAATAGTGGCAAGCGACCCATATTATCTGTTACAGTCTCATAGGCTACGCAGACAGCTTTGCTCTTGATCAGCTCTTCAGTTTGTGGAAAATCTGGTGCAAGGTGTAAATAGGTAAATAATATTTGCCCTTCGCGAAGCATAGCTCGCTCGACAGCTTGAGGTTCTTTAACCTTTACAATCATTTCTGCTTTCGCGAAAACGTCAGCAGCAGTAGGAAGAATGGATGCGCCTACAGCGATGTAATCATCGTCTGAAAAACCGATACCATTACCGGCATTGGTTTCTACAAAAACTTGGTGGCCGTGTGAGATTAGTTCTCTCACGCTAGCTGGGGTCATACCAACGCGGTATTCGTGGTTCTTGATTTCCTTAGGTACGCCAATGATCATCCTGACTCCTCATTTTATTTTGGTTGTTTTATCTATGTGTAGGGTAATTCTGTCGAATTAATATCTAGTATAGATATGTTTAAGTAAAATTTGATACTGAATATTAAAAAGTTGTAGTATATTTTTTTGCAAGGAAGTAATAAGGTGGAATAAAAAATGGCAGACAATTATAAGAAGCCGTCCAAGGAACTAGATCGTATTGACCGCAACATTCTTAATGAGTTGCAAAAAGACGGTCGTATCTCAAACGTTGAACTCTCAAAACGAGTAGGACTTTCTCCAACTCCATGTCTTGAGCGTGTTCGTCGTTTAGAGCGTCAAGGTTACATTACTGGGTACACAGCATTGCTGAACCCACAGTACCTTGATGCTTCACTTTTAGTGTTTGTTGAAATTACGTTGAACCGTGGTGCGCCAGATGTGTTCGAACAATTCAACACCGCTGTGCAGAAACTGGATGACATCCAAGAGTGTCATTTAGTGTCGGGTGATTTTGACTATCTTCTAAAAACACGTGTATCTGATATGGGTGCTTACCGTAAGCTACTGGGTGATACGTTACTTCGTCTACCAGGCGTAAACGACACTCGAACTTACGTTGTAATGGAAGAAGTGAAACAAACCAATCAACTTGTGATTAAAACTCGTTAATCACAATTGGTGAAATGAAAGAAAGCGGACATTTGTTCCGCTTTCTTGCTTTCTGGAATTGGGTTTTTCTGTTTGATATGGTTAAATCAACAGTAGTTTCATTGAAACGAGCGGCTATTGCCGCTCGAGATGTTTTTATCCTGTTTAATTATTAAGTTGGTTTATGTTCAAGCAGAGCAGTAATAAAGTAGAAACAATCATTAAAACGAGTGAAGAGCCTCAGTCTCCTCGTTTAAGTGGTTCTCAACGTCTAAAAGAGTGCAGCCTAATTCTAGGTGTTCTCTTCTCTATTCTACTTGCCGTTGCGTTATTAACTTTTAGCCCTGCTGACCCATCATGGTCGCAAACGGCTTGGGGTGGTGATATTCAAAATGCAGGAGGTTACGTAGGTGCATGGTTGGCGGATACGCTTTTCTTTGTGTTTGGTTCTTTAGCTTATCCTTTGCCTATCTTGGTGACGGTTGCTGCGTGGGTATTATTCCGTAAACGTAATGAAGATGAGCAGATCGATTTCATGCTGTGGGGTACTCGTTTACTTGGACTGACTGTCCTTATTCTTACTAGTTGTGGTTTAGCGGATATCAACTTCGATGATATTTGGTACTTTTCATCTGGTGGTGTAGTCGGTGATGTATTAACAAGTCTTGCACTTCCAACGCTGAACGTTCTGGGCAGTACGTTGGTTCTTCTTTTCTTATGGGGAGCTGGCTTTACCCTATTAACGGGCATCTCCTGGTTAAGTATTGTTGAATGGTTAGGCGAGTGTGCAATCAAATTCTTTACGTCAGCCGTTAATAAGGCGCGCGGCCAAGATCAAGAGCTGCTTGAACCTCAGTTAACAGAATCGGCAGACCGCGATTTAATCGAAGAACGTCATCAAGAGCCGAGTTACCGTGATGTTCCTGCTTTAGAAGATAACAAAGAATCAAAAGAGCATGATCTACTAGATCCTGCGATGAGCTTCTCAGCGACCAATGATTCTTCAGACGTGGCGACAAATGCGCTAGACAGTGCCGCGTCGCCGAAGCGCCATTACAATATTCATATGCCTGTCGAGGCGCCAGCGAAGCAAGACGCTTCAGCTCAAGAAGTGTCTGATATTCAACGTCAACCTGAAGTTGAACCTGAGCCGATCCCTGCTGCGCCTGTTTACCAAGCGCCAGAAGAGCCTTTGGAAGAGGGCATTGAGCGCTCGAAGCAGTTGAATGCAACGATAGAGCAGCTAGAGAATGCTGCAATGTATGAAGATGATCTAGCGGCTCAAGAGCAAGTTGATGCACATGAATCTCAGGTTGCGTATCAACAATACATGCAAAACGAACAAGCAGAAGTTAGTCCAACTCATAGTGATTTTGATAGTGCTGAAACAGCAACGGATAGTTCCTCTGAAGTCGAGGGTGAACTCGGTGCAGAAGACGTTCAGCCTGAATCTTTATATGCTTCGCAAGTGGATGAAACAGAAGAAACAATCGAAGACGCCTCTTCAGTGCAAGCATCTCCGTTTGATATGGCGGAAGAGCAAGATGAACAAGCTTCAGTGTTCCAACCTGTATCGATTGAAGATGTTAATACTGAGCAACAAGAGCCTTTCGCTGCCCAACAAGGTAATGCGGAGTTTGAGCAAACTAACGAACAAGCTCAAGAGCAGGCTGTTGATCTTCCATGGGAAGAGGTCACGGAAGATGAGTCTGTGCACCAAGACCAAGATGTAGCAGCATTCCAAAATCTGGTATCTGAAGCGCAAGCGAATATGGCGGCGACACAAAACCCGTTCTTGGTACAGCAAGATGTGAATTTGCCCAAACCTGCCGAGCCATTGCCAACACTTGAGCTGTTGTTCCACCCTGAAAAACGTGAAACCTTTATTGACCGCGATGCACTAGAGGCGATTGCTCGTCTTGTTGAATCTAAGCTAGCGGACTACAAGATAAAGGCAGATGTGGTTGATATCTTCCCTGGCCCTGTCATTACTCGATTCGAACTCGATCTGGCTCCTGGCGTGAAAGTGAGCCGTATTTCTGGTCTTTCTATGGACTTAGCGCGTTCACTTTCTGCATTGGCAGTGCGTGTCGTAGAGGTAATACCGGGTAAACCTTATGTTGGTTTGGAATTGCCGAACATGAGCCGTCAAACCGTATTCTTCTCCGATGTGGTAGGTAGCCCTCAGTTCCAAGAAGCGACGTCACCAACGACCGTTGTTCTAGGACAAGATATTGCAGGTGAAGCGGTTATTGCTGATTTATCGAAGATGCCACACGTACTGGTTGCAGGTACCACCGGCTCTGGTAAATCGGTGGGTGTGAACGTGATGATCTTGAGTATGCTTTACAAGGCATCGCCTGAAGACGTTCGTTTCATCATGATTGACCCGAAAATGTTGGAATTGTCTATCTATGAAGGTATTCCACATCTATTGTCTGAAGTCGTTACCGACATGAAAGATGCGTCTAACGCCCTTCGTTGGTGTGTTGGCGAAATGGAACGTCGTTATAAACTGATGTCGGCACTTGGTGTTCGTAACATTAAAGGCTACAACGACAAATTGAAGATGGCTGCGGAAGCGGGTCACCCAATTCATGATCCTCTGTGGAAACCGGGCGACAGCATGGACCCTGAAGCACCATTATTGGAAAAACTGCCTTACATCGTAGTTGTCGTCGATGAATTCGCCGATTTAATCATGGTAGTGGGTAAGAAAGTTGAAGAGTTGATTGCTCGTTTGGCACAAAAAGCACGTGCGGCGGGTGTTCACTTGATCCTAGCGACTCAGCGCCCGTCAGTGGATGTTATTACGGGTCTTATTAAAGCCAATATCCCGACACGTGTAGCCTTTACCGTATCAACCAAAACAGACTCTCGAACCATTCTTGACCAAGGTGGTGCTGAGTCACTACTTGGTATGGGTGATATGTTGTACTTGCCACCGGGTTCAAGCCACACAACTCGTGTACACGGTGCGTTTGCATCTGATGATGATGTACACGCGGTCGTGAATAACTGGAAAGCACGCGGTAAGCCAAACTATATTGAAGAGATTACGAACGGCGACCAAACCCCAGAAACACTGTTGCCGGGTGAGAAGATGGAAGGCGATGAAGAAGTCGATCCTCTGTTTGATCAAGTTGTCGAACATGTGGTTCATTCACGCCGAGGTTCAGTTTCTGGTGTGCAACGTCGATTTAAGATCGGCTACAACCGTGCCGCACGAATTGTTGAGCAATTAGAAGCTCAAGGTATTGTCAGTGCTCCAGGACATAACGGTAACCGAGAAGTCTTGGCGCCAGCGCCACCAAAAGATTAGTTCCAATAGGAACTCATAACTATTCAGTCGGTCAAAACCAAAACATGACCGACTTATGTTCTAACAGGATTATTGATGAAAAAAGTATTCGCACTTTTATTTATGAGCTTCTCAGTATTTGCTTCTCCGAAAGAAGAGTTGAGTAGCCGCTTGTCGCTGAATGCAGGTTTTAGCGCTGACTTTAAACAAGTTGTCACCAGCCCTGACGGTGATGTTGTGATGGAAGGCGAGGGCACAGTAGAGATTGCACGCCCTAGCTTGTTCCGTTGGGAAACGACTTTCCCTGATGAAAACCTATTGGTCTCTGATGGTCAAAGCTTGTGGTACTACAGTCCGTTCATTGAACAAGTGAGCATTTACTGGCAAGAACAAGCCACATCGCAAACGCCATTTGTATTGCTGACTCGTAACCAAGAAAGCGATTGGGACAACTACAACGTCGCGCAAACGGGTAACCAATTTACGCTAACGCCAACGGCTGTGGACTCTAATCAGGGCGATTTCCAGATTAACATCACCGAGAAAGGCATTGTTCAGGGCTTTAATGTGATTGAACAAGACGGCCAAAAAGGTGAGTTTACCTTTAACAATGTTGACTTAGGTAAACCTGCTGCAGACCGTTTTACTTTTGTGGCGCCAGAAGGTGTCGAGGTCGACGACCAAAGAAACTGATCCAAACTGGCAGATCGTTTGGTAGTAAGTCGATAGGCATTGATGCCATCAACGAATCAAGAGATTGCAATTGAGTAATTACAGCTTAGATTTTGCAGGGGACGAAGATTTTCGTCCCCTTGCTGCTCGTATGAGACCTGAAACTGTTGAACAGTATATTGGTCAGCAGCATATATTAGGTCCAGGTAAACCCCTTCGCAGAGCGTTGGAGGCGGGCCATATCCACTCCATGATTTTATGGGGGCCTCCGGGCACCGGTAAAACCACGCTGGCAGAAGTGGCAGCTAATTACGCCAATGCAGAAGTCGAGCGCGTGTCAGCAGTGACTTCGGGTGTAAAAGACATTCGTATCGCCATTGAAAAAGCGCGTGAGAACAAGCAAGCAGGGCGTAGAACGATTTTATTTGTGGACGAAGTCCATCGCTTTAACAAAAGTCAGCAAGATGCGTTCTTACCTCATATCGAAGATGGCACGGTTACGTTTATCGGCGCGACCACAGAAAACCCTTCTTTTGAGTTAAACAACGCTTTGTTATCACGTGCGCGTGTCTACAAACTGACTTCGCTTAATACTGAGGATATCTCCCTCGTCATTCGCCAAGCCATTGAAGATAAACAGCGTGGCTTGGGTGATGTGTCGGCTGATTTTGCTGATAACGTATTAGATCGTCTTGCGGAGCTGGTCAACGGTGATGCACGTATGTCGCTCAACTATCTAGAGCTGCTGTATGACATGGCGGAAGACAACGACAAAGGCGAGAAAGCGATAACATTGCAGTTGTTAGCTGAGGTGGCTGGTGAGAAGGTTGCTCGTTTCGATAACAAGGGTGATATTTGGTACGACCTAATCTCCGCCGTTCACAAGTCGATTCGTGGCTCTAATCCCGATGCTGCGTTGTATTGGTCGGCGCGAATGATTGCAGCGGGTTGTGACCCTTTGTATATAGTAAGACGCTTGCTGGCGATTGCTTCTGAAGATATTGGTAATGCTGATCCAAGAGCAATGCAGGTTGCGATGTCGGCTTGGGATTGCTTCACTCGTATTGGCCCAGCAGAAGGGGAGCGTGCGATTGCTCAGGCAGTTGTCTATTTAGCGTGTGCACCAAAGAGTAACGCCGTTTACACGGCTTGGAAGCAAGCCTTAACGGATGCGCATAATCTTCCTGAATATGAAGTGCCTCATCATTTAAGAAATGCACCCACAACTTTGATGAAGGACATGGGCTACGGGCAAGAATACCGTTATGCTCATGATGAACCAGGTGCCTATGCCGCTGGAGAAAAGTATTTGCCGCCTGAAATGGGCGAAACACAATACTATTTCCCAACAAAACGAGGCTTAGAGACCAAAATTGGCGAGAAGCTAGATTATCTGGCGGATTTGGACGCAAAAAGCCCACAAAAACGCTATGAAAAGTAGTCTTTTTTGGATATCGTTACCTAGTCATAAAAATTCAATTAAATCGTTACAAATTGGTCGAAATAGCACCAGTTTTAGGGGTTTAGCAGTGATTCAGTAGCAAACTACTGAGTATTCAAATAACTAAAGCATAGGATTAGCAATGCTGGATTCTAAATTACTTCGAGCTGAGCTGGATGAAACAGCGGCAAAATTAGCACGTCGAGGCTTCACCCTTGATGTAGAGACAATTCGTGAACTTGAAGAAAAACGTAAGTCCCTTCAGATGAAAACTGAAGAGCTACAAGCGTTACGTAACTCTCGATCGAAGTCCATTGGTCAAGCGAAAGCAAAAGGCGACCATGAAGAAGCTGAGCGTATCCTTGCAGAAGTAGGCAACTTAGGCGCAGAACTAGACCAAGCTAAAGTAACATTGGCTGAGCTTCAATCTGAGCTAGAAACGATCACAATGTCAATTCCTAACCTACCTGACGCAGAAGTGCCAGATGGTAAAGATGAAGACGACAACGTAGAAGTTTCTCGTTGGGGTCAACCTAAGACTTACGACTTCGAAGTGAAAGATCACGTGGATCTTGGCGAAATGTCTGGCGGTCTTGATTTTGCTAGCGCAGTTAAAATCTCGGGTTCTCGTTTTATCGTGATGAAAGGCAAATTCGCACGTCTACACCGTGCTATTGCTCAGTTCATGCTGGACCTTCACACTGATGAGCACGGCTACACAGAAATGTACGTACCTTACCTAGTGAACCACGATAGCCTATACGGTACTGGTCAACTTCCTAAGTTCGGCGAAGACTTGTTCCACACAAGCCCGCTAACTGAGCAAGTAAGTGATGTACCGCTTAAGACGTTATCGCTTATCCCTACTGCGGAAGTACCGGTAACGAACATGGTTCGTGACACGATTACTGATGAAGCTGAACTGCCACTTAAGATGACAGCTCACACTCCATGTTTCCGTTCTGAAGCGGGTTCTTACGGTCGTGACACTCGTGGTCTTATCCGTATGCACCAATTCGACAAAGTTGAATTAGTACAAATTACTAAGCCAGAAGACTCAATGGCAGCGCTTGAAGAGCTAACAGGTCACGCTGAGAAAGTACTTCAACTTCTAGAGCTTCCTTACCGTAAAGTGATTCTATGTACGGGTGACATGGGCTTCGGTTCTGCGAAAACTTACGACTTAGAAGTCTGGGTTCCAGCACAAGAGACATACCGTGAAATTTCTTCTTGTTCAAACATGTGGGATTTCCAAGCGCGTCGTATGCAAGCTCGTTTCCGTCGTAAAGGCGAGAAGAAACCTGAACTTGTACACACACTTAACGGTTCTGGTCTTGCTGTTGGTCGTACTATGGTTGCTATTCTTGAGAACAACCAAGAAGCAGATGGCCGTATTGCTATCCCAACAGTACTTCAACCATACATGGGCGGCGTAACGCACATCGGCTAATGCCAATTTTGGTTAATCAAATTTAGATTAATCTGACTTGTTAGAATATTTAAAAGGCTTTGCTGTAATGGCAAAGCCTTTTTTGTATGCGGACGTTGTTTAAATAGAAGCTACATATATGAGAAGGCAGCCTCGGAAGTATTGTTTGCTTGTTTCCAGGCCAAGTCTGCTTGCTTACATGCCAGAAGCGCCTTTCGGTAATAGTTTTGATAGTTGTTTTTTGTCAGCTCATCAATCGTATAAAGCTGTGTGATCACTTCGTCACATTGCTTGATGATGGTTAGCACTTGTTTTGCACCCATTGAATCAGGCCAAATAACAGAGAGCAATTTTATCGTATTCATACATACGTTCTTGATCATCGGACATCGTTTATGAATATCTAAGTAAGCCACAAGCACCTGTTTGTAGTCTGACTTTGCTAGTTTGATGCCGATATTCTTCTCTTTGAGCCAGTTCATTTTTGCGGTGTTGCGATGTTTCATCTCAGTGCACATCGTTATCTGACTTGAAACCACTGTCTCGCTCGCTGTTTTCACTATCAACATGCTGCAACGGTTTTCCGCAATTTTAAACTCGTTTTCACAGCTCATCCTATCCAATAACCATGCATGGTGATAAATCACAGGGAAGGCATCAAAGTCATTCTTATCGTGCAATGCGGTTAGTATAGTGACTGCTTTTTGATATTGGTTAGCTTCCATCTCGATGTGAGCTGCGATAAGTGCTAAGTCAGTTTGAAGCCCTGATCTTGCCTCGGTAGGGATCTTCGAAATTAAGTAATTGACGTGACCCAAATTCGCTTGCTTATCGATGCCATCTGAGGCGCAATAGAGCAAGAATCGTATATGACTTAGCTTCATATATAGGTTGTCTCGAAAGGTGTCCTTATTGATTTGCACATGGTTTTGGTAGTGGAATAGCGCTGTTTTAGTATCATTAACCGATAAGCATAGATTTGCGATTGCAAGCTCTCTCTCAGAGTTACCTGGTGTTAGTTTACTCGCTAACTTGAAGTGAGCAATGGCTGCCGGAACCTTATTGCTGATCAGGTTTACTTGAGCTGCTTGGTCTCGATACAAAGTGCAGGTTGGCGCAGAATTGATCAAACTTTCAATCATCGACTGTGCTTCGCTAAGCTGCCCCAAATTCGCAAGGCTGTTTGCTAATCCTGCTTGAGCCCAATCAAAACTGCCTTCATCTATCGCTTTCTGATAGACATTCTTGGCTTCCTCGTAGAGCTCTAGTTTTGATAGAAAGCTCCCTCGAAATTGCTGGATTGTTGCGAAGTATTCGGGATGAAACGCGGCAAGCCCTTCGCAATGCTCTAGGCCCGCTTCATAGTTATTTTCTCTCTCAGCTTTATAAATGTCTTGTAAAATCAGCTTCTTCCTTAAGGAACTGGTGATGCGCTGTTTTAGAGTTTCGCGGTTAAACGGTTTTAACAAATAGTTGTCAGGTCGTAGTTCAAGGATAGGGCGTATCGATAGAGCTGAATTTTCACCTGTAACAAGAATAAATATTCCGTCATCTTTTAATCTGTTGGCTTGCTTCAATTCTTCAAATAGCTGTTTGCCGTTGATCGTGTTACCAAAGTTGTAATCACAAATGATGACATCAAAAGTTGTGTCATTCGTGATGGTCATTGCAACACGAGGTGATTTCGCAATGACAATCAAACGTTCTGAAAAACCAATATGAACCAGCATATTACGAATAGTTGATAACACTATCGTTGAGTCATCAATGATAAGTGCATTTAGTTGGGTTAATTTCATGCTTACTTTAAATTATTTACTGACGTGAATTACGTAGCTATTGCGGATTGTCTTGATGTCTTGCACGACCGACAAAACAAGAAGCGTTAGGTTTCTACGAAGTTGATATAAGCCTTCGCTAGAATTGGATTCTTTTTTTGCGAATATTTTTATCTAATAGGAGTTAAAAATATTGGCTAATTTGATTCTGAGATGAACTCGAATAAGGAAGGTCATTCATTATATTCAGTACCAAAATGGCGCGTATTTTATGATGGCTTTTTACCCGATAGGTAACACTCTTTTGCTAATTGTTTTTATGGAGAGGATTAAATTTATTTGTGGGGTTTTTCGAGTTCAAATCAAAGATAAAACAATGGCTTGGGGTGTGTTTGTTGGCTGGTTTTTCACGTGAAGGAGAAGCCGCCATTAGTATTTTATGGGCGGCTTATAGGTTTTTAAAATGATGTTTGTTAAATCAACTTGGTTTGAAGCAAGAAGATTGTTGGAGGGCTTTATCAATAGATGAAACAAGTTGTTCGATGTGCTCAGCCTTGCTAATGAAAGGAGGCATCATATAAATCAACTTACCGAACGGACGTATCCAAACGCCTTGTTCAACAAAGTGAGCTTGGATGGTTTCCATATCGACAGGTGTGTGGGTTTCAACGACGCCAATCGCGCCCAACCAGCGAACATCTTTGACAAGGTCATGCTTGAGTAGAGGTGGTAGTAACTCAGAAAAGAGTTGTTCAATCTGATGAGTCTGATTTTGCCAATGACCTTGCTCTATGATGGACAAACTTGCTGCACCTACTGCACAAGCTAAAGGGTTGCCCATGAAGGTTGGCCCGTGCATAAAGCACCCGGCTTCACCGCCACATACCGTGTCAGCGACTTCTTTACTCGCAAGTGTCGCTGACAGCGTCATATAGCCACCAGTTAGCGCCTTACCTACGCATAAAATATCCGGTTGAACATCGGCATGTTCGCAAGCAAACAGTTTCCCTGTACGACCAAATCCAGTCGCAATCTCATCCAAGATCAGCAATACGTTGAATTCATCACACAGCAAGCGTACTTGTCTCAGGAATTCAGGGTGGTAAATGCGCATACCGCCAGCGCCTTGAACGATTGGTTCTAAGATCACAGCTGCCACTTCTTTGTGGTGGACCGTTAGCTTTTCTCGAAAGCTATCGATGTCACTTGAGTTCCACTCATCCCAGAAGCCAGTTTTTGGTGAATCGGCAAAGACGTGTTCAGGCAAAAATCCCTTGTAGAGACTGTGCATCGAGTTATCTGGATCGGTCACTGACATTGCAGCAAAAGTATCGCCGTGATAGCCATCTCTCAGTGTGAGGAATTTTGAACGAGGTTGCCCTTTAGCATGCCAGTATTGAAGGGCCATCTTGAGACTAACCTCTACGGCGACTGAACCTGAATCAGCCAAGAATACGTGCTCGAGATTATTTGGTGCTAGGTTCAAAAGTTTCTTACATAAATCGATAGCAGGTTGGTGGGTGATACCTCCAAACATAACATGCGAAACCTTATCGATTTGGCTGTGAGCTGCAGCATTGAGCTCTGGATGATTGTAGCCGTGGATGGTTGACCACCAAGAGGACATACCATCAATAATTCGTTTTCCGCCCTCTAATTCTAGGTAAACGCCGTCTGCGTTGGTGACTGGATAGCAGGTCAGAGGTGTCAACGTTGATGTATAAGGATGCCAGATATGCTGGCGATCAAAGGCGAGATCCATAGTAACTTCCATTCTTGATATGGCTAGAAAGTAGCCAAATGTAAACTTTTGATATTATCAATATGTTGACAGTCTAAAGCTTGTCGGTAGACTATCCAAGCATAAATACAATCTCTATTGATAGAGATGTAACATCAAATAATAAAAAAGGATCGACACGTGGAAGTTCGTCATGACTGGACAGTTGCTGAAGTAAGAGCACTGCTTGAAAAACCGTTTATGGATTTAATGTTTGAAGCTCAAGTGGTTCATAGACAGTACCAAGAGCACAACCACGTGCAGGTGAGTACACTGTTATCGATTAAGACAGGTGCTTGTCCTGAAGATTGTAAGTACTGCCCTCAAAGTGCTCACTACCGGACGGATGTCGACAAAGAACGCTTAATGGAAGTCGAGCGTGTTTTGGATGCGGCGCAAAAAGCCAAGAACGCGGGTTCGACTCGTTTCTGTATGGGCGCGGCGTGGAAAAACCCGAAAGAACGCGATATGCCTCACCTAACTGACATGATCAAAGGTGTGAAAGGCATGGGCCTAGAAACATGTATGACACTAGGCATGTTAACGCCTGACCAAGCAGGTGAGCTAGCGGACGCAGGTTTGGATTACTACAACCATAACCTTGATACGTCTCCGGAGTTCTACGGCAGTATTATCACCACTCGTACTTACCAAGACCGTTTAGATACGCTATCTCATGTGCGTGATGCCGGTATGAAGATCTGTTCTGGTGGTATTATTGGTATGGGCGAAAGTACTAATGACCGTGCAGGCCTGCTTGTAGAGCTTGCGAACCTTCCTGTTCACCCAGAAAGTGTACCAATCAACATGCTCGTAAAAGTCAAAGGCACACCGATGGAAAACGTCGATGATGTTGAGTCTTTCGACTTCGTCAAACTGATAGCGATTGCTCGCATCATGATGCCTATGTCTGCGGTTCGTTTATCAGCAGGCCGTGAGAACATGAACGAACAGATGCAGGCGATGTGTTTCATGGCGGGTGCGAATTCTATCTTCTACGGCTGTAAGCTACTGACTACGCCAAACCCAGATGAAGACACGGACATGCAGCTGTTTAAGAAGTTAGGTATCAACAGCCAACAGGTGGCTCAGAAGCCAGACGAAATTCAAGAAAATGAACTGTTAGATCAAGTGGTGGAGCGCGTTGCTGCTCGTCCAACGAAAGATGACATGTTCTACGATGCCACTGTTTAAATCACGTATCAAAAGTGCCCTTGTCCATCGCCGTGAGCAAGGGTTAACTCGTCAACTTAAGGTACTCGAAAACAGTAATGGCCCTTTGCTTACTAGCGAAGGTTCTAGCTTCATTAATTTTTCGAGTAATGACTATTTAGGTTTGGCAAACGATCCTGAACTGGTCGATGCATGGCAAACCGGACTTTCCCAATATGGTGCCGGCAGTGCGGCTTCGCCATTGGTCACGGGCTTTAGTCCTGCTCATCGAAATTTAGAGGCTCAGCTGTGTGAATGGCTTGGCTTTGAACGCGCCATTCTCTTTAACTCTGGTTTCAGCGCTAACCAAGCCTTATTGTTTTCTCTGCTCGAAAAAGACGATTTTCTACTGCAAGATAAGCTCAACCACGCCTCTTTGATGGAAGCGGGGATGCTTTCACCTGCAACCATGAAACGCTTTAAGCATAACGACACGCAACATTTAGAGTCGCTATTGAGTCAAACTCCACAATCCTTGGTTGTGACTGAGGGTGTGTTCAGCATGGATGGTGATCAAGCGCCTCTCAGCCAGATATCTAGCCTGACTAATCAATACGACAGTTGGTTGGTGGTTGATGATGCCCACGGTATTGGCGTATTAGGTGATAACGGGGCAGGGAGTTGCAACGCCGCACAAATCTCACCTGATATCTTGGTGGTGACCTTTGGTAAAGCATTTGGCCTTTCTGGTGCTGCGATTCTTTGTTCGTCAGAAGTGGGTGATTACTTAACTCAGTTTGCGCGTCATCATGTGTATTCGACGGCAATGCCACCTTCACAAGCGGTGGCTTTGTCTCATGCATGTCAGATGATTCAAACGCAAGAGTGGCGTTGTGAGAAACTCACGGAGCTAGGCGCTCTCTATGCAGAGCAGATGAATGGTGTGAAAGGTTTTATTGATACTCAGACGCCGATCAAGCCATTTTTAATCGGCGAAGCCCAAGCAGCACTATCTATTGCTGAAGAGTTAAAGCGCAACCAAGTTTGGGTAACGGCAATAAGGCCACCAACGGTGCCTATTGGGACTGCTCGTTTGCGTATTACCTTAACGGCGAACCACAGTCAGAAACAGATTTTTCAGTTAACCAGTTCTCTGCTTCAAGCAATGGAGCGACACGACGAATTAAATATCAAACCAAGCTTAGAATCGAACTTTGAATTAGAGAAAGAGGCTCAGTAAATGTCACAAGAAGCAGTAGTGGATAATTACGTAAGCCAAGACAAGAGTGCGATTGCCGAAGCCTTCGGCAAAGCAGCAACAACCTATGACAAACACGCTGAATTCCAGCGCGATGTCGGCCACCGACTGCTGGGTAAGTTACCGAGTGACCTCTCTGGGTTAAAGGTGCTCGATTTAGGTTGTGGCACTGGCTATTTCTCACAGCAATTGGTGGAACGAGGCGCTGAAGTGGTATGCGCAGACCTTTCTATTGGAATGCTGCAAAAAGCCGAACAGCGCTGTGGCGCAATGATCTCTTTATATCGACAAGCTGATGCCGAGCTATTGCCATTCGAAGATGGGGCTTTTGATATTGTTTTCTCTAGCCTTGCGTTGCAATGGTGTGACGATTTATCGTCGCCCTTGAGGGAGATGAAGCGTGTCACCTCGCTTGGGGGACGTGTTATTTTCTCAACTTTGCTTGATGGGTCACTGTTTGAACTGAAAAACTCATGGTCAAAAATTGACACACATCAACACGTTAACCATTTTATTACAATCAATCAGGTAAAAATTGCGTTAGCGCAATCTAGCTGTACTGCTCATCAACTAGACTTGCCCACCATCACCGTTTGGTACGACACTGCGTTTGAACTGATGCGCGACCTTAAAGGTATCGGCGCTAATCACGTAAGTGGTCGCTCACAAGGTTTAACAAGTCGCCGAATGTTGCAGCTTGTTGAGCGGGAATATAGAGAGTTTAAAAACCATCAAGGTTTCTTACCAGCAACATATCAAGTTTGTTTAGGGGTTATTCAATTATGATTGATGCATTATTCATTGCAGGTACGGATACCGAAGTGGGAAAAACTGTGGTTTCAAAAGCGATTCTTCAAGCTTTAGCCGCACAAGAGTTATCAACAATAGGCTACAAGCCAGTTGCCGCAGGGTGTGAACAATCCCCTGAGGGATTACGTAATAGTGATGCACTGCATCTTCAAGAAGCTGCGACGCAAGATATCGCCTACGAAGACGTTAACCCGTATGCGTTGTTGTTACCATCATCACCACACATTGCAGCAAAGCATGATGGTGTCGTGATTGATGAAACCGTATTATCAGCTAAGTTGGCAGAGCATAAGCAAAACTCTGACATCGTGTTAGTTGAAGGTGCTGGTGGTTGGCGTGTACCGGTTTCTGATGAAGAATATTTGTCTAGCTGGGTCAAAAAAGAGCAGCTGCCAGTGGTATTGACGGTCGGTATTAAGCTTGGCTGTTTGAGTCATGCACTGCTAACCGCAGAAGTGATTCGTGCTGATGGACTGAACCTAGTGGGTTGGGTTGCAAACCGCATTAACCCAGGTACTGAACATTACGCTGAAATTATAGCGATGCTTGAAGATAAGCTAGGTGCACCGAAGTTAGGTGAAATTCCGTATGTGCCAAGAGCAAAGTCTAAGAACATTGGTAAGTATATTGATATACAGCCATTGCTCGACCTTTAAACTTCGAGTTATACGTTAAACAAGAAAAGGGCTGCAATTGCAGCCCTTTTGCTATGTTAAGCCTTTTGGCCATAAGTTTATAAACAACTGGCCTTTGAACAAGTCGCTATGGGTTAGTGTTCTTTTGTAAGTCCCATTAGTGCTTGTTGTGTTTCTGTGATTTTTGTCTGTGCCGTTTGCGGTGTTAGGATCCCAATCTGCTTTTTTGCTTCTTCTTCAGTAATCCCTAGGTGACAGCACAGTAAATCGATAGCCATTTGAGTGTTAGTACCTTCAACCATGATTCTTCCCTTTTTGTACATAGACTAGCCAATAAATCATCTGAAGCCACTGTAAACGGATTGTTATACCGACACCATACGACTTAGGTCTAATAGACTGGAGGTGATTCGAATATGGTCTCGTAATCAAATGTTGCAATTTAATGCTTAACCTTGTTTTCTTAATCTAAGACTATATGTATAAGTAAGTATAAGTCTTCAAGGTTGGAATAAATTGCTGTCTGCCTTGTCTATAATAAGTTTTATAAAAACAGCTTTCATGCGGAGATAAGTAATGAAGCGAGTAATGTTGTTCCTTGCAACCAACCTAGCGGTTGTATTGGTACTAAGTGTTGTTCTTAATATTGTATACGCAGTTACAGGTATGCAACCTGGTAGCCTATCAGGCTTATTGGTGATGGCTGCAGTATTTGGCTTTGGTGGCTCATTCATTTCATTAATGATGTCAAAGAAAATGGCGCTACGATCGGTAGCCGGTATGGTCATTGAAAGTCCACGTAACGAAACCGAACATTGGTTGATGGAGACAGTAAGCCGTCAGTCTCAACAAGTTGGTATTGGTATGCCAACAGTGGCGATTTACGATTCGCCAGACATCAACGCGTTTGCGACGGGCGCTAAGCGTAATGATTCATTAGTAGCAGTCTCTACGGGTCTGTTACACAACATGACGCGTGATGAAGCTGAAGCGGTGTTAGCGCATGAAGTGAGTCACATCGCGAACGGTGATATGGTGACCATGACGCTAATGCAGGGCGTGGTGAACACGTTCGTTATCTTCCTATCTCGTTTCATCGCCAACATTGTTGCGTCGAATGACAACGAAGAAGAGGGTGGCAGCAACATGATGGTGTACTTTGGTGTGTCAATGGTGTTGGAATTGGTATTTGGTTTCTTAGCAAGCTTCATTACGATGTGGTACAGCCGTCATCGTGAATTCCATGCCGATGCAGGTGCTGCGCACTTAGTAGGTAAAGAGAAGATGATAGCAGCGCTAGAACGTCTAAAGGTGAGCCATGAGCCACAACTAGAAGGTTCTATGATGGCATTTGGTATCAACGGCAAGAAATCGCTTACTGAGCTTCTGATGAGCCACCCACCACTAGACAAGCGTATTGCGTCTCTACGTAACATGTAATCGCTACGTAATTCTCAGTGGCTAGTCGACAAGAGACCTTTTAAAGGCTTCCTTCGGGAGGCCTTTTTTGATCTTGGTGTTCAAGACAGTAAGTATCCAAGGGATATGTGTCTGGTGATAGAGGGGTACTAGTGATGAAGCGTTGCGATATTTATTGGTTGATATCGCACGGACTGACATGTGTAGGGTAATAAGTAGGGAGTGCTTAGTGTTCTTTTGATGACAGCGCGTACTAAGCACACTTTCTTCCGCTCAACAAAAAGGCTTCCACATGGGAAGCCTTAGTCTATTCTGTGATTCGAAATTCGAATCTTACAGCTTGTCAGTTAGCTCGATTGCTTGACCGATGTAGTTCGCTGGAGTCATCTCTTTCAGACGAACTTTCTCGTCTGCAGGGATTTCAAGGCCGTCGATGAATGCACGCATGCCTTCGCCATCTACACGTTTACCACGAGTTAGCTCTTTTAGCTTCTCGTATGGCTTCTCGATGCCGTAACGGCGCATTACTGTTTGTACTGGTTCTGCTAGTACTTCCCAGTTCTTGTCTAGTTCAGCAAGTAGCGCTTCACGGTTAACTTCTAGCTTGCTAATACCTTTCAGAGTTGAAGTGTATGCAATGATTGCGTAGCCAACACCAACACCTAGGTTACGAAGAACCGTAGAGTCAGTTAGGTCACGCTGCCAGCGAGAAACTGGAAGTTTTTGTGCAAGGTGGCTGAATACTGCGTTTGCTAGACCAAGGTTGCCTTCAGAGTTTTCGAAGTCAATTGGGTTAACTTTATGCGGCATTGTAGAAGAACCGATTTCGCCAGCAATAGTCTTCTGCTTGAAGTGACCAAGAGCGATGTAGCCCCAAACGTCACGGTCGAAGTCTAGAAGGATAGTGTTGAAACGTGCAACTGCATCAAAAAGCTCAGCGATGTAATCGTGAGGTTCGATTTGAGTTGTGTACGGGTTCCAAGTTACGCCAAGAGATTCAGTGATGAACTCTTCGCTGAACTGGTGCCATTCAACTTCTGGGTATGCAGAAAGGTGTGCGTTGTAGTTACCTACAGCACCGTTGATTTTCGCTAGGATCTCAACGTTTTCGATTTGCTTGTATTGACGTTCCATACGGTACGCAACGTTAGCCATCTCTTTACCCATAGTAGAAGGAGAAGCAGGCTGACCGTGTGTACGAGACAGTAATGGAATGTCACGGTACTCGTTCGCAAGTGCTTTGATAGCATCAATTACGTTACGGATTTCTGGAAGAATCACTGTGTCACGAGCTTCTTTAAGCATAAGCGCGTGAGATGTGTTGTTGATGTCTTCAGAAGTACATGCAAAGTGAATAAATTCGTTTACAGCGTGAAGTTCAGGAACGCCAGCAACTTTCTCTTTCAAGAAGTACTCAACCGCTTTAACGTCGTGGTTAGTCGTGCGCTCGATCTCTTTGATACGTAGAGCATCTTCTTCACTGAAGTTAGCTGCTAGTTCATCAAGAAACTGGTTAGCTTCTGCACTGAACGCTGGTACTTCTTTGATTGCATCTGTAGCTGCAAGCTTTTGTAACCAACGAACTTCAACGATAGAGCGGTACTTTAGTAGGCCAAACTCACTAAAGATGCTGCGTAATGCAACAGTCTTGCTTCCGTAACGGCCGTCTACTGGTGAAACAGCAGTCAATGCTGACAGTTCCATGGTGTTCTCCTGAATTGAGTTTTCTAAATTTTGAGAGGTTTATACCAGTAACAATCTCAATTGTCACGCACAATGCGCAATCGTTTGCGTGAGAGTTGTGTTGGTACAAAAAACAAGCTCGCGACGAGGCGCGAGCTAATAAATCACATGCGAGCTAGCAGGATTTGAGCCTGCTCGATCATCTTCTTGCGACCGAAGATAAGGTGGCGACGTTTACCGCCAACTTGACGCCATAACACAGCGCTTCGAATTCCTGATAACAGCAGGGCACGAACCTTATGCTGGTTCGACGTCTGTTGAAGTACAGCTGGCGTACCAGAAACCTGAATACGTGGGCCGATAGGGCTCACAACATCAAGGTAGATACTGGCTAGGTTGCTGATCATTTGCTCGTCAAACAGATCAAAGTGTTCAGTTTGACGTTCTGCAGTTTGAATACGATCGCCAAGCTGAGACATAGAGTCGTTACGAGAAGATAGCTTACGCTCAAGTGCCATCAAGCTGATGATGTAGCGAGTAATATCGCTACCAGCGGGAGTACTATCGATACCTTTTACTAAGCACTCAAGGCCAAGCTTTAGGTTCGCTTCACGTCCAAAGACACCCACGGTGTTCGCTGGATTGGTATTTAAAATGGCACTGAGTGAAGCTTCGAAGGCATCTTTATCACAATGGCCGTCTTTCGCTACTTGTTGAACCAAAGCCACAGCTTGGCAAATTCCAGCGAAAGCAATAGTACGGTCATAAAGTGTATTAGCCACGTAGTAACTCCTAGTTGTCTTCTATTGTTTGTCGTTCGATTATTGGTTAGATGCGCTTTTCAATGATACCACCACCAAGACATACGTTGTCTAGGTAGAACACTGCTGATTGACCTGGGGTCACCGCAATTTGTGGTTCGTCAAAAATAACCTTAATGTTCTCATCATCAATTGGGATGATTGTACAAGGAATATCGGTCTGACGGTAACGTGTTTTTACCGTGCACGTCATAACTTCAGTAATTGGTGTGCGATTAACCCAATGAAGCTGAGAAGCGATCAAACCTTCTGATTTTAAAAGAGGGTGGTCTTTACCTTGTACCGCGATCAGAACATTACGTTTAAGATCTTTTTCACCAACAAACCATGGTTCTTCATTACCGCCGCCACCTTTGGTGCCACCGATATGCAGGCCTTTACGTTGGCCTAGTGTGTGGTACATCAAGCCTTGGTGTTGCCCAATAACTTGGCCTTCTGGTGTCTCGATGTTTCCCGGTTGAGCGGGTAGGTATTTGCCTAAGAACTCAGTGAACTTGCGCTCACCAATAAAGCAGATGCCTGTTGAATCTTTCTTTTTCGCAGTGATCAAGTCTTGCTCTTCAGCAATACGTCGTACTTCTGGCTTCTCTAATTCACCCACAGGGAATAGGCTGCGTGCCACTTGATCTGAGCTTAGCGTATAAAGGAAATAACTTTGGTCTTTATTGCCGTCTAGGCCGCGTAGCATTTCTGGCTTCGCACCAGCGTCTAGCTCTTCTTGTGTTGGGAAAGTACGACGAACATAGTGACCCATCGCGATGTAGTCTGCGTCTAATACTTCATCCGCAAACTCTAAGAATGCTTTGAATTTGATTTCTTTGTTACAAAGGATATCTGGGTTCGGTGTACGACCCGCTTTGTATTCTTCCAGAAAGTACTCGAATACATTATCCCAGTACTCTGCTGCAAAGTTGATAGTGTGAAGGTGGATACCTAACTTGTCACATACCGCTTGAGCATCAGCAAGGTCTTCAGCTGCCGTGCAGTATTCTTCGTTATCGTCTTCTTCCCAGTTTTTCATGAAAAGGCCTTCTACCTGATAGCCTTGTTGCTGAAGAAGATACGCCGATACTGACGAATCTACACCGCCGGACATACCGACAATTACTTTCTTTTCGCTGTTTCCAGAGCTGATATCTGACATGTCTAAACACCGTTACTATTACTTGGTCGCAGATTCTAACAGAAAGAGGGACACCGTGACAGATCCGAGACCGGAATCACAGTTTCATTTGCACAAATAATGCGCTGACTTCGTTAGAGAATCGCATGAACGCGAGGAGACTCGCTAGGATGTCAGATCTATATGTGGCATAGTCGCTCAAAATCCAAGAGCTGAGATAAAAAATGTCTGAACAAAATGAGTTTATGCAAGAAGAACAGTTGATCGAGATTATCGAGAACCAACTTGAAGATGGACAACCAGTAAAAGTTAAAGAGACGCTAATGCGTTTAATGATGACAGGTACACCTCGTGAAGAGGCAATTGCAGCGATGGCATGTGCACTGGCAATTGAAGTATTTGATGTAATGAAAAACGGCGCAGAGTTTAATCAGAAACGTTACGCCGAGCATTTGGGCATGCTGCCTGATCTTAGCTTTATGGAAGGCGAATAAAAAAATAGCCTAGCAAACGTTTGCTATAGTTTGAAAGATTGCCGCGTTAAATATAGCGCGGTAGAATCCGCCACCTATTTCCCCTTGACTTAGACTAGCCCTATGAAATTCCCTGGACAACGTAAATCAAAGCACTATTTTCCGGTTCACGCTCGTGACCCTTTAGTAAGCCAAGCTCAAACGAGCAAAAGAATGTCACGTACCCATATTATCGGTATTGACCAAACTTTGGTGGATATTGAAGCAAAGGTGAGTTCTGAGCTAATCGAGAAATATGGCTTAAGTAAGGGACACTCTTTGGTTATTGGTGATGAAGCTGCTGAATCTTTGTATCAAGAATTAAAAGAACAGTGCCTGATCACTAATGAATACGCAGGTGGCACGATCGGTAACACATTACACAATTACTCAGTATTGGCGGATGACCGTTCAACACTGTTAGGTGTAATGAGCCAAGATATTAAAATTGGTAGCTACGGTTACCGCTATTTATGTAATACATCAAGCAGAATGGATCTGAACCATTTACAAGGGGTAGATGGCGCAATTGGTCGCTGCTTTGCATTAATTACAGAAGATGGTGAACGTACTTTCGCAATTAGCGAAGGACAAATGAACCAATTAAAACCAGAAAGCATCCCTGAGAAAATTTTCAAAAATGCTTCTGCTTTAGTATTAACGGCGTATTTAGTTCGTTGTAAACCAGGTGACCCTATGCCTGAAGCAACAATGAAAGCTATTGAGTACGCGAAGAAATACGATGTACCTGTTGTTTTAACGCTTGGTACTAAATTCGTTATTCAAGATGATCCAGAGTTTTGGAAAGATTTCCTTGAACAACATGTAACCGTTGTTGCAATGAACGAAGACGAAGCTGAAGCATTAACTGGTGAAAGCGATCCTCTAGCTGCTTCCGACAAAGCACTGGATTGGGTAGACTTAGTTCTATGTACAGCAGGCCCTGTGGGCTTGTTTATGGCGGGTTACACAGAAGATGCAGTGAAGCGTGAAACATCATTACCGTTGTTACCAGGCTCGATTGCTGAATTTAACCGTTATGAGTTTAGTCGTCCCGCACATAAAGATTTATGTGAAAATCCAACGAAAATCTATTCGCATATCGCACCTTACATGGGCGGCCCAGAAAAGATTAAGAATACGAATGGTGCCGGTGATGCTGCGTTGTCTGCTCTATTACATGATATGGCCGCTAATAAGTACCATAAAGAAAATGTGCCTAACTCAAGTAAGCATCAGCATTCATTCTTGACGTATTCTTCTTTCTCACAAGTTTGTAAATATTCAAACCGCGCAAGTTATGAAGTATTAGTTCAGCACTCGCCACGATTATCTCGAGGCCTTCCTGAAAGAGAAGATAGTCTAGAAGAAGCGTACTGGGAAAGATAAGGCATTTTTTTGATTTATATTTCACTATTAGAAATATAAAAAAGGCTCCGAAAGGCTGTCTCTTATACACAAATCCCTAAGCCACGCTTGGGGATTTTTTTTGAACTATTTTTAGGTTTCATGATCTGATCATCTAAGCAATGACAAGGATGATTATCATGACCTATATAGAGCCAACCCTTTGGGCACAAAAACAGTTCGGTCAAGCCCACCTTAATGACCCTAGACGCACTCAAAGACTCGTTGCTCTCGCAGCCTCACTGGCCGAGCAGCCTGGCGTACCCGTCTCGAAACTCATTATCTCCCCTGCTGAAATGGAAGGGGCTTATCGCTTCATCCGTAATGAGCAAATCAAAGCAGAAGATATCGCAGAAGCGGGTTTTTATGTCACCGCACAAGAAGCATTAGAGCAACAAACACTTCTTGCCTTAGAAGACACCACTTCTCTCAGTTACTCCCATCGCAGCATTCGAGATGAACTCGGGCACTCCAATCAAGGCAATCGACATCGCGCCATGTTCGTACACTCAACCTTACTTTTTGCTCCCGACACTCAATCTGTTATTGGTTTAATTGAACAACAGCGCTGGACTCGTGATATAGAAAAGCGAGGTCAAAGGCACCAGCATGCGACTCGACCATACAAAGAGAAAGAAAGTTATAAGTGGGAACAAGCCTCTCGCCATGTCGCTGAGCGACTTGGCGATAAAATTTCGGATGTCATTTCTGTGTGCGATAGAGAAGCCGACCTATTTGAATACCTCACTTACAAGCGAGAGCAACAACAAAGGTTCCTCGTTCGCTCAATGCAAAGCCGCTGTATTGAAGAGCATGATAATCGTCTTTATAGCTATGCCTCTACCCTGTTATCAGCCGGAGAGAAAGTGCTCGAAATACCGCAAAAAGGCGGTCGTAAAGCTCGCAAGGCTCATTTAGATATCAAATATGCCCCCGTGACACTCAAGTCTCCTGCTAACAAGAAAGAGTTCGATAACATTCCGCTTTACTACGTGGGATGTATAGAACAAGGAGAGAGTGGTAATAAGCTCGCATGGCACTTACTGACTTCAGAGCCGATAACGAGCAAGGAAGAGGCACTCAAAATCGTCAGTTATTATGAGCGGCGCTGGCTAATAGAAGATTTTCATAAAGTCTGGAAAAGTGAAGGGACTGAAGTTGAGCAACTGAGAATGCAAAGTAAGGATAACTTAGAAAGGCTCAGCGTCGTTTTGGCTTTTATCGCGACTCGGTTACTCCAGTTGAGGTTTATGAATGAATCAGACGAGTTATCTAAGAGCAGTTGTGAGCAGGTATTAAAAGGCAAAGCGTGGAAGTTAATGTGGCTCAAGTTGGAGAGCAAAAAACTACCGAAAGAAGCGCCTAATATATCATGGGCTTACAACGGTATTGCTCGGTTAGGTGGTTGGAAGAATACCAAGCGAACAGGTCGCGCTTCTATAAAGACGTTATGGCAAGGATGGCTTAGGTTACAAACCATCCTTGAAGGGTATGAACTCGCTAAGTCTCTTGATTAACCAGACTTGTGATCAAGAGACAGCCGAAAGGAGCCTTTTTTGTTTCTGAATATATTGAAGCCGTAAATAATACTTTAGTCGACTTAAATATTAATTCTATTGCTTAGTGAGTTATTGATTATTCACTTAGCAAACTCGATGCCTTAAAGAGCAAACTCTTCTAGAGATTTACCAGCATCTAGTTGTTCTTGGATAGCTGAAGGCGTACGGCCTTGACCTGTCCAAGTTTTTTCGTCGCCATTCGCGTCTACGTATTTGTATTTCGCAGGGCGAGGAGCACGTTTAGATTTTGTTGTTTTAGATTTTGCTTCACCAGAAAGTGCAGCAATAAGATCGGCAACATCGATTCCGTCTTTTGCAATTTGTTCTGCGATAGCAGAAAGCTTAGCTTCTTGCTCTGCTTTTGCTGCGCGTTCTTCAGCTTCAGACTCTTGACGTTCTTGTACAACAATAGTCAGCTTGTCTAGCGCTTCTTCAAGTTGCTCAAGAGTTAATTCACGTGAGAACGCACGAAGGCTACGGATATTTAATAGAGTTTTTGTTAATTCAGACATGATATTTCCCATCAAGGTAAACTAAATAATCCTCCTAATAATAAACAGAGGCTAAGAATAAAACAAATAGTATTTCTTCTATTAGTTATTTAAATAAAAAAATGAGACGAGTGCTTTAAGATGAAAAGATAGACCTCTAATGAACTTATAATAACTATTAAGAATATCTTAAAAAAAACAGGTGATATCTGATATGTGTTAAGTGGAGTAATCCGTAAAAGTTGACTATTCTTCTATTGATTACTTCATTAACAAAAAGCTATTTTTCTCGGAATGATATGTTGCATTGTTGCTCTTGATGGGTACAATTGCGGCTACCTGATGCGGTGCTTTGGTTAATCTGTTGTTAAACTCTGGTTTACACGGTTAATAATGTTACCGCACGTAGAGGTGCAATTATAAAGAGTAGTTTTCGTTGGGGTGATGCCAATGAACGGGAATGAAAGGTGTAATTGCCGAAGTAAATTGTATATCTAAGCAATTTGCTGGGGTTGTGCTCAATAGGTACAACACTGCCATAGTCTTAATTTTAAACTATGGAGCGCTACTGTAGGGTTGGGTGAAGTGTTCACTTCCCTTTCGCTTAGTTCAACATGAGCTTGATAAGCCGTATCAAGTTTATCTGCAGTAGATCTCTAGCCAAATAAAAAACTGGTTTTTGAAGATCATGAATTTAATAGATTTTGCAACATCGCCTTTATCGCTGCTTCCTCCCTTGGTTGCCTTGACTCTTGCTATTGTTACCCGCCGTGTATTAGTTTCCTTGGGTGTCGGTATCGTCATGGGTGCGATTCTACTTGCTGACTACTCGGTAGGTAACGCAGCTAGCTACGTCTTTACTAAAGTATCTGGTGTTTTCATCGAAGATGGTGGTATTAACACTTGGAACATGAGTATCGTTGCTTTCCTAATTATCCTTGGAATGACAACGGCATTATTAACACTGTCTGGCGGTACTCGCGCATTCGCTGAGTGGGCGCAGTCTCGTGTTAAGAGCAAACGTGGTTCAAAACTACTTGCTGCCTTTTTAGGTGTATTCATCTTTGTTGATGATTACTTCAACAGCTTAGCGGTAGGTGCCATCTCTCGCCCTGTAACTGACCGCTTCTACGTATCTCGCGCTAAGCTAGCTTATATTCTAGATTCAACTGCTGCTCCTATGTGTGTGATCATGCCGGCTTCTAGCTGGGGTGCTTACATCATCACTATCATTGGTGGCATCTTAGTGACACACGGTGTGACAGAGTATTCTGCACTGGGTGCTTACGTTCGCCTTATCCCAATGAACTTCTACGCAGTGTTCGCACTATTAATGGTGTTTGCTGTTGCGTGGTTTGGTTTAGATGTTGGCAAAATGCGCGAGCATGAGATCGAAGCCTCTCAAGGTCGCGGTTTTGAAGGCGATAATGATCAAAAGCAAGCGCACGATCTAAACGAAGAGCTAGATATTCAAGAGAGCGAAAACGGTTCTGTTTCTGATCTCGTTATGCCAATCGTAGCGTTAATCGTCGCGACGGTTGCAGCAATGCTTTACACCGGTGGCCAAGCGCTTACTGCTGATGGTCAAGCATTCAACTTACTTGGTGCATTTGAAAATACAGATGTAGGTAAGTCTCTGGTTTACGGTGGTGTGATTGGTTTACTCGTTGCGCTAGCAACGGTATTCAAACAGAAACTACCTATGGCTGATATCACAAGAACAATGTGGATTGGTGCAAGCTCAATGTTTGGCGCTATCCTTATCCTTGTATTTGCATGGACGATTGGTTCTGTTATTGGCGACATGAAAACAGGTTCGTACCTATCCTCTCTAGCAACAGGTAACATCGATTACCACTGGCTACCGGTTATCTTGTTCCTTCTTGCTGGCCTAATGGCGTTCTCGACAGGTACATCTTGGGGTACGTTCGGTATCATGTTACCGATTGCGGGTGACATGGCTGCAGCCTCTGACATCGCGCTAATTCTTCCTATGCTAAGTGCGGTTCTTGCGGGTTCTGTATTTGGTGACCACTGTTCTCCAATCTCAGATACAACGATTCTGTCTTCTACAGGTGCGCGTTGTAACCACATTGATCACGTATCGACTCAGCTCCCTTATGCGCTGTCTGTGGCGTTCGTATCGTGTATTGGTTTCATCACCCTAGGAATGACATCATCAACTGGCATTGCATTTGGCGCAGCGTCTCTAACGTTTGTTGCGGTATGTTTTGCATTGGCTTATTTCTCTCGTTGCAAGATAGCAACGTGTAAAAGCTAGTCATCATTTGATTGAATAATGAGAAGGGAGGCGTTTGCCTCCCTTTTTTTGTGTTCGTTAATTTAATTTTAAATTTCGTGAAAAAAGTTCGAATAAATGGTTGAAAAAGGGTGTCAGCTTAGTTAGTGTGGAGACAAGACAGTAAACAACCTAAGAGCTGATAAGTATGCGTAAATTAGTAATGAACATTCATCACCATCATCACCCTATCTAGTCTTTCGGGGAGATTTACGTATACCCGGGAGCAAGAATTCTCCCGGAGGTTAAGTCAAAGAATTTAGATTTAAACCCTCGGGACGACAAAGTCTTCCGAGGGTTTTTTAGTTTTAGCACTTTTAAATAATCAATAAATTCAAATATTTGCACAGGGATACAGCAATGCAGACACAACGCCTAAGAATCGCAATTCAAAAGAAAGGTCGCTTAAGTAAAGAGTGCCAAGATCTACTTAAAAAATGTGGTGTTAAATTTAACATCATGGGTGAGCGCTTAGTTGTTCATTCACTAAATATGCCAATCGACTTGTTATTAGTTCGTGATGACGACATCCCAGGTCTTATCATGGATGGTGTGGTTGACCTTGGTTTCATCGGTGAAAATGAACTAGAAGAAGTTCGCCTAGACCGTGTTGCTTTAAAAGAGCCATCAGAGTTTCGCACACTACGTCGTTTAGACTTCGGTGGTTGCCGTCTTTCTATCGCGATTAACAAAGACGAAGAATACAACGGCCCACAAGATCTAGCGGGTAAACGTATTGCGACAACTTACCCACAACTACTGAAAGCCTACATGGACGAGCAGGGTGTTGAATTCAGCGCTTGTATGCTAACGGGTTCGGTTGAAGTTGCGCCTCGCGCAGGCCTAGCAGACGCTATTGCCGATCTAGTTTCTACAGGTGCGACGCTAGAAGCGAATGGCCTAAAAGAAGCAGAAGCTATCTTCCAATCTAAAGCAACATTGATTCAGCGTGTTGGTGAGTTCGATGCAGACAAAACAGCTCTGATTGAAAAACTACTGACTCGTATGCAAGGTGTTCAACAAGCAAAAGAGTCGAAGTACATCATGCTTCACGCGCCTACATCTCAGCTAGAGCAAATCAAAGCATTATTGCCTGGCGCTGAAGATCCTACTGTTCTTCCACTATCAACAGACAAAGACAAAGTTGCCGTTCACCTTGTAAGTACCGAGAACTTGTTCTGGGAAACTATGGAACAGCTGAAAGAGTTGGGTGCAAGCTCGATTCTAGTATTACCAATCGAAAAAATGATGGGGTAGTGACGATGAGAACCGTTGTTTGGCAATCTTTAAGTGAATCACAGCAAGACTCGGTACTAGAGCGTCCAGCTATTACTGAAGGTGCAAACATCACAGCGACTGTTTCTGATGTTATTGCAAAAGTACGAAATGAAGGCGATGCCGCACTTAAAGAACTGACTGAAAAGTTCGATCGTGTGACTCCAGAATCCATTCGAGTCAGCTCGACTGAGATTGAAGAGGCATGTGCTCGTTTAACACCAGAAATGAAGCAAGCGTTAGAGCAAGCTTATAGCAATATTGCTAAGTTTCACGAAGCTCAGAAGCCGCAGCCAATTAAGGTTGAAACACAGCCAGGCGTTGTGTGTGAGCAAGTGACACGCGCTATTAATACTGTTGGCCTTTATATTCCGGGTGGCAGCGCGCCACTTCCGTCAACGGTTCTTATGTTAGGTGTACCCGCTCAAATCGCGGGTTGCCGCAAGGTTGTGCTTTGTTCACCTCCGCCAATCGCGGATGAAATCTTGTATGTCGCTAATCTTTGTAAAATCGATGAGGTTTACAATGTAGGTGGTGCTCAAGCTGTTGCGGCGATGGCTTACGGTACGGAGAGTGTCTCTAAAGTAGATAAAATTTTCGGTCCTGGTAATGCGTACGTAACGGAAGCTAAGCGCCAAGTAAGCAATGACTTCCGTGGTTCTGCGATTGATATGCCGGCAGGCCCATCGGAGGTGATGGTGATTGCAGACGAAACTGCGGATGCTGACTTCATTGCTGCTGATCTACTGAGCCAAGCTGAACATGGCCCAGATTCACAGGTTGTATTAGTAACACCATCGCCAGTTATTGCCGACCAAGTAACCGATGCGGTTCAGAAGCAACTGAAAGAGCTGTCTCGTGCGAACATCGCTCAGCAAGCATTGGCTTCAAGTCTAATCATCATTGCTGAATCGATCACTCAAGCGATTGCGATTTCGAATTTCTATGGCCCGGAACACTTGATTGTTCAGACCAAGAGTCCACGTGAACTGCTGCCGTTACTAGACAATGCTGGTTCAATCTTCTTGGGTGACTGGTCTCCAGAATCTGCAGGTGACTACGCATCAGGCACAAACCACGTTCTTCCGACTTACGGCTATACCAAGACTTATTCAAGCCTAGGTTTGGCGGATTTCTCTAAGCGTATGACGGTACAAGAGTTAACAGCTGATGGCTTACAAGGCCTAGCGCCAACGGTAGTCACAATGGCGGAAGCCGAAGGTTTGGACGCACACAAACGTGCGGTGACCATCCGAGTTGAAAAATTAAATCGATTTGAACAGCTAAATAAAGCGAAATAAGGGTAGGGCATGGAAAAGTTAGCAAGAAAACAAGTTCAGGCTCTTACACCTTACTTGTCTGCAAGGCGCATTGGTGGCAGCGGAGATGTATGGTTGAACGCCAACGAATCTCCGTTTGATAACGAGTACACCTTAAATCTGACTCGACTTAATCGCTACAGCGAGTGTCAGCCTAAAGAGCTAATCGATGCTTACGCTCAATATGCGGGTGTTGCACCAGAGCAAACGTTGACTACTCGTGGTGCTGACGAAGGCATTGAACTACTGATTCGTGCTTTCTGTGAGCCGAACGAAGACGCTATTCTTTACTGTCCACCCACTTACGGTATGTACGCAATCAGTGCAGAGACGATTGGTGTTGAGCGTAAAGTGGTGCCTCTGACTTCTGAATGGCAATTGGATCTTCCAGCTATTGAAGCTCAACTTGACAACGTAAAAGTGGTGTTTGTTTGTAGTCCAAATAACCCAACAGGTAACTTAGTTAACCGTAAAGACATCGTTAAACTGCTTGAAATGACACAAGACAAAGCGATTGTGGTGATGGATGAAGCGTATATCGATTTCTGTACAGAAGCGTCAACGGTCGACTTGCTTGAGCAATATCCGAACCTTGCGATTCTGCGTACCTTGTCGAAAGCTTTTGCTCTGGCGGGTTTACGTTGTGGCTTTACGCTGGCGAACAAAGCGCTTATCGATGTACTGTTGAAAGTGATTGCGCCTTACCCAGTTCCAATTCCAGTTGCTGATATTGCCGTTCAAGCGCTTTCTGAACAAGGGCTTGCGCGAGCGAAGTTCCAAGTTTTGGATTTAAGTGCTAACCGAGCGTATTTGCAAGCTGGTTTGTTGGGTATGCCTCAAGTGACGGTATTTGATGGTTGGGGTAACTACCTGCTGGTTAAATTCCCGAACGGCGATGAGTTGTTCAAAGCGGCATGGGACACTGGCATCATCTTGCGTAATTCGCCAATTGAAGACTGTGTTCGTATTAGTATTGGTAACCGCGAAGAGTGCGAAAAGACACTTGGATTCATTCGTAACTTTTTTCAGTAACGAAAGGCTTACCATTAATAACATTTGTCAGTCTGAGTTGATTAAAAACAGACTGGCAAATGAAACCAATATTTTGGGTTAGCGTTTGATTTTAGCTAGGCCAGCAGATTTAAAATTAAAAGGAAGTTCAAGTGAGTAAACAACAGAAAATACTTTTTATAGACCGTGATGGCACCTTAATTGTTGAGCCGCCAGTCGACTTTCAAGTAGACCGTTTAGACAAACTAAAATTCGAACCGTTAGTTATTCCTAGCCTACTTGCACTGCAAGATGCGGGTTATCGCTTAGTGATGGTGACTAACCAAGATGGTCTAGGTACAGATAGCTACCCGCAAGAAGAGTTCGATGCTCCACACAATATGATGATGGAGTTCTTTGAGTCTCAGGGCGTTAAGTTTGATGATGTTCTAATCTGCCCTCACTTTGATGAAGACAATTGCTCTTGCCGCAAGCCTAAGCTGGGTATGGTTAAGGAATACCTACAGGGCGGTAAAGTTGACTTCCAAAAGTCAGTCGTGATTGGTGATCGAATGACGGATCTTCAACTTGCTGAGAACATGGCAATTCGTGGTATCCAATACGGACCAGATGCGCAAACTGAAGGCACGCTTAACTGGCCACAAATCGTTAAAGATCTGACGGTTAATGCGCGCATTGCTGAAGTGGTTCGTACCACTAAAGAAACGGACATCAAGGTGGCAGTAAACCTTGATGAAACCGGTGGCAACAAGATCGATACTGGCATGGGTTTCTTCGATCACATGCTTGATCAAATCGCGACACACGGCGGTTTCCAAATGAACCTGACTGTGAAGGGCGATCTACACATTGATGATCACCACACAGTAGAAGATACCGCTCTTGCTTTAGGCCAAGCATTGAAAGATGCATTAGGCGATAAACGTGGTATTGGCCGCTTTGGTTTCAGCCTACCAATGGATGAGTGTTTGGCTCAGTGTGCGCTAGACCTTTCTGGCCGTCCATACCTGAAGTTCGATGCTAAATTCAGCCGCGAGCAAGTGGGTGACCTTTCAACAGAGATGGTGGTTCACTTCTTCCGTTCTCTAACCGATACATTGGCTTGTACGCTACACCTTTCTTCTGATGGCAATAATGATCACCATATCATTGAGAGCCTATTCAAAGCGTTTGGTCGTACTCTTCGCCAAGCAATCAAAGTTGAAGGTAACGAGTTACCAAGCAGCAAAGGCGTTCTGTAAGGCTAACGTTAGCAAGGAAAAACAATGAAAGAGCAGAAAGTCGTTATTATTGATACTGGTTGTGCCAACGTTTCCTCGGTGAAGTTTGCGATTGAACGTCTAGGCTACGCAGTTGAAATTTCAAAAGAACCAGAAGTTGTTCTTGCTGCGGACAAGCTGTTCCTACCGGGTGTAGGCACAGCAAGTGAGGCAATGAAGAACTTGCAAGAGCGCGACCTTGTTTCTCTTGTGAAGCAAGTAGAGAAGCCTTTGCTAGGTATTTGTTTAGGTATGCAGCTGTTAGGCAAATTGTCTCAAGAGAAAGGCCAAAAGGCTGACGAGTTAGTTGAATGCCTAGGTTTGTGTGACGGTGAAGTTCGTTTACTTCAAACGGGCGACTTGCCTTTACCACACATGGGCTGGAACACAGTAACCGCGACACCTAATCACCCTCTATTTAAAGACATTGAAGAAGATGAATACTTCTATTTTGTTCACAGCTTCGCAATGCCGGTGGGTGACTACACAATCGCACAATGTGATTACGGTAATCCGTTCACAGCCGCAGTGCAAAGTGGCAACTATTATGGTGTTCAGTTCCACCCAGAGCGATCTTCGAAAGCTGGCTCTAAGCTGATTCAGAATTTCTTGGAATTGTAATAAGGATTAGGCAGCGGCTAACGTTGCCCTATAAGGAATGTAAATGATTATTCCCGCGTTAGATTTAATTGAAGGTCAAGTAGTTCGCTTATTCCAAGGAGACTACGGGCAAGTAACAGAATACAAAGTAGACCCAGCTGAGCAGTTTAACTTGTACCACCAAGCTGGCGCAGGTTGGCTTCACCTTGTTGACTTAACGGGTGCAAAAGACACAACGGCTCGTCAGTTAGACTTGATTGCTAAGCTACTGGCTAGCACGCCTGCAAACATCCAGATTGGTGGTGGCGTGCGTAACGAGCAAGACGTTGTTGATCTGCTAGAAGCTGGCGCACAACGCGTTGTAGTTGGTTCTACAGCAGTTAAGCAACCTGAGTTGGTGAAAGGTTGGATGGAGAAGTACGGCGCTGAAAAAATCGTACTGGCTCTGGATATCAATATTGACGAAAGCGGCACACGTAAAGTCGCGATTTCAGGTTGGCAAGAAGATTCAGGCGTGACCATTGAAGCGCTAATTGAAGATTACCTCACGGTTGGCCTTAAACACGTTCTGTGTACTGATATTTCACGTGATGGCACGCTAGAAGGGTCAAACGTAGAGCTCTATGTTGATCTCTGTAAACAGTACCCACAAGTGCAATTCCAATCATCGGGTGGCATTGGCAGCCTAGCTGATATCGAAGCACTTAAAGGCAGCGGCGTTGCGGGTGTGATTGTTGGTCGTGCACTGCTTGATGGCAAGTTTACCGCAGAGGAGGCATTTGCATGTTGGCAAAGCGAATAATTCCTTGTTTTTGGTGGTCGTTATATTAGTGCTGGCTGATGTATTTCGATAGTTTTTAAGTAAATTATTGTTTTTAATGGTTTTTATCTATATTGGTAGATATTCTTCATTGAGGGTATCTACTGGTATTTATAATTATAGATGCAAATGCGATGCAAAAAATGTATTCTTGATGCAGATGTGATGCAAAAAGGAATGCATTCTAATGAATGAAAACTCACAAATACCGCGTAAATTCTCTAGAACCTTTATCCAAGACCTATCTAAAAATGAACCTGATAGCGTTCAAAAAATCTACAAAGATACTGCAAAAAATTCTAATGGTTTGATGTTGAGAGTTTCTCCTAAAGGGAGACTGACTTATGTTGTACACGGCAGGATCAAAGCGCATGGAAAACAAGCGCAATTCTTCACCGTGGGCAATGCTGAGGAGATATCGCTATACAACGCTAGGTTGATAGCTGAAGAGTTTCACGATCTCATGTCTAAGGGAATGCACCCTGTAGATCATTATAAGAGCAGGGTAAAAGTTATCACCATGCATGATCTTCACGAGCATTACATTAGTAATAAAACCCTTAAAAATGAGACGGTTAAAGAATATAATAATGATTTCATGAGACTCAGCAAACGCTTTCGAACAAGAAACGCTTTAGATATTAAACGCGATGATGTTCTTAGAGAGCATCAAGCAGTTTCTGTCAGGCATACCAATTATATGGCGGATAAAACCCTTCAGCGCGTTTCTGCTTTGTACAGACATGGGATGAAGCATTTTTTAGATGGCGACGAACTGAGCTTGTTTAAGAAAAACCCTGTCAAAGTACTAGATGATACTGACGGGTGGTTCGTAAATGGAGGCCAGTCTCGAAGAAAGATGGCGTGTATTGACACTGATGATTTACCAAGCCTTTTACGCGCACTGGATGAAATGAAAGCATACAGGGGTAAGAGAAAATTTCTTCATAAAGAGTCGCAAAGTGCCATTGTAGCTGCTCATTTCTTTCGGTTTTTACTTTTTACAGGATGGCGACCAGAAGAAGTAAGCAAAGTTAAATGGAGTCAGGTTTCAAGTTGTCTAACTGATATAACATGGAATGATGAAGAAGCAGCCAGTGGGTTGAAAAATGCTGAAGAGCAGTATCGTGCACCATTGAATCGAGAAGCAACAAAGACTCTCGATAGTCTTAGAAGTTATAAGTTTAATAGTCCGTATTTGTTCCCAAATAGCACGCTAACGAATCATTTCAAACAAAACCCCTCTGACTATATAGATATGCTAGGAAGCTTGGCTGATACTGGGAAACGATATACAGCGGGAATTTATCGTAAGACCTTTCAAACATATGCAGAGTTTATTGGTATACATGAAGTTACGATCAAAAGGCTAGTTTTTCATACGCAAAAGCACTATACAACGCAAGGGGGCTACATATTTGCGAACCGCGAACACCTAAGGCGTCAGAGTCAACGAGTTGCTGATTTTATTCTTCATTATGCAAAAATGCATGAGCTCATCGAATTTCAGGATGTAGACATTAATATGTCGTTTGTAGAAGCTGCTAGAGAAGAAATTGCTAATAATGAAAATAATTTTCAATTAGTAAGTGAAGTTTTAGAACATTGGATGACCATTGGAAGAAAGTTTGATCAGATGCGTTAGCTAGGCTGTTACCCTTTGCTAGAAACAAAAAACGCTCCCTAATTATTGGGAGCGTTTGTGTTTATTGCCCGTTCTGGCGCATTTTCCGAGTGTCTGATTTTAGGAAGTAACTTATTTCAAAATGCTGTTTTGTATTTGGGTTGAACCCTGATCTCGTACCACTGCATGGCACAGAACCAGGTCTTACCACCCGACCATATTTCAACCATTGATGCGGGGTCTTTTTTACTTCGCATTCGTCAAAATAGTAATAGTTTAAGTTCTTGTATTGGTCGGGTATTTGTAATACGTCAAAAAATGGGTGGTGAGTAGCTTCACTGCGTACAGGTTTAGTTTGAGAAATATGAAAGTAAACCCCTTTCTTTTCTTTAGTGCCTACTGCGCCTCTCACTGGATACCGCTTGTCTTTGATTGGCAGCGCTAACCACTGCATTGCTGTGCGCATTTCACTACTTGTAACCGTATTGTTTGAGTCCATATTTTACCTTTTTATTCTAATTATTGGTGTTCTCAGGACGAATGTTATCGATTGTTGACTAGGTTAGTCCATACTAAACAATAGATATTATACGATTAATTGAAATTTAAATTTGAAACGTTCATAAGTAGTCATTTTTTAAAAAATGACTACTTACCAGCTTGCGACGCAAGCTGAAATTAACGATGTGCTTCTCATGATAAGAGGGGGGGGGGAGTTGTGCCTTATCTTGGATTTCGTATTCGAAAAATAGGATGCTATTTGATGTTAAGGTAATTCTATATTGAGCTATTACATTTATATAATGACTCATTTCAAAAGTACCTGTCAAGCTGAATTTAATCTTAAGTGTATGTTTTTTAAAATATAATCGATAATGGATATTTGTCAATTTACTTAAAGATAAGCATAGTAACCGACTATGCTTATCTTATCCAAGTCGTTCCTTATTGGAGATAAGCCGTCGGCTAGCGGACTTCATCCCCTAGGTTTTAGATAATTTTTTATTTCGCATTTTCAATGCTTTATATAAAATTTGCAAAGTATAATAAATAATAAAAATTTTCAAACTATTACTATTAATATCAGCATGTTATAATGATATAAATTAAATTGGTATAGTTATGTCTGGATATCAGCTTATACACGTTGAAACTTATGCTAAAGTTTCAACCAAAAAAGGAAAACCAACGATGCAAAGTGTTGTTAATGAAGCAATGCGTGTCGATGGTTATTGTCCTCATGTTTATAGACCTCAGATACCAAAGGTTCTATATGGTATAGATCCTCGTGAGGTTCCCGCTATCGCTCTAGAACGTAGTAGTAAGGCTCAAGATAGATTGGGTCGGCGAATACGCAAGGATGCTCCTTTGATGTTAGGTGGAGTGATTAGCGTTGAGTCAGAATCGAGTGTGAACTTTAAAGATTTCCTCAAATATTCGCTGCGTTACTTGAGAAAAGAGTACGGTGATAACTTGATGTCAGTAGTGCCTCATCTGGACGAAGCCCATCCCCATTTACATTATTATGTAGTTCCCACTTTGGAAGGTGGTGCTTTCAATATAGCTGAAGTCCATGGTGGTATTAGGGCTCGAAATGAATGTAATGACGGTTACTCAAAAAAGGCCAATGCATACAAGTCGGCTATGAGAGAATTTCAAGACTCTTTCTACGAAGCCGTTGGTTCTAAATTAGGTCTGACTCGTTTGGGGCCAAAAGTGCAGCGGTTAACAAGGAAAGAATGGAAATCACAACAGAAGCAGGCTCAAGTGTTCATACAGCAACGTAGAGAACTTAATAAACAGCAGCAGAAAATAGCTAAAGATAAAGCTGTATTGAGTCATGAAAAGCAATCAGTTATGCGACAAGAAAGGGAACTGACGAGAATAGGTAGAGCTTCCTTTTTTAGTAACAAGCATGTGCAGAAAAATGAATACTTGAGAAAGCGATTGAACAAATTTCAACAACAAAACAACGAGTTATTAGTGCAGTTAGACGAGCAGCAGCATGGGCTTACTAAGGTGTGTCGAGATCTTAAATTACTCAAAAAAGATCAGGAAGCTTATCATAATAAGTTTGACGTCATGAGCTATAAACTTGAACTGAAAGATCAATTTATCCAAGAACTAAAACGAAAAACGGGTATAAAATATGAAGAAAAATGTACACGAAATCAACAGTATACTTACCGCCCTTAAGCTCGTAGCACCTGTACGAGAGCGGGAATATATCAGAATGATTTGGGCTATTACTAGGGCGTGTTGATCTTTGCTGTACATTTTGTGTTCAACAATACATCGGTAGCCACATTAACATGAATGCCAGCGATAACATGCTGGCATAATTCCTTTCTAGCTTGTCATATCTACTTGAAATAGCTCGATAATGCTTAATTCTCCCAAAGGCATTTTCGACCAAGTGACGATACTTGTATAGACACCAATCCATACTGTCTTTGTCTATATCTTGTCCGTAATTGCGTTTAGCAATTACCGTTTCTCCGCCACGTTCCTTAACAAAAGTACGGAAAGGTTCGCTGTCATATCCTTTATCACAAACGATAGTATTAACTTCATCGAGTTGTTCAACTAAGCTTTCGGCATGCACTATATCGTGGCGTTGTCCTTCTGATAAATCAAAGCAAATCGGCAGACCACCACTATCTACGGCTAAGTGAATTTTGGTTGAGTTGCCCCCGCGACTTTTTCCTATTTGCTCTGAGCTTTCAGTAGCTGCACCTGTACTATGCTGATGCGCTCGAACTATAGAGCCATCAAGAAAGACCCATTCAAAATCAGCCATGCTAGATAAGCTTTTGAAAAGTTTATCTAAAATCCCTTTCTTTGACCAAAGATTAAATCGTCTGTAAACGGTACTCCACTCTCCGAACTCAGAGGGTAGATCTCGCCAAGGAATACCTGTTCTCATTCGATAAAGTATTCCTTCAAATGTCATTCGATGTTCAGTTTTATCGTAAATACGACCTGTACTTTTCATAACTTGGAGTAGCAGTTCCCAGCGAATATCAGTTAGCATTGTTCTTGGCATGGTATTGGTTATGGTTTTACTTTTGGCGAAGCAAATTATAACTCTTTACCATGCTGTTCAAAAAACACTCACGAAAGATCAACACGCCCTAATAACGTAGCTATTCAGTCATCTATCAGTCGGGAGCAAGAGGTTTGTATTATGACTGACCTACATAAGTTCATTGTTGATCTTAACGCAAAGTATCCTATAGAAAATGAATCGGCAGAACAGTATGAAGGGCATTTGTCTCCACCAACGGTGATTTGAAAATTAAGCAAATTGACTGTTTAAATAATAAACAAATATCTATTGTTGCTTTTTGATATAGGTATTTCTACACAGTATTATAGGTTTGTTGCAGCGTACTGGGGGGAGTGCGCACTTCTATTAACTAACCATAAGAACTATAGATAATGTCAAGTATTAAACATTCTAGCCTCACTGAGATTTCCAAATTTCTCGTATCATCTAATCAATTGCGTATCAAAATCCTTGGCAACGATAACATTTGTTTTTTGCTTGATGACCTCCAGCCACGGTTAGATATTGTGCTCAACCGTCCAGAACAGAGAGGGATAAGGGTTATCCTTACCATTCCAACAAAGTCAAAGAAAAAGGTTAAGCATGTAGCTTGTGAACGCTTTCGACATGGTTGGGAGATCGTAAATCTTTTCTATGCATGAATCATGCGAAAATGAAATCTACTTTACTAACTTGGAACGCTTCGAACCCCAAATATTTAACAAGACTTTGAAGGGGGAAGGGCAGCAAATGTTTGATTTTTAGTGTAATGAATATGATGGTTACTTCTGAAGGAAAGTGCTAAATACTTCAAAGGTTAGCCCTCACTTTCGGGGTTTATGGACAAATTACATGGATGTAATACTAAAGACATCTAAACATGCTAAGTGCATTTGTACACATAATGGTGTAATCTGCTGTTTATTATCAAAGCAGAAAGCTCATTGAACAAATCTTGCTACTTATCATAAGCTTGATAGCACCTTATTAGGTTGATTAGTTCAATATAAAGTGTCTCGGAGTGTTAAGAGTCGTGTATCCATGCCATTAGAATTTCATCTTGAACGTAATCTTATTAAGCGTATAAAAAACCACAAAGACGGAACTACTTTCCTTTTTGGAGCTGCTTTCAGTCAATCTCACAATGGCAGTGCTGGCATCCCTAATGTCGCAGGTGTCCTCGAGTTCATAGAAGAGTATGTACGAAACCAAGATGACCCCGAAGATTTGTCCGATTATCTGGATGAATTAGAGGGAGCTGATTCTCAAGAAAAGTATCAACAGGCTTTTAGGATCATTGCAGGCACTTATGGGCAAAGAGCTGTCAATGAAATCATCCGAAATGTTGTAGAAAGCAATATTGATGACGAGGGAAATCACCGTATTCCCCAAGCGATTAAAGACTTTGTCTCTGGTATTAAAAATAACAACTTTCGTGTTGATAATATTATCACAACTAACTTTGATACTTTGCTGGAAGCAGAGTTCAACAATCAAGGTATTCGTTACAATTCATTTAGTGTTGTGGCTGACACGCAGTTATCAAACAAAGTTAATGACGGCATAAATATCTATCACCTACACGGGATCTGGGATCAGGGTGATACGATGCATACGACAAGTCAATTACAGCAAAGTAGGGCGCGTATTGAAATGTCTCTACAGAACCTTGTGGGCGATGATCTTGTTGTTGTCATGGGATATAGCGGTTGGGAAGACAGCTTCACGAGGGCATTGGCGACAGTCGTTACTAACTCGATAACTGATTACGATATACTCTGGACTTTCTATCAGTCTGAACCTGCTAAGATAGAGTATGAAAGGAAAGATCTATTTACCAACCTTGAAGATGCCATTTCTCGGGGGCGAGTTCAATTTTATCGTGGAGTGGATTGTAACACTACGTTTGATAAATTGAGTCAGGTCAGTGAGGTCAAAAAAAAAAGAGCTGAAAAGCATGAATTAGAACGACAGCTCCAAGAAACTATAAACTTCTATGAAATCGAGGATAGGGGCTACAACCGCAATGTTCGAAAACAAACGTTTCTTGATTCATTAACCCTTCTGGACAACAACAACGCCCTGTCTATAAGCACACCACTTGGTTATGGCGCATATGACTTCATCTCGTCGTTTAAACACGCCTTAGGTGAACAGAAGGCAAAGTTTTTGCGAATTGATTGTTCTGAAGTACTAACAAAAGTGCAGGTTGAAAACCAGATAAAGTCTGAGACCCGCCAACCATTAACACAACTGATTTACCTTTTAAGCGCAAAAGCGAATGAAGAGGCGTACTTCATTATTTTCGACAATATTAAGGGCAAAATGAATGCTGATGCTCTTATGTATCTTGTCAACTTACCTGAGCTACTTCCTGAGTTTGGAAAAAACACTTTTTTCATCTTTCTATCGAGCGTAACTATAAAACAGTTTAGGCGCTTTCATGTAGATTTAGAGGCACTCACTCTAAATGAAAGCCAATTGATCCTGAACGATAGGTTTGGCTCGGGACAGCTCACTCAATCCCAGGTTGCACAGATACATGACCGTTCTGAAGGGGTTGTTGATAAGCTCGAGCAGATAATGGATTTCCTAGAAAATAGTTCTGTTGAAGAAGTTCTGGCTCATAATGAGATTTTTGACGACGATTTTCACCTAGCTCACATTCCTGCTACTACGCTCAATCAGATAGATCTCCTATTGACTGATCGATCAAAAGAACAGACTCTGAGAATGTTGAATATTCTTTCTATTCTAAAAAATGGAGAGACATTAACTAATTTGACTCAAGACAAATTGGGAGCAAAACTTAATCCTAAACATGTTCAAGAGTTGGTTAAATTCGAGTTGGCTACAACCGTCAAACTTGATCCTTCTACCACGATTATCAAAATTAATCCCATTATTAAAGATTATATTCTTAGTAAAATGTCTGAAGAAGACATTTTCAGAATATCTAATGCCTATCTGAGAGTAACCATAATCCCAACAAAGCGAGGAGTTAAACTCAGTTCGCTCAATCGTAAAATTTACCAGACGGGATATAGTACAGAAGAAGATAACACTGGGGCGTTGCTCCTTTACTCTATCGAATCATGTTTGCAGAACATGAGGCATAACGAAGTGGTAGGGGAGAGTAATGAAATGAATGAAAGGCGGTTGAACAAGCTTCGATTCTACAGCAGTTCTTATATCTATATATTGATTAATTCTGATCGTTACGCAGAAACCATTTCAGCGATAGAGCTCTTACTCGATACTGTAAGAGAAATCGACCAAGGCAACTTATATAAATATTATGAGCATATGGCTTGTGCATACAGAATGAGGGGAAGCTACTCCGAAACAGAGAAGTATCTAAATCTCAGTGAAGAGCTATGCCCCGATGATGATAAAGGCACACTCGAGTCAATCTATGTAGAGCGCTTACATCTTCTTGAGCATACGGATATTGATGCTGCGATTGCTTTAGCTAGAGCGCATAAAAATGATTATCATAAGACGTCAGTAGCTTTCATCCTATCGGATGTAATTCTTGCTGAGACTAAAGATACCGAGCAACGATTTAAAGCGTTGGTAAGGTTGGAGAAGCGAGCAAGAAAACAAAGCCATTTCACGTTAGCTAACAACATCTTGTTCACGATTAACAACGAGCGAAACAATGTTGATAAAATCAAACAACTTGATAAAGCAATTGAATCAGATAGGAGTAGTTACAATTTCTGTCGAGCTACAATTTACAAGCATCAAACGTTAGTTGAAAGTGATATGTATGATCGTATTAAAGAGCAAGATATTATTGATTTGTCCAACATCTACAATTATCTATTTAGACAAAAATTCGATTCCCTGTTTACAAAATGCCATAAGTTATTATGGGATATCGCGGCATATCGTCAGCGTCAAGATATTATCTACATGATCTATTATAAAGGCACGATTGTATGGAGGCTAAACTCGGATACTAAAAATGAAGAGCGCTACCTTGCTCGCTTCCAAGACTTTGAAGAGTTAACTGTGTTAAATGGTTTAGTACATAAGACAGAGTGATAGGGTATGGAGCAGAGAGTTTTTCTGTTTATTTCGTGTACCTCGAAGCTGCCCCGAAATATCTATCTATCGATTTCTAGTATATTAAAAGTGTCCTCACCATAGTGATCGAGCAGCATCAATGGAAAACCACTTATAACAGCAACTTCATTATCTGGACGGTGCTTCCCCATTTGATGTTCAAAGACCTCAAGCATACAAACTGGCTCAGAAGGTAACTCTAAGGTGTTGGTCAATAAGCAATGAACTCTAGATAAATGTTGCTTGGTTATACTGCTCCAAGTTTCCAATGTATATAGCCCCCAGTTTTGGAACTGTTTATCTATTTCTGGTGCTGCATTAACCCATCTTTTGTAGTTTCTCAAGTCTTCAGTGCTATGAGTTAGATATTCTGGGTCGTGTCCTTTCTGATGACGTATGGCTTCTACCATAGGATAGCTAACACACAGTAATCCCTTGTCTTGCGCATCATTGAAAAGTTCGACCATTTGGCGAATTTTTTCATCGTCGGCATTTGAACAGTGACAATCGTAATCGAAGAACAAGTATATTTCGCTAATATTACTTGGGTCTTCTATGCCCATCACGGCTATATCATCATCTGTCGGGGTCAGTTTTGCTGCCAGTTCTTGGATTATAAATTCGTAGGTATCGAAATATTCATCCATTATTATCTTGTTGAATAAGTTGTAGATGTTCATTCCGTAAGATGTTTGGACAACGATCTTAGAATCTCTTTCTAGTATTGTTTCCCTGAGGTTTCTAGCTATATTCGGCTCAGCTCTTTTCCCCTCAAAGATGAATAGTACATTACTACTCATCAAACGCTCCTGCTCTATACATTTTCTCAAGGTTATGCGCTTTTCTAAGTTCCCTAGAGGTAAGCTCGTAAAGAGGTCTTAATGCATTGTGCTCCAAAATGTAGTAGCAGTCTGGTCTGAGCACATAGTTGGATAGCAATGTACTGTTATGTGTTGTGATGATCGATTGGCACGATGTTTCGGATACCAATTTTACTATTCGCCTAGCGAGAGCAAAGTGGTAGTAAGCATCAAACTCATCAATATAGGCAAATGTGACTTCTTTGCTTAATAGTTTCAGATACCAATAATAGAAGTTACCAAGCGATATCGTACCTGTTGACGCGATTAGGGAGAATTCGATACTTTTTTCGCCAAAATCGAACTCAATTTGTTCTTTTCCTGAGTCGCCTGTCTGGATTAGTTTGCACTCTACACCAGATTCGTTGAGGAATTTTTCGAAATCTTTTAGCTTATCTTGTTCGATAATTCGCTGTGATATACGTTTGGTTTCAAGTGGGCCACCATGAAACTCAGTTGCTTTTGTTAGAGTGCGGAAGAATACCATGCCTTTAACAAATTCAATAAATTGGAAAAAAGCTTTAGCTTCCTTGGTTGGGTCGAGCAAGGCATTGGATTCTAGAAACTTTATCGGCGATATGTTACGTCCAGTAAAGTCGTTTTTAAGCGCCTCTGCTCCAGCAAGGTTATAAGATGCTAAATCTGACTTTCTTCGGTCAATGCTTATGACTTCCTTACCGTCTATTAGAAGTATCTCATAGACAGTCTCGGTGCATTTTTCTTTACCATAGGAATACACCAACTCTACATCTTCAAAGTTAAACGTATACGTAAACTCAGCTAATGAGTCCTCAGGCATTTTTGCATTGATATAGTTAACGTGCAGTGAAGGAATAATGTTAGAGGTATCTAATAGGTGGCAGGTTAGGTCTAGGATTGCTAGTCCAAGGTTCGACTTACCTTCTCCGTTACCACCGTACATAACAGCACTAGAAACGATGCCGTTTCTGACAGCGTGCGAATTAAACTCGTAAGACTTGTCAGTGCGAAGGTTAACTACACACTCTTCACCAAAGTTACGGAAACCTTTGACCTTTAGGTTACATAGCATTTTTTGTGCTCGAATTTTTACATTTGATATAACTATATCACATAGGCCGTAGTCTTCCGTAAAAAAAATACGGCAACATGAAAGCGTATGAAGTTTAGAAGTGCTCTTATTTGGGTCATACACTGGCATTCGAGATAGATATACAATCTCTAAATTTTCATCTTAAACATAATGTACTTTAGACCATTAACTTAAAATGGGGTGTTAACAATAGGTAATGTCATCATAGGTGAACGTATTACTCATTTAGCGTATCGCTATGTTCACCGCTGGCGGTGGAATTTACATTCAAAGAATAGCGCATGAAATGAGATTGAAACTGTTATATAGTAATTGAATAATTAGTCATGCTATGCATTATTCGTCAATTTTCATTAGTTAAAGTTAATATTTAATGATGCAAATGTGATGCAAAATGTGAAATGGAGTTTCTGGTGTATTTGTTTAAATTCAATATAAAACAAAGGCTTATGGATAGGTGTTATCTATGTTAGCAAAAAGAATAATCCCTTGTTTGGATGTCCGTGATGGACAGGTGGTTAAGGGCGTTCAGTTCCGTAACCACGAAATTATTGGTGACATCGTTCCGCTAGCACAACGTTATGCGGAAGAGGGCGCTGATGAATTAGTATTTTACGATATCACTGCATCAAGCGATGGGCGTGTAGTCGACAAGAGCTGGGTGAAACGTGTAGCAGAAGTGATTGATATTCCTTTCTGTGTGGCTGGTGGTATTAAATCAGCGGAAGATGCAGCGCGTATTCTTGAGTTTGGTGCTGATAAAGTGTCAATTAACTCACCGGCATTGGCTAATCCGCAACTGATCACTGACCTTGCTGATAAGTTCGGCGTGCAGTGTATCGTTGTTGGTATCGATTCATACTTCGATAAAGAAACCGGTAAATATCAGGTTTACCAATTCACAGGCGACGAAGCGCGTACCAAAGCAACCAAATGGGAAACCAAAGATTGGGTGCAAGAAGTACAGAAGCGTGGTGCAGGTGAGATTGTGTTAAACATGATGAACCAAGATGGCGTTCGTAATGGTTACGACATCGAGCAACTCAACATGGTTCGCTCAGTATGTAACGTTCCATTGATTGCTTCTGGTGGCGCAGGTGCGATGGAGCACTTTGCTGAAGCTTATAAAAAGACCAACGTGGATGGAGCACTTGCGGCTTCGGTATTCCACAAACAAGTCATCAATATTGGTGAACTTAAACAGTATTTAAAACAACAAGATGTAGAGGTGCGACTATGAGTTTTGAACCCGTAAGCTTATCAAAAACAGAAGTAGGCGCATTGTCAGAGCGTATTGATTGGGAAAAAGTGGGTGGCTTAGTGCCAGCTATTGTTCAAGATTACCAATCTAGCCAAGTGCTGATGATGGGATACATGAACCCTGCAGCACTCGAGAAAACAGGCGAGACTGGCCAAGTGACGTTTTTCTCTCGCACCAAAGAGCGCCTTTGGACGAAAGGTGAAACGTCAGGCAACGTATTGCAACTGCACAACGTCGCCTTGGACTGTGACAGCGACACCTTACTGGTTAAAGTTAATCCCATTGGTCCAACGTGCCACACAGGTACAACAACGTGCTGGGACGGAGACAAACAACAAGAGTCTCAGATGGTGTGGCTTCATCAGCTTGAGCAGCTACTGGCTGCCCGCAAGGACGCCGATCCTGAATCTTCTTATACTGCCAGCCTATATGCTCGTGGCACCAAGCGTATTTCGCAAAAAGTGGGCGAAGAAGGCGTTGAAGTCGCGCTTGCGGCGACGTCGGGCGATAAGGCGGAATTAGTGTGTGAATCAGCAGATTTGATTTATCACTTGATGGTTCTTTTACAAGACCAAGGCTTATCGATGAACGACGTGGTGAACAAGCTAAAAGAGCGTCATAAGTAAGCTCTCTTTGAATTAATCGAACCACGCAAAATATAGATAAAAGCCCCGTAAACAAATATGTTTACGGGGCTTTTTAATTTTCAAGATTTCAAGATTTCTAAGCCCTACGTCACTTTTCTAACCTCTGACTTTACGTCATTCCGAGGAGCCTAAGCGACATCAGGAATCTCTTCTCTTCATCTGACTTCTTAGTCGAACGAGTTACCCGCAGCACTTCTTGTATTTCTTACCACTGCCACAAATACACGGATCATTACGGCCGATTTTAAAGCTCTCAACGGTTTGATTTAAGCGTGGGTCAATTTCAGGTTCTTCTTGCTCATTTCCTTGCTCGGGGAAAGTGCCATCAATGTAGTACCACAAGTCGTCTTTACGTATAAAGCGCGAGCGCTCTTGCATGCAGTATTGTGTGCCGTCTTCATTGAAGTAAGCTTTAAACTCAACAAAGCCTTCGTCTTGGTGCGAGCCTGCCGCAGTATCAATGACTTCAAGACCTGCCCAATCACTGTCGATAGATTCGGCAATACCTTCTTTTTGCGCTTCTGCGTTGCAGCTTGGATGATAAGTAGCAACAACATAGTCAACCAAACCCAACACGTGCGCTGAATAACGAGAGCGCATCAACTGTTCAGGCGTTTCAACGGTACTGTGGTTAAGGTGTGCTGATTCACAGCACTGTTGGTAAGTATTTTTGCTATCACATGGGCATAAAGACATGGTCAAATCCTGTAAAATGGCCTCTGTTAAGAGGCCATAAATGAATGTGTTGGAGTTTATCAAGAAACGACTGCTCACCAAAGCTGAGTTTCGATTGAAGTTGCTGTGTGACGTGAACTATTTCAAAGTAGGAGACAGCAGGTCTTGGGCCCAAGAAGTTGCTTCGTCATAAGCTTGACCTAGCTCTGCTTCGTTGAGTTTGAGCAGTTTACGAATGCGCGTTGCTTCATCCCAGCGAGCTTGTTCATAAGCTATGACCATCGCCAAAATGGCACCTAATACGCCTTTACGTTGAATCAAGGCTTGTTTAATCTCATCATCGATCGGCACCGAGTCCAGTACTTTTACTAACGGCAGATCGAATAGGGAGTCGAGCAGCGAGAACATGCCAGTTAAAAAGGCTTGCCCGGGCTCAACCTTAACGTTCATTTTCTCGACCAACAGTTCACATTGGCGCGCGCGTATCACGGCTAAACCATAAAGTGAGTCTGGTTTATCTTCTTTCGCGGATGCGATAGCAACCAGTGACACTAGCTTACGTAGTTTTTGTTCACCAAGATAAACAAGCGCTTGGTGGAATGAACGAATCGGTGTTGATGAGCCACCAGCGGAGTTTACGTAAGAGAGCAGCTTATACGACATAGTCATATCAAGGGTAATCAAACGCTCTACTTCGGCAAAGTTGATAGGATCGTTGGCAATCTCTTTCAACAGTTGAACAATGGTTAAAAAAGCAGGGTTTAATGCGCGAGTTTGGATCATCTCCGGCTTACTGAAAAAGTAGCCTTGAAAATAGTTAAACCCGGCTTGGATTGCTTCTTGGTATTCTTCGTGAGTTTCTACTTTCTCCGCTAGAAACTCGATATTCAAGTCTTTCAGAGTGTTCATGAACATCGCAGCTTTAGCGATTGAGATCAAACGTATGTCGAATTTGATAATTGATACGTAAGGTAAGAAGCGTTTCCATGCTTTGCTAGGCACAAAATCATCTAACGCGATCGTGTAACCCGCATCATAAATTGTGATGATGGCTTCTAGCAGTTCGTCTGTTGGCTCACAGTCTTCCAGTACCTCGACAACTAAGCTCTCTTTCGGAAATAGAGTCGGGACTAGGTTAACCAAGCTTGCATATGGAAAATTAACGAATCCAAGCTTATCGCCCAATGTATTATAGTGGGTAGATAAGAAGTGGTCGGAAAGCAAACGGCTAGTAGCGAGCTCCGGCTCTACTTCAGGGAAAGTGTTCTTAGGACCATCCCTAAATAGCAACTCGTAACCTATGGTCTTCTTGTCTGCATCGAGTATTGGTTGACGCGCTACGTATGAATATTTCAACTTGGTACTGTGTTCGGTTTATTTTTGATAGACAAATAATAGCTAATTCAGGAGAAATTACCATATACAAGTGAAGAAAATCTGACCGATGATAATAATAAAAGTGAAAGTTTAAGCGTGATGCTAAAAGCGATTGCTAAACTCGCGATTCTGTAGTTCAAAACTTTGCGGAGTGAACACCAGAACTGATCCTTGGGTATACCAATCACCCAGTACGATACGGGTTTTAGTGCAATTGTTAGCACTGAAGGAGTGTATGTCTGGACGGTGAGTATGACCGTGGATCATCAAATCGACGTTGTGTTGTTTCATCACATTTTCGACTTCTTGCTGTGTTACATCCATGATGTCGAGTGACTTTGTCTGCTTATCATCTTTGATATCAGACTGAACCTTGGAGACAATTTTCTTTTTGATAAAAAATGGAATTCTATTAAAGACCCATTGTAACCAGGGCTGATGAACTTTTTCACGAAAGGCGAGGTACTTTATATCTTCGGTACACAGAGTATCACCATGCAATACCACTGCTTTTTGTCCGTAGATATCGATAGTAGAAACTTCATCTAGAAGCTGTACGCCTGTTTGTTTCGCAAATTTTTTGCCAACTAAAAAGTCCCGATTGCCTTGTGTGAAATAACAAGGTACGCCAGTGTTAACTAAGTCTATAAACGTTTGGCGAATTGAATTCGCGAACTCGCTTGTATCGTCGTCACCAATCCAGAATTCGAAAAGATCACCCAACACGTAGAGTGCATCCGCTTCTACGGCCTCGTTCTTCATGAAGGTTAAGAAGCAGTCTGTGATGTCTTGTCGCGACGGAGCAAGGTGTAGATCTGATATAAAATATGTTTTCATAGGTCTAAAAAAAGGGAGCGATTCGCTCCCTATATCCTGATTTTATCGGCTCATCAATTATTAATACTAGGGCGTGTTGACCTTTGGCGGTTAAATTTTGTTCGAGATAAAAGCGTTTTAATCGAGGCGAGGGATAAGCAGCCTAGTCACTCTAAGCAAATTTCCCTCAACAAAGAGTAAAACGCTTTTAGCCGAACCCTTTGGGCAGCGTTTGCTGGTCATTTTTACTGCGTTATCGGCTTCTCATGTAGGCTAGCTACACATCAAAGCCTCTGCCTTGTATAAATCCCCAGCAACTCGCTGCAAAAATCAGCTCAAAAGGTCAATACGCCCTAACCGAAAGCGATGAATTAAGCTTCGATTGTAGTACCAGTGATGATCACTTCTTCTAGAGGTACGTCTTGGTGCATACCCATAGAACCAGTGCTAACACCTTTGATCTTGTTTACGATGTCCATGCCTTCAACAACTTCTGCGAATACACAGTAGCCCCAACCGTCTAGGCTTTCGCTACGGAAGTTTAGGAAAGAGTTGTCGTTAACGTTGATGAAGAACTGAGAGCTCGCTGAATGCGGTTCCATAGTACGAGCCATTGCTAGCGTACCCACTTTGTTCGCTAGGCCGTTGTTTGCTTCGTTCTTGATAGTCGCGCGAGTTGTTTTTTCTTTAAGGCCAGAAGTCATGCCGCCGCCTTGAACCATGAAACCATCGATAACACGGTGGAATAGCGTGTTGTCGTAAAAACCGTCACGGCAATACTGTAGGAAGTTTGCGCTTGTTTCTGGTGCTTTTTCTTCGTTAAGTTGAACTTTGATGTCACCAAAATTTGTGTGAAGGATGATCATGATTGTTACCTTACTGTCTTTTTAATATGAAAGGCGATTCTAGCCTAGTTTGATTGAGTTTCAAAATACGAAATCGTCAATAGATAACAAGGAGTTTAGCCGATTTGGTGGTGAAAGGTATTACCTATTAAGGTATGACTTGTTATACTGCGATCTTATTTTTGATTAATCCATAAAATAGATAGAGATCATGCTGAAGATATATAACACGCTCACAAGACAGAAAGAGGAATTCAAACCAATTACAGCTGGCAAAGTCGGTATGTATGTCTGTGGGGTAACCATATACGATCTCTGTCATATTGGTCATGGCCGTACGTTCGTTTCATTTGACGTGGTAACTCGTTACCTGCGTTACCTTGGTTACGATTTGAATTTCGTTCGTAATATCACTGATATCGATGACAAAATCATCAAGCGCGCTAATGAAAACGGCGAGTCTTGTGACTCTCTGACTGAGCGTCTGATCGGTGAAATGCACGCGGACTTCGATGCATTGAACATGAAACGCCCAGATGTCGAGCCTCGTGCGACTGAATTCATCACAGAGATCATTGAGTTAGTAGAAAAGCTAATTCAACGTGGCTTTGCTTACGTTGCAAGCAACGGTGACGTGATGTTCGAAGTTAAGAAGTTTGACGAATACGGTAAGCTTTCTAAGCAAGATCTTGAGCAGCTTCAAGCGGGTGCTCGTGTTGACATCGATTCTGCAAAACGTAGCCCGTTAGACTTTGTTCTTTGGAAGATGTCTAAGCCTGGTGAGCCGACGTGGGAATCGCCATGGGGGCCAGGTCGTCCAGGTTGGCACATCGAATGTTCAGCAATGAACTCGTCTATTCTTGGCAATCACTTCGATATTCATGGTGGTGGTTCGGATCTACAGTTCCCGCACCACGAGAACGAAATCGCACAATCTTGCTGTGCACATGGCACCCAGTATGTGAATACTTGGATGCACAGTGGCATGGTGATGGTAGACAGAGAAAAAATGTCCAAGTCACTGGGTAACTTCTTCACTATCCGTGACGTACTTCAGCATTACGATGCAGAGACAGTTCGTTACTTCCTGATGTCTGGTCACTACCGTAGCCAACTGAACTACAGCGAAGATAACCTAAATCAGGCTCGTGCATCACTTGAACGTCTCTATACATCACTTCGTGGTCTAGACGTTACAGCAGCCCCTGCTGGTGGTGAAGAGTATGTGACTCGTTTCTCTACAGCGATGAACGATGATTTCAACACACCTGAAGCTTATTCAGTGCTGTTTGAAATGGCTCGTGAAATCAACCGTATCAAGACTGAAAGCATCGAAAAAGCAAGTGCACTTGGTGCGCTGATGCGTGAACTAGCAGACATCATCGGTATTCTTCACCAAGATCCAGAAGCTTTCTTGCAAGGCGATGCAGCGGGTAACGATGACGAAGTCGCTGAAATCGAAGGCCTAATTAAGCTACGTAATGACTCTCGCGCTTCGAAGGATTGGGCAAATGCCGATCTTGCACGTGATAAGCTGAACGAGCTAGGTATTGTTCTGGAAGATGGTCTAGAAGGTACGACTTGGCGTCGTAAGTAAATCTGATAAAAAGGGCTGATTTTCAGCCCTTTTTTCTAGCAAAAATTCTCTAATTTCACCTTTTTATCTTCAACTTTTAATTAACAGGAATATTTCTGTGGCTCAGATGTATTTTTATTACTCGGCAATGAACGCGGGTAAATCAACAACGCTTCTTCAATCTTCATTCAACTACCAAGAACGTGGTATGACACCAGTGATCTTTACGGCTGCATTAGATAATCGCTATGGTATCGGTAAAGTGAGTTCACGAATTGGTCTTCAATCTGAAGCTCAACTGTTTAAAAACGACACCAATATGTTTGAGGCAATTCAAAAACTCAACGAAGAAGAAAAGCGTCATTGTGTATTGATCGATGAGTGTCAGTTTTTGTCGAAAGAGCAGGTTTACCAACTAACAGAAGTGGTTGATAAGCTGCACATCCCTGTACTTTGTTACGGTTTGCGCACTGACTTCTTGGGTGAACTGTTTGAAGGTAGCCGCTACTTGTTGTCTTGGGCTGACAAATTAGTAGAACTTAAAACAATTTGCCACTGTGGCCGTAAGGCCAATATGGTGATCCGTACAGATGAGCACGGTGTGGCAATTGCTGAAGGTGACCAAGTCGCTATTGGTGGCAATGACCAATATGTTTCGGCTTGCCGTTTACATTATAAAGAAGCGTTAGGTAAATAAGCAGCCTACAAGTCGGCATTGCTAAAACCAATAGCGTTCAAATTAGAAAACGGTGACCTAGTGTCACCGTTTTTGTTTATTGAGCCGAGCTTCTATTTTATTCTTAGTCGATCTTTTGCTTTATTCGAAACCGAGCCTCTTTAATGCTTGATAGGCATGGTCAACGTCGTCAGGGGTCGGCATCTCAATTTGAAAGCCCTGAGCGGGGTAGGATTTGATTCGCTCATAATCAGCAATCAATGCACCTAACACCATGTCTAACGGCAACTCTTCGTTAAAGTAATCATCCCAATTCTGCCATCGTGATGTCACTGTTATCTCGGAAGTTTCGTCAGGCCATTGCTTACAGAACGTTGCGTAAGTGCGTTTCTCCATAAAGGGCTTCTGAACTAGGGTCAGCCGTTTAGGTGATAATCCTCGCTGATCCAGTAGCTCGTAGGTAAGCCGTACATTTTCCCCAGTGTTTGTCGCGTGCTTCTCAATGATAATGTCTAAGTCAGGCACACCACAGTCTCGTGCGATAGAAGCGAACGTTTCTGCTTCTGAACGCTCAAAGCTTCCTTCTGTAAAACGTCCCACACCACCAGAAAAAACGATGTAAGGCGCTATCTTTTGGTGATAAAGCTCGGCTGCATATTCAGCGACGCGAGTATCGTTGCTACACAATACAAAAATACAGTCTGAAGGCGTAACCTTGTGACCCATAGACATAAAGTTCCAAAGGGTGTCGACTGAGCGATGCAGTTTTATATTGGGATTTCTCTTAGCTGTAGATTGCTCAGTCATGAAGTGCGTCCAGTGTGGATTCGAATTTAAACGAGTAACCTAAGTCGAGAATCTTTTTCGACGAGATCAGTTTGTCCGGCGTATCGACAAGAGGGGGAAGTGGTTCGCTGCTATTGGCACTTTTTAGTGCTGCGGCATAGAACTCTGCTTTGCTCACAGTATTCGGAGTGGTGACGTTGACCACTTCGTTGTGCAGTTGACTGATAGCGAAATCGACTGCGCCAATCGCGTCGTTAAGGTGAAGCATGTTGGCAGGAGCTTGAGTGCTCACTTGCTTCAATTTACTTGCAAACCTCGATGGGTGACGGTTCGGACCAATCAATCCACTAAAGCGAAGAATGGTGTAGTCGATGCCAGAATTAATCACTGACTGTTCCGCTTGCAGCATAACACGCGCGTTATCGGAAAATGAAGACGCGAGCTCGTTGCCTGAGGTTGAAAGGGGGAGTGAAGCATCCAGTTCGTTCAACACGCCAGGTTTAGTTGGGTATACGGTTGTTGAACTGACCATTATGAGCTTCTTAACGTTGGCCTTTTGACATGCATTGGTGAGTTGCTGCCAGTAGTCGGCGTACTCTTGTCCTGCTCCCTTTCTAAAGCCTGGAGGGAAGCTACCAATCACTATCTCAGTGTTGTTTTCGAGTAACAACGAATAGAGTTCACCGATTGTCTCATCTGGCTTTGATGAGTCAAAACTAAACACTTCACATGGAACTCGTTTGTTCCCAACAGCGTCTGCACCTGCTTGGGTCGTTTTCGTGACCACAACTTGGTTACCATGTTTTTCTAAATGTTCAGATAAAGGTGCACCGACCCATCCTGCACCAACAATAAATATAGAAGCCATGTGTTCCTCACAACTGCAAATGACGAATTTACAATAAGCCTAACAAACCTTTGGCCAAAAATGGAAAAACTCCACGGCCGAAGCGAGTGGAGTTTTTACTAGAACCGTGGAGTTTTAGTTCAGTACGCGAAGTAACTTGTCTGCGCGCTCTGCCATCTGGATACCTTCATCTGTTAGGTAACCACCGTCTGGCTGAGTGCAAAGATTCTTTTCGAATAGGCGCTTAACAGCGTCTTGAGTTTCTTGAGCAGCCTCTTGATGAACTTTAATTCCAGTAGCGGCGCTACTTACATCAAATTGAAGAAGGAGGTTTAAATCAGCAATATGTTCAGCGTTGTACTTCATAATTAACCTATATATTCATAACGTTCTCTACCTTCACCTTAGTGCGCATTCACGGCTCAAGCAATAGCAAATAAATAGAATTGATAAGTGATACCAAATTGAATGATTAATCGTCGTATGGTGGGTTTATTTTAGTTAGATTGCGTGATTTGCAGCCACTTAAATTCTGAACGATGTTTATTGGGAAGTGGTTGTAATATATTGTGTTACTAGAAATATATTGCATCCAGCTAATATTGTATAAAAAGGAAACGCATCAGTGAGAGTGAACAAAGTAGCATTAACGATCAGTATGCTATTTGCTATCTCAGGTTGTCAAAGTACACCCTCAGAGCAGACAGGCGCGAACCAAACCACAAATGACAATGAATCAACAGTAGAGGTCCGTTCATTTCAGTCTGTCCAAAGTGTTTACTCCGAGTGGGAGGCTAAGCTTGAAGAACACGCTCAATTGTCTCTCTATGCTCCAGAGAATTACAATGAACTACTAGACGCTTGGGATGATGCTGAAAGCATTTATGCGGACTTAGTGAAAGATCAAACACGGTTAACCAAGAGTTACTCGATTTTTTCTACACTAACTTACGCTGAAGCCTTTGATGAAAAAATTGCGTTGATTCGATCAAATTATGACTCGATCTTAGTGCTAAAGGAAAAGGCTGACAGAGTATTAGCCGACTCGATAGTGCAAATGGATTACTTAAAGTTTCTTGGTGCCGACACTATGTTTGCATCGAGCTACAAGCGCTTGTATTCAGAATACAGCGAACTGTTTGAGTATGTGCTGGTCGACGAACTTGAAGATGCTCAGGAAGCACAGGTAGAGTTTCTTAATAACGCGAGTTTGTTAGAAGTTAAAGTGGCCCACAAGAAGTACATCGAACCTTTGAAGGATGAGTTGGAGTTCTTGGAAGATGAAGATTTCGATGACGTTGTTCCACTGACGTTTGCTAAAGCGGCATCTCAAATTGCTTTGGCAGAAAGCCAAGTGAAAGCCAGTCCCCGTGAAAAGTCGATCATTGAAGACGCAGTTCACGCTGCGGAGTTCGAATTGAACCACGTGCGCAGTGTCGCTCATGAAGTCAAAGTGCTGGCGAGTGTAAAAGGCGACAAGTTCGAACAGTCGGTTTTGAATGCAGAGAACCAACTACTGAGTATTTCACAAATCGTCAATGATGAAGATTACCGTGATGTTGGGTTACGTCAGCAATCTCAAAAGATTGTAGCGAGTATTAAAGCGTTAAAAAGCTCCGACATGACAGGGCTATTAAAGTCAGAGATTGAAACTTTGACTGAGCAATTGGCTAACCTGGAATCTGAAAACCAGAAGCAAGCACAGCAATTGTCTGAAGCAACCAAGCATAGTGAGTTGCTCGGTGAGCAGATTACGAAGAGCGATGCTCACATAAAAAGCTTAGAAGAACTAGTCGATAGTTTGAAAAGCTTAGGTGGTAAAGTTGCCAACGAAAGTGATTCTGATGCGATCTCGCCGAGTATTGAAACAAATCTAGAGAACCCGGCTCTAGAACTATCATCAGAAGAAGTGATTGAACCTTCGGTTTAGCATAACCAATGTCTTTATTTGTGACTGACTTAAAAGCGCCTCAGGGCGCTTTTTTACGTTCTGTTGATCTATGTCAAAATCTGAAAAGAAAAGCTCTCAAAACACGGCTATAGTGTACGTCATTCTTATGGTTTTAACGTAACTTGTTGATATTTATAGATGTGTTGTTTTTATCGTTGGTAATTTTTCATTCATCAGAGTTTTCTTTTTACTACTAAAGTCGTAAGAAATTTCAATATCATTGAAGGTTTGGCGTTTTCTTAGTTGTTGAAGGAAATTCGAGCTTAAAATAGCTCTTGAATTCAGAAATGAAAGAGAGGATTATCGCGCTCCCGACGACATGTTTCAAAATGTAAATCATCATGAATCTAAACCAATTTGACTCATTATTACCGCCACAAATGGCTGAGCGCGCTGCAGATATTGGCGTAGGTAAAGCAACTAAAGATCCAATCAAATCTTTTCTCCTAGCGATTTCAGCTGGCATCCATATCGGTATTGCGTTTGTGTTCTACACCATCGTAACGACCGGTGCTGGTGATTTGCCTTGGGGTATTACTCGCCTATTAGGTGGCCTTGCATTTAGCCTGGGCTTAATTCTCGTTGTTGTTACCGGTGGTGAGTTATTTACCAGTTCGGTGCTTACTCTGGTTGCTCGTGCAAGTGGTAAAATTACTTGGCGCACGCTCGTCAAGAACTGGGCTACGGTTTATGTAGGTAACTTGATTGGCGCATTGTTGCTGGTGGCATGTATGCTTCTGACTAAACAGTACATGTTTGACCATGGCCAGGTTGGTTTAAATGCAATGGCGATTTCCCAACACAAGATGCACCATGATTTTATCCAAGCTATCGCGCTTGGTATCATGTGTAATGTATTGGTTTGTATCGCGGTATGGATGACGTTTAGTGGACGTACACTTACCGACAAAATCGCGGTAATGATTTTACCTGTTGCGATGTTCGTATCAGCTGGTTTCGAGCACTGTATTGCGAATATGTTCCAAGTCCCTTTAGCTATCGGCATTAAAACATTTGCTCCTGCTGAATTCTGGACAATGACGGGCGCTAACCCTGCGGATTACGTTGACCTGAACATGATGGACTTTCTGATGAACAACTTGCTGCCCGTTACTATAGGTAACATCATTGGTGGCGGTATCTTTGTTGGTATGTGGTACTGGTTGATCTACCTACGTGACTAATAAGGGTGGCGTGATCCACCAAGCAAAGGTTTCGTGATTAATTCCGATTACGCGGTTAATCCAGTTTACGAGTTAACTGGGTAACTTGGACTCAGTGAAAACACTGAACTGACTTATGACATTTACAAGACGGCCTGCATTGCAGGCCGTTTTTATTTGTGGAAAACCTACTTATTCATTTCTTAAATTATCATGTGAACGCTCAATAGCGATGATCACCGTGTGTGTATATGTCTTTGAAAACAACCAAAGATCAAAGGTAATGATCTTTCCCTAAGTGGGAATGGACAAAAAAGGATCTATATTGATTTGGTTATCCACAATTTCTGTGGATAACCTGTCTCAAATTCAGTGAGTAACCAGATCTAAGTGGAGTAGGGAGGCTATTTCGAAGGCTGTATTTGCGCGAGAACTCGGCCTTCTTTAGTAAGAGATGTCTTCAATGAGAGCTGAAGTGCAAGTGCTAAAGAGCAGCTCATCATCACGAAGATAGCTAACATGATCATCAACTGATACTTAATCGCGATCATTGGTGATGCACCACCTAAGATCTGTCCTGTCATCATTCCCGGTAGCGTGACTAAGCCTGTAGTTGCCATAGAGGCCATAATTGGTGACATCGCTTTCTGTATCGCATTACGAACAAAAGGCGCGGCTGCATAGGAAGGAGACGCGCCCAAAGCGATAGCCGCTTCGTACTCTGATTTCTGCGTTTCAAAAGCCCCAAACAAATTCTGCAATGCCACGATATTACTGCTTAAGCTATTACCTAACAGCATCCCTGCAATAGGGATAAGGTACTGTGCGTTAAAAACCGGTGTCGGTTTAATGATGAAAAAGCAGATAAACAAGACAATAGGTACACAAGTTACAGCAAGGCTAACGGCTATAGGAGCTAAAAGTAGGTTTTTGGGGAGCCTAGATTTTTCAACAATTGAGCTTGCCCCAACGATGATCATTGCAAATAGCCACAGTAAATTGACCCATAAGCTATTTAAGGTGAACAAGTATTCTAGGTAAAGTCCCACTAGAAATAGCTGAATAACCATACGGATTATGCTGACAGAAGCCTCTTTACCAAGGCCGAGTTTTAACTTGTGGTTGATGGTAATGGGTAGCAAGAGAAGTGAGCTGAAGAACAATAACTGCCACCAAGATATATCAATAACGTCTTGCATAATGATTCCTTTTAAGTGGTCTCCATCATATCTGAAAGTGCCAAATGATGCATTTCAACTGTAAAGTCACCAATTCTAAAAATGATCAATCATTTAACAAACAAAACACAAAATAGTGGTTGTTTGAGGCTTTTTTAGCTACTACTTAGTAGGTAAAAAGTTAAAATTGGTTGTCAGATGGTTGCGTGTATGTTGGTTTTTAACATTTGTGAAATATACTTAATTCTTCACATTTGTTAATACTTTTTAATAACTTTGTTTAACTGAAAACAAGTTTGGATGACCTCAAAAAAGTATTGATTAGCAAGGGTTATAACGGGGGATTTGATTGAACCCTACTTTGTGTATGGTCTAAAATTTGTTGTTAGATACTCAAGAACTTTAGCCCCATAGAATGGGTTACTCGAAATTACTAAATACAAAATAGGCAAAATGTATGAGTGATGTTAATAAAATTGAAACTGGCGAAAAACGCTCGTTGGAGTGGAAGTCTTTCCTCTTCATCGCGGTGGTTCTCTTTCCAATATTAAGTGTGGCTTTTGTAGGCGGTTACGGCTTCCTAGTTTGGGCACTGCAAGTGTTTGTATTCGGACCTCCTGGTGCTCACGGCGGCATGTAATGCCCTCTAGTAACAACATTTTTTAAAATCAATATTTAAGAGAGCTAAACATGAAATCATTTTTAGTTAAATTATGGCGCACAATGACTCGCCCTGCAGTACACATCAGTCTTGGTGTACTAACTATGGGTGGCTTTATCGCCGGTGTTATTTTCTGGGGCGGTTTTAACACAGCTCTAGAGCACACAAATACAGAAGAGTTTTGTGTAAGTTGTCACACCATGCGTGACAATGTTTACGTAGAGCTACAAGAAACAGTTCACTGGAAAAACACTTCTGGTGTACGTGCTACTTGTCCTGACTGTCACGTTCCACATGAATGGACAGCAAAAATCGCTCGTAAGATGCAAGCATCTAAAGAAGTATTCGCTCAAGTATTTGGTGACCTAGATACACCTGAGAAATTCGAAGCTCGTCGTATCGAACTGGCTAAACACGAATGGGATCGTTTCTCTTCGAACAAATCTCTAGAGTGTAAAAACTGTCACAACTACGATTCAATGGACTTCGAGAACATGCGCCCAACAGCGCGTATCCAGATGAAGAATGCAGCAGAACGTGATCAAAGCTGTGTTGACTGTCATAAAGGTATTGCTCACAACCTTCCAATGGATATGGCATCAGCAAGCGGTATTGTTGGCGAGCTAGAAAATGTAGCAAGCAGCACATCTTACGCAAATGGTTCTGACGTGATCTCTATTCGTCACCTACCAATGTACACAGATGAAACAGCAACGGTTGAAGCGGGTCTACTAAGTCCTGCAAGTAAAGTTGCGGTTATCGACGAAAAAGGCGACATGATCAAGATTCAAATCGATGGTTGGCGTAAAGCGAAAGGCTTCGGACGTGTAATCCAAGAAGACTTCGGTATGAACATCTCAACTGCAATCTTGACCAAAGAAGTATCTCAAAGTGACGTTATCACTGTTGGTGAGAAGAAAGAAGATGAGCTTACTGGCCTTCCATGGGAAGAAGTTAACCTAGCACTTTGGATGAAGAAAGAGTCTATGGTTGATAACTTCGATCCAATTTGGAACGCAGCGGGTCAAGCGTACCAATCTAACTGTTCAACGTGTCACTCACAGCCAGATGAAGCTCACTTCAGCGCTAACGGTTGGGTAGGCATGTTAGATGGTATGATTGCATTCGTTAACTTCGATACAGATACAGAAGCACTTGTTCTTAAGTATCTACAGAAGCACTCATCAGATTTTTCTGAAGGCCATCACTAATAAGACGTCAATTGGAGTAACACAATGGCAATTACAAGAAGAAGTTTTCTGAAAGGTGTCGCTACTACAAGTGCGGCATCGGTTATCGGTCCAAGCTTATTGGCGTCGGCATCAGCGTCTGCAGCAGAAACAGACGGCGCGTGGAAAGTCTCTGGTTCTCACTGGGGTGCATTCCGAGCTCGCGTTTATGCGGGTAAAGTACAAGAGATTAAACCTCTAGAAATCGATCAACACCCAACTGAGATGTTGAAAGGTATTAAAGGTATTATCTACAGCCCATCACGTGTGCGTTACCCAATGGTTCGCCTAGATTGGTTGAAGAAGCATAAATACAGCGCTGACACGCGTGGTAACAACCGCTTTATTCGTGTGACTTGGGATGAGGCACTAGACCTTGTTTACCGCGAACTAGAGCGCGTACAGAAAGATTACGGTCCATGGGCGCTTCACACAGGTCAAACTGGTTGGAGACAAACAGGTCAGTTCCACAGCTGTACTAACCACATGCAACGTGCAATGGCACTTCACGGTTACTCTGTGAAGAAAATCGGTGACTACTCAACAGGTGCTGGTCAAACGATCATGCCTTACGTGCTAGGTTCGACAGAAGTTTACGCACAAGGTACATCTTGGGAACTTATCCTAGAAAACAGTGACAACATTGTTCTTTGGGGTAACGATCCAGTTAAAAACCTGCAAGTAGGTTGGACATGTGAGACTCACGAGTCATTTGCATACCTAGAACAGCTGAAAGAGAAAGTTGCTAAGAAAGAGATCAACGTTGTTTCTGTTGACCCTGTTCAAAACAAAACAGGCCGTTACCTAGAAAACGAGCAGATGTACATCAATCCACAAACTGATGTGGCGTTCATGCTTGGTGTTGCTCACGTTCTTTACAACGAAGGCCTATACGACAAGAAGTTCATCGAAACTTACTGTCTAGGTTTTGAAGACTTCATCAAGTACGTTCAAGGTGAAACGAAAGATAAAGTTGAGAAGACACCAGAGTGGGCTTCGGCTATCTGTGGCGCAAGCGCGGACTCTATCCGTGAATTCGCTAAGATGCTGGTTAATGGTCGTACGCAGATTCTTGTCGGTTGGAGTATCCAACGTCAACAACACGGTGAGCAGCCTTACTGGATGTGTGCCGTTATCGCAGCAATGGTTGGTCAAATCGGTTTACCTGGCGGTGGTATCTCTTACGGTCACCATTACTCTGGTATCGGTGTTTCTTCAACTGGCTTCGCTGCTCCGGGTTCATTCCCGTTGAACATCGACCAAGGTCAATCGCCTAAGCACACTAACACTGATTACAACGGTTACAGCCGTGTAATCCCTGTTGCTCGTTGGGTAGATAGCTTGCTAGAGCCAGGTAAGAAGATCAAAGCGAACGGTTCAACGGTTACACTACCGGATATCAAGATGATGGTATTCAGTGGTAATAACCCGTGGCACCACCACCAAGATCGCAACAAGATGCGTAAAGCATTCAAGAGCCTACAAACTGTAGTGGCTGTTGATTTCGCTTGGACTGCAACTTGTCGTCACTCTGATATCGTGCTTCCTGCATGTACTCAGTGGGAACGTAACGATATTGATGGTTACGGCGCGTACTCTGGTCGTGGTTTGATCGCGATGCACAAACTAGTCGATCCTCTGTTCCAGTCTAAAACTGACTTCGAGATTATGTCTAGCCTAACTAAGCGTTGGGGGCGTTACGACGATTACACGCGTGGTATGGACGAAATGCAGTGGGTTAAATCTCTGTATGACGAATGTCGTGCATCAAACGAAGGCAGCTTCGAAATGCCTGAGTTTGCTGAGTTCTGGGAGAAAGGTTTCCTAGACTTCGGTAAAGGTAAGCCATGGACTCGTCACGCTTCATTCCGTGAAGATCCAGAGATCAACGCACTAGGTACGCCTTCTGGTTTCATCGAAATCACAAGCCGTACTGTTGGCAACATGGGTTACGAGCACTGTCAAGAACACCCTATGTGGTTTGAGAAATCTGAACGTTCACACGGTGGTCCAGGCTCTGACAAACATCCGTACTGGCTACAATCTTGTCACCCAGACAAGCGTCTTCACTCTCAGATGTGTGAATCTGAAGAGTGGCGTGCGACTTACGCGGTACAAGGCCGTGAGCCAATCTACATCAACCCAATCGATGCTAAGAAGAAAGGCATCAAAGATGGCGACGTAGTACGTGTGTTCAATGACCGTGGTCAACTACTAGCAGGTGCTGTTCTAATGGATAGCTACGCACCTGGTGTTGTTCGTATCGAAGAAGGCGCTTGGTACGGCCCGATCAACGAGAAAGTGGGGGCGCTAGATACATACGGCGATCCAAACACACTAACTCAAGACATCGGTACGTCTGAACTTGCTCAAGCAACGTCAGCAAACACATGTTTGGTTAACTTCGAGAAGTTCCAAGGCAAACTGCCTCCAGTAACTTCATTCGGTGGTCCAATCGAAGTTTCTTAAGTCTTGTACTTAAGAACCAAGATTAAAGCTTGAATTAAAGCCCCTGTAAGCACTCTTACAGGGGCTTTTTGTTTTTCTAACCTGTGTGTGGGATTTGTAATTAAGTATTGTCATAGCGCCAACAGGGGGCGTTTTTGAGACGGGCTATAACGACGTGCCGTTTGGATAGGCTGTAGAACTATGAACTATGAACAATGAAGCAGGAAGGGAGTGTAAAAAGAATCTGTTGTAAGGACTTAGGCAGACGGAAACAAAAAGGCCGATACAAAGTATCGACCTAATAGAGACCTATGGAATTGAATCAGCTTGAGTTAAATTTCGAACATAAACCAATAACCGTATGCACAGATTAATGCGGGTATGCCTGAATATAATGTGGCTACAAGAGCCGCTTTTGGTGCCATTGCGATAGCAGGGAATAAAGCATCACCATCATTTGAAATTGCGTTACCGACCTGAGCTGAAAGTGGCAGTGCACCCGAAAGGTAAAGGCTAGTGACCAACAATTGCGGACCACACCCCGGCAGTAAACCCATCAACACACCCGCCAGGGGGAGCATCATACCCCAGCTTGAGAATAGCGTCGCAAAATCGACATTTGCAAGCACAGAGCCAAACTCGAAGAAAAGAAAAGCGACCACCACCCATGCAGTGACAAAGTTTGTATCTTGAGCTGTTTTTTGTAGTGGATGAGAACCTATACATTTTTCATCTTCACTTACGGCCGATTTGTAATCCTCAATTTCACGAGTAAGCCCCCACAAAAACATCGAGCTAATCAGCAAAATAGTGCCCGTCCATTCCATAGACATGTCAGGCAGTGTGAGCAACTGGTTTACATCGATTTGAAAAGAGCCAAGCAGGGCAACAGCGGCTCCCGGAATAATAAGCACGGACCATAGGTAACCCTGAAGGTTTATCGCTTTTTTAGAGACAGGGCTTTGATCTTGAGGTTGTGAGGCACAGCTGTTTTCCGCTTCATTTCTCTCTGCCTGTTTCGGGCGTAAAAAGTCGTCTGCGTGAAACAAGTTTATGATTCGTCCTGAGGCGGTACCCACGATTACACCCATCGCCATCATGGCTAAACCTGTTTTGGGTTCGCTAGCAATTAACAGGAAGGCCGCGTCACCCATGGTTGAGACGAGTACAGCCACAACCGCACCAAATCCGAGTTTGCCTGAAATAAATTGTGTGGTGACCACAATCGCTCCCCCACAGCCTGGCAATGCCCCCATTAGCGCGGCGAATACAACTTGGTTTGAACGAGATTGATGGACGAGCTTATTGAAGACGTTATCTTTGTTGATGTATAGACTTAACCAGTGGTAAATCGCTAGGGTTAGCGCAACGTAACATGACACTGCCCAGAAGGCGTCAGACAAGGTAGTGACCGTCAATTCTCGCGTAGCAGGAGCTGCAACTAACGCCGCAAGTGAAATAGGTAAAAGCAGGCGCTTAAAAGACAGTGAAAACTGAGTTGTTTTCGCAGCGCTGCTGCTTGGCAAAAAAGAGATTAGTCGATCCATAAGTGTCACTCAAAATTTGTGTATTAAGATAATCATATACGAATGATAATAATTATCAATTGCATTCGTTGTTTTTTTATCTTTTGTTACCATTGGCCAAACCCAGGAAACATGACCAATCTAAAAAAATGAGGTAAAGTATGCCTAATAAAGAGAGACTCTAAAGGTAGAGTCATAATTGTTAGTGTAATAGGAAGAAACATGATTTTAGTTGTTGGTCACAAAAACCCTGATAGTGACAGTATTTGTAGTGCGTTAGTTGCAACTGAGCTTCTTAAAGCTCGTGGCGAGGAAGCGACACCAATTCGCCAAGGCGAGATCAACCGCGAAACTCAACACATTCTAGAAGTCGCTGGTGCTGAAAAGCCAGAACTTCGTACTTCTGTTGCTGGTGAGAAAATCTGGCTAGTAGACTACTCAGATCTTGCACAAGCACCAGACGATGTAGCTGATGCTGAGATCGTAGGTATTGTCGATCACCACCGTCTAGGTGACGTGATGACAGTTAACCCTATGGAAGCTTGGATCTGGCCTGTTGGCTGTACAAATACAGTACTTTTCAACATGTTTAAGATTGAAGGTCACGCTATCTCTCAACAAATCGCTAAACTGATGATGTCTGCAATTCTTTCAGACACAGTTGGTTTTGCTTCTCCAACATGTACTCAAAAAGACAAAGACGCGGTTGCTGAGCTTGCTGAAATCGCTGGCGTAACAGACGTTGATGCATTTATCAAAGCGCTTCTAATTGCTAAGACAAACATCGAAGGCCTATCTGCTGCACAGTTAGTAGAAAAAGACCTTAAAGGCTACCCATTCAACGGTCGTGATGTTGTTGTTGGTCAAGTTGAGCTTGCGACTCTTGAGCAAGTAGACGGCATGATCGAAGCTCTAGAAGCTGATCTTGAAGCGCGTTGTGAGAAAGATGGTCTAGCGTTCGCGGCAGTAATGCTAACTGACATCACTACTGCGCAAACTCGTCTTCTTTACAAAGGTGAGTGGGCTGATAAGCTGGTTAAATTCGAGAAAGACGGTGTATTGATGATGGAAAATACATTGAGCCGTAAGAAGCAAGGTTGGCCTTGGCTTCAAGGCGAGCTTGTTTAACCAAGTCGCTTAATTATAAACGCCTGCTAATTTAGCAGGCGTTTTTCTTTGAAGTAGGCTTTCTTCTTCATCGATAGTGTTTGAAGTTAAAAACACTCGGCATAAAATAGCTTTAAGAACATAGTTACTGACTAAAGTAGGAAATTGAGATGACTACACAGCTAGACGATAAAAAAATCGCTGAAATCAATAAGTATACGGGTGAGCAACGCCTGAAGTACTGTGTGAAAGAAATCGTAGCGAACCGTGAAGTATGGATCTTAACCGATGAACACGGTTGTGTAATGCTGAACACAGAAGATGAAGACTGTGTTCCTGTATGGCCAAACCAAGAGTTTGCGGAGTCTTGGGCGACGGGTGATTGGTCGGAGTGTAAAGCGGAGTCTATCTCATTAAACAAATGGCATAGCCGTTGGACTAACGGTCTAGAAGACGACGAGCTTGCCGTTGTTGTGTTCCCGAACGAACAGGAAGAAGGTGTTATCTTGTTCCCAGATGAGTTCGACTTCGAGCTGAAGAAGCAGGCTGCTAAAAGCTAATTCTTCGTCAAATTGTAAGCCAGCGTTGTCTTACCTCGGGCAACGCTGTTGTTCTATTCTTCCCTTCTAAGCTACTTTCCAACGTATTTTCGTCAATACCCAATAAGTTGATACAAAGGCGCCTGCTGTGCTGCTTTAGAAGCTTGCTGAAGTACACCTGTTTTGCTGTATCTTTTCAGTATTTTTCGCACAACTGGTTTTGCCTGTTCTTTTGTCATTCCCACTTTCAATTGAGGTTCATACAGTAGCTTTAGCAGCACTACATCTAAGGGGGATAACAAGTCTTCTGGCGTGTGATCATTGAAAATAGAAGGGTAGGCTTTATCTGAATCATTCGGCAGGCCTAGAACCTGTGTGATCTCTTCCACGATACATGCGACCAGCTTTCCTCTTGCTCTCGCTTGATCTACTGGGATCACAATTCCTGCATATACAATCTCCCCTTTGGAATTAGTTCGATAACCTGCAGTACAGATAGCGCTGTTTAGATGCTGTGTCGATTTCAGTTTGAGTACAGTTTTGGCTTCAGCTATCCACTGACTCTGCCTTGTGTATATCCATTTAACGTTTGCATCCGATTCTCGTGTGACGATTTTAATCGGATGTTGGGTGACTTGCGATAGGTGCTGGACGTGCAATTCGGTGAGTTCTTGATGAAGCTCTTCGTCGCCGACTCGGTGATCGATCCATATCTTAATAGGTTGTTTCCATTTAGCGAGGAGCTTGTCGCCTTGTGAATATTCGTGTTGAAGTGCGACGTGATAAAAGGCAGTTTCAACGAAGGTTCTATCTAGCCATGTGAGTGGTGTGCTTGCTGCATTAAAGGGCAGCAGCGCCAACAAGAGGGAAAGCATTGAAGCTCTTGGTAACATATCTTTCCCCTTTGCGGAATATAGCGCGATCACCGATTAATGGCTTGGTGCTTTATAGAAGTGGCTCTCAACTAACCTTTGTGTGATTTGGTGAGTTGGGTTAGTCAGTACTTCATGTGTTTCGCCACTTTCAACCACATTGCCTTCGTGCATGACGATGATCTTATCTGTGATGTGTTTAACAATGCCGATGTGTTGGGAAACATAAACGAACGATACGCCCATCTCTTCTTGAAGTTCTAGGAACAGATTGATGATTTGCGAACGCATCGCCATATCCAAACCATTCAACGCTTCATCAGCAACAATGATGGAAGGCTGAAGTATCAATGCGCGAGCCAAACAAACCCTCTGCTTCTGGCCTGCAGCAAGCATCTGAGGATAGAAGTAAGCATGTTCTGGTAGAAGCCCAACACGTAATAATGTGTCCTTTACGCGGCGCATGCGGGCTTCTGGTGGCATGTTGGTATTTCGCTTCAATGGTCCTTCAAGGATTCGACCAATCTGGATGCGTGGGTTTAGCGAGGTGTTCGGATCTTGGAAGATCATTCGAATCAGTTTACAGCGAGTTGAGTAGTCTTTGTGTTCTAGCTTTTCACCGTTCACTCGGATCTCACCTGCTGTTGGTTCCACCATACCCGCTAGCATTCTAGCTAATGTCGATTTCCCCGACCCATTCTGACCGATAAAACCAATAGTCTGTCCCGCTTCAAGGGAAAAGCTGACTGGCTTCACTGCCTGATGAATCTTTTTACGGAAAAGACCAGAGCGAGTCGTAAAGTCTTTAGATAAATCACTGACCTCTAATAATGCACTCATGATTTCTTTTTCTTCTCCATATTTAGAGGGAAATGACAGTTAAATTTGTGGGTCTTTATACGTTTAGTATACGGGATCTCGACACACTGTCTTTGCGCGTATGGACAACGTGGTCCAAGTCGACAACCAATCGGAAGGTGCTGCAGCGGCGGAATTGACCCGGGTAAAGATTGCAGTTTTTCTTTATGGGGAATCCAGTCGTTAAAATCGGGCATCGCTTTTAGCAGTGCAACGGTGTAAGGATGCTTTGGTACATCCAACAGTTTTGTCGTATCTGCAGACTCAACGGACTGACCGCAGTACATCACGGTTATTCGTGTCGCCCACTGAGTGATGGTCGTTAAATCGTGCCCAATAAGGAGAATTGTCGTGTTATGAAGTTGATTCATTCGGCTCAATAAGCGCAATATTTGAGACTGCGTAATCGGGTCTAAATCGTTGGTTGGCTCATCGGCAATTAGCACTTTTGGCTTGGCAGCGATCGCCATGGCGATCATGACTTTTTGACACTCACCATCGGTCAACTCATAAGAATAGCTGTCCATTAGGTGAGAGTGATTTTTGATCCCCACTTTATGCAGTAACGCTATTGCTTGCTTTTTTCGCCACTTAAACCGTTGCCACCATCGACCTTCAAATGAACGCGAAGGAATCGCCTCTATTAGCTGGCGTCCCACTTTTTCGGAAGGGTCAAGACATGTCGATGGTTCTTGGAAGATCATCGCGATATCGCGAGCGATCACACGGCGTCGTTCTTTGGGCGTCAGTTGTAGCAGGTCGATATTGCCAAGGCGCATTCGGTCGGCAGACACTTTCCAGTTTTCTTTGCAAACACCAACGATCGCTTTTGCAACCAAGCTCTTACCAGAACCTGATTCACCTACTAAGCCACGAATTTCTCCCTCATTGAGGGTAATACTCATTCGATCTACTGCTTTAACCATCCCTTGAGGGGTCTCAATCTCGATGGTTAGATGTCGAATATCAAGTAATGGCATTATTCGATTCCTGCATTTAGCGCTTGGCGAACACCTTCACCGACAAGGTTAATCACGATCACTGTAAACATAATGGCTAAGCCGGGTAGAGTTACTGTCCATGGCGCAAGGTAAATCAGCTCTACAGAGTCACCCAAAATTGAGCCCCATTCGGTACTGGGTGCTTGAGCGCCAAGCCCTAAGAAACCCAAGGCCGTGATATCAAGAATGGCGACTGACAATGCCAGTGTAATTTCAAGTGCCACCACAGTAAGAATATTAGGAAGGATTGAATTCCATAACAGGTAGAAGTCATTCGCACCATCAAGGCGAGAAGCCAAAATATAGTCTTTTTCTACTTCTGCATGCACGGCAATGTATACCGAACGAATAAAGCGTGGAATCAATGCCAAACATAAGGCTAGCAAGATATTAAACTCGCCAAAGCCAAGAAATGCCACGAAGATAATCGCGAGTAGCAGCGACGGAATAGACATTACCGTGTCAAGCAGGTGGTTTAGCGTGCTTGATAGCAACCCACGAGTCATACCTGCAAGTACGCCAATCAGACAACCGATGACTGCCGCGATAAAGGTAATCACGACTGCGGCACCAAATGTCAGCTGAGAGCCAATAATCAGACGGGATAGAATATCTCGCCCTAAATCATCAGTACCTAGAAAATACTCAACTGTTCCAGCAGGATCCCAAGAAGGAGGTGTTAGTAGGTGCCCCGTCTGCTCTTGAGCATCATGCGGTGCTAGCCATGGTGAAGTGATGGTGATCAGAATGATCAAGACCAAACACCATAGTCCAAACATTGCGAGATTATTGCCACGGAAGCTGCGCCAGAAACGCTCGAATTGGGTTGGAATTTGTTCTTCTTGGTAGACGTTATTTGTTAGCATACCATTCCTTCCTTACCAGAGGGTTGACCATCGCGCCCAGTAGATCAGACAGTATATTCGCGGTCAAAACCAAGGTTGCTACCACAATTACACCAGCTTGAATTGAAACGTAATCTTGATTGGATAATGCATCCAGTAACCAGCGGCCAATGCCTGGCCAGTTAAAGATAGACTCGGTGATGATAGCGAGCGTTAACATACTGGAGAGTTGAACGCCGACCTTAGGAATAATCGGTGGTATTGCATTTCTTAATACGTGTTGAGTAACGATCTCTCTTGTTGAAAGACCTTTGATTCGTGCGGCACGGATGTAGTTTTGAGCCATCACTTCAGCCACTGACGCTCTCATTAGTCGGATAACCTGGGTAGTTGGAGCGAGCGCCAAAACAAGACAAGGTAACGCCATATGGTCTATTACGCTCTGTAGGGCGTGTGCTCGATAGTTACCTTCGGCAAAGAACGCATCAATCATCGCAAAGCCAGTCACGTGTTCAATTTCGTAAAGTAGATCGTATCGCCCTCCAACAGGGAACATCTCGAAGTGCAGTGAAAACACCATGATCATTAGCAATGCGACCCAAAATATAGGTGCTGAGTACCCTGCCATTGAAGTAAACGATATGGTGGTATCAACAAACTTACCTTGTCTCATACCGGCAATTGTGCCAAAAGGGATGCCGATAAACAGTGCGAGTAAAAAAGCAAAGAAGCACAATTCTAACGTCGCAGGGAATACCACGACAAGCTCTTCGATGATAGGAACACCGTGTTTGCTCAGGCCGAAATTCAGCGTCGATAATTCGGTGACGTAGCTAAGCCAGCCTGGCCAAAAATCTTGAATTGCCCAAGGTGAGGTTTGGTCTAATCGAAGTAGAGCAAAGCCCACTAAAGTCAGAATTCCAAGTGTAATAATGAATAAGTTTACACGTCTTAATGTATACCAAAACATCAGTTCACCTCCCTTCTGACTTGATCAAAAGGTTGAGCATTAAAAGGACTGCGTTTAAAACCTGTTAGCGAACGATCGTGCACACGGAATTGCACGCCATGAGCGAGAGGTATCACAGGAACTTCTTCATTAAGAATGTTTTGGGCTTGTCGATACAAGTTCACGCGATGCCTTTGTTGATTAATCTCTAATGCCAAGTCGAGAAGGAAATCAAAGTCTGAGTTGCACCACATAGAGACGTTTAATCCCGCGCGTTCCGAATTACATGATAGAAGTGGACGTAAGAAGTTGTCTGGGTCGCCCGTACTGCCAATCCAACCTGTGAGTAACAAATCTGTTGAGGAAATTGAAGACAGTTGTGTTCGGTCAAATCGGTCGTCGGTATAGAGTTTCAATTCAATACCAATATCAGCCAAGTTTGCTTGGATCAGCTCTGCCGTTTTTCTTGGACTTGGATTGTATGCGCGTGGCTCTAGTGGCACCCACATTGAAAGCTCTAACCCTGGTTCTACACCGGCCTCTCTAAGAAGTGCGATCGCGTAGTTTCGATCATAGCGAACTTGAACGCTGTCTTTTTGATAAGCCCAAGAAGTAGGGGGAAGTAACGTGTAGGCTTTTGTACCTGTACCGTAGTACACAGAATCAAGAATGTTCTGACGGTTAATAGCCAAGTTCAATGCTTTACGTACTCGTGAGTCACGCAATGCAGGGTGTTCTGTGTTTAGCGCGATGAAAGAGACATTTACTGCAGGTGTGGCAGAAATCTTCAACTCTTCATGAGCTTGAATAATAGGGATCTGGCTAGAAATCGGTGAGTTCAACACGTCACACTCACTGCGGAGAAGCTTGGCAAGTGTGCCTGTACCACGTTGTGAAGTATCAAATACAACTTGGTCCATTTGTACTTCACCCTTCCAGTAATGCTTGTTCTTTTTCAAGCGTACAAGATCATTAATTTGATATTCATCCAAGTAGAAAGGGCCTGTGCCTACGGGCTTGGAGTCTATTTCATTTTTTTCATCTGTGGTAATCAGCTTGTTGGCATATTCTTTGGAGTGAATGACCGCATAGCTGGTGGCGATATTGTTAAGAAATGAATTATCTGGGCGACTTAACTGGAACTTCACCGTTAGGTTATCCACCGCCGTGATTTCAACTATCAGGTTTTGAAAGTCTATGCCAGCGAACCATGGATATAAACCGCCACCCACATAATGAAATGGATTTGAACTATCAATGATACGTTCAAAACTAAAGACCACATCCTGTGCATTCATGGTGCGGGTTGGGGTAAACCAATCTGTGGTTTGAAACGCAACATTTGGGCGCAGCTTGAAAGTGTACTCTGTACCTGATTTATCGACAGACCAGCTTGTTGCCAAGTTCTGTTTTGGTCGGTAAGTCATAGGATCAAGAGTGAGCAGGGTATCGAAAATTTGAGGGCTCAGCGATTCTGAGGTAATGCCACTATCAACCAATTGTGGATTGAAGGTACTAGGATTACCTTGGCCGCAATAAATGAAGCCTTTTTCACGGATTTGCTCGTGAGTGACACTTTCACCACATCCAGCTAAAAAGCCAAGCGTGCAGATGCTAAGTGATAGTCTTATTAGTGCTTTCATAAAAAGAAATACTTTTCGAAACGAGGCGTTAGAGGAGCCTCAAGATCCCGACAATTTAACATTTTATTTATTCGGCTCCAAATAATAATCAAGTGTGGACAGCTATTTATCGTTCGCTTGTCCTACAATCGCGTACTTCCTCACCATTCCACGTAATTGGTTGTAGGTTAACCCAAGTAATTCTGCTGCTTGTTTCTGGTTGTACTTGCTCTGTTTTAGAGCTTGATTGAGTAATTTAATGTCTTGCTGTTCTTGCCATGCTTTGTAATCAAGCGGCAAAGAAAATGAGTGCTCTAATGGAGTATGGCTGTTGGACGGATCATTGCCAGTTTCGTGCGTGGAATCTTGATCTATTTTCCATGTTGGCTTAAAGGGGTTAAATACCAAAGATTCAATAGGATATGGATCTTTACCGTGCTGGTAGATAGCTCGTTCAACGACGTTTTTGAGTTCTCTCACATTTCCCGGCCAAGAATAATCCAATAGTGCCTCAACAGCAGATGGCGCAAAACCGACAAACAGCTCCAATTCTAATTCTCGACACATCTTAATGGCGTAGTATTCTGCTAGCAGCGTGATGTCTTCTTTTCGTTCGCGAAGAGGTGGGATAGTAATGACATCAAACGCCAGTCTATCTAGCAAATCGGGTCTGAATTCGCCTTTTAACGCCATGTCTGGTAAGTCAGCATTGGTCGCACACACCAGTCTTACATTGGCACTTAGCGCCTTTTGTCCGCCGACACGCTCATATTGCCCGTATTCAATAACACGCAATAGCTTCTCTTGAACGGCAAGGGGGGTGGTCGCTAGTTCATCTAAGAACAGAGTGCCACCTTCAGCCCTTTCAAAACGACCTTGATGACGACCTTTTGAACCGGTAAAAGAACCTGATTCATGACCAAATAACTCTGAATCAATCAACCCTTCGCTAAGGGTTGAGCAGTTCAGTGAGATCAATGGCTGGTCCCAGCGCCTTGAAAGGTAATGCAGCCTTTGAGCGATTAATTCTTTACCTGTACCACGCTCCCCGATGATCAGAATCGGTCTTTCGATTGGTGCGAGTTGAGACACTTTATCCAAAACAGAGAGAAAACTAGGGGATTCACCAATGAGATTCTGCTGCATAATGGGTCCTTGTATGGTCTGATTTCCAATGGGCATGATATAGAGAGCTTTATTTACATCACTTGATGTAAATAGCATTAGTCACAAAGCTGTAGTGGTGAAAAATACCAATACTTGGCTAAATTCATCATAGCATGGTTCGGGTTAATCACCATTTTATTGTAAGTGTTTGATAAACAATGGCTTAAAAGTTGGCACGCTACTTGGATTACTTATGGTAGGTTTAACAACAGACGTAGATTTTTGAGCAAGTGGATTGAGAAATCGAAAACGATTTAAAACCTATTTGCCATTATTGCAATTAAGGAGTTTCTTATGGGTATTTTTTCTCGCTTTGCAGACATTGTAAATTCAAACATCAGTGCACTATTAGATAAGGCTGAAGATCCTGAAAAGATGATTCGCCTCATTATTCAAGAAATGGAAGACACGCTGGTTGAGGTTCGTACTAACTCAGCAAAAGCTATTGCAGACAAGAAAGAGCTAGCACGTAAAGTTGAAGCTATCGAAACTCAGATTCTAGATTGGCAGAATAAAGCGACACTAGCCCTGACTAAACAACGTGAAGATCTGGCTAGAGCGGCACTCATCGAAAAGCAAAAACTTGAAGATATCATCAAGGGCCTTCATACCGAGCAAACTTTGGTTCATGAAACCATCGAAAAGCTAACCAGTGAGATCGGCAAGCTTGAAACTAAAATTGCAGAAACTCGCGCAAAGCAACAAGCATTAATGATTCGTAATAATGCGGCGAGCAATCGTCGTGATGTTCAAAAACATCTGCATTCAAGCAAAACCAACGAAGCAATGGCGAAGTTTGAGCAATTCTCACGTAAAGTGGATGAATTAGAAGCTGAAGCTGACGTTTACGCAAAAACCGGTAACGCAAAATCTTTAGACCAAGAGTTTGCAGAGCTACAAGCTCAAGATGAGATTGAAAAAGAGCTGGCGAAACTGAAGCAACAAGTTGAAAACCGCGATAAATAATTTTAGGAGTTGTCTATGTCAACATTTCTAATTGCAGGTCCACTGATTGTATTTTTGATCTTCGTGGCTCCGCTATGGTTATTCTTACACTACCGCAGCAAGAAGAAATCCAGCAATGGTCTTTCAGAAACGGATCTTCAGCGTCTGCATAAGCTTTCTGAGCAAGCTGAGTCGATGCAAGACCGAGTGAAAACGTTAGAAAAAATACTGGATGCGGAGTCACCTAACTGGAGACGAAACTATGAGTAGAGAACTGTATCGCGATCCGATTAACGGTAAATTGTCTGGCGTGTGTGCCGGATTAGCGAACTATTTTGGCCTTGAAGTTTGGTTGGTTCGTATCTTAGTGATCTCAGCCGCACTACTAGGTGGTAGCTTTTTGGTGTTATTAGCGTATTTAGCTTTGACATTTATGCTGGAAAAACAACCACCTCAATATGTCGATCAGATGAAAGCAAAACAAGAGCACACACTCAAGCAAAAACCCTGGGAAAAAGGGCAAACAGCAGAGTCTTTGTTGGGCACTTTAGAGGGTGATTTCCAGAAGTTAGAGACCAGTGTACGCAATATGGAAGCTTATGTGACTTCGGACACTTTTAAAGTCGACCGTGCATTTAAGAACATGTAGTGGTCAAGCCTCAAAAAGATTAGATAACGGTTTAGGAAAATTTATCCCAAGCCGTTATTTTTTTTAATAATTTTGTCTAAATAAATCTTACGATAACTGGTAAGTTACATGTGATTAATCTATGTTAATAAAATATTTATAGATATGGATGATCGCAATGTACAAAGCCTCCCTAGTCCTATTGGTGACCTTATCCGGGTTATCTGGGTGTGGTAAAGAGCTCCCTCCGGTTCCAGAACCCGAATCACGACCAGCCAAACTCTTCACCGTCTCGGTCGGTAACAATGCCTTCGAACGAAATTTTCCTGCGACTACTGAAGCGGGCGATAAAGCCGTATTGGCATTTCGAGTCCCCGGTTTACTAAAAACGATCGATGTCACTGCGGGGCAACAGGTCTCCAAAGGTGATGCATTGGCAACGCTTAATCCTGATGAGTATCAGTTGCTAGAAAAGCAGGCAAGAGCTAACTTCAAACTTGCCGATGTGCAATACCAACGTTCCATCAAGCTACGTAAGGATAGAGTGGTTTCTGAGCAAGATTTTGACCAAGCGAAAGCAAATCATAACTCTGCAAGAGCGGTTTTAAATCAAGCAAAAGCTAATCTTCGCTACACCACACTCGTTGCGCCTTATGATGGTACTATTTCTATTATTCCTGCTGAAAACCACGAATACATCGCGGCTAAGCAAGGTGTAATGAATATCCAAACGAATCAGATCCTCAAAGTTGTCTTCTTATTGCCTGATCAATTAATTGCACGCTTTTCTGCAGGGTTTGAGACAGACGCAACTATGGTATTCGATGCCTTCCCTGAACATTCTTATGTCCTCACCTTTCAAGAAGTCGATACCGAAGCCGATCCAAAAACCGGTTCATATAAGGTCACCATGGTAATGGAGAGACCGACTGATATTGGCATCCTGCCGGGTATGTCTGGCACGGTTAACCTTGTTTCTTCACAAGCAGCGGCGACAAAAATTCCAACCTCAGCAATGATGACCAATGGAGATGATGTCTCAGTATGGCGCGTAAACAGTGATGGTATCGTCGAAGAAGTCGCGATAGTCATTGATGAAAAACGTCATATTATTTCGGGTCTTAACGACGGAGATCGCGTTGTGACCTCGGGCGTTAATGGATTAGAAACTGGCGTCAAAGTTCGTGAGTGGATCAAGGAAAGGGGGCTCTAACATGAAGACAATATCAAAAGCCATTGGCCTATCATGTTTGGCGTTGTTGACAGCCTGTAAAGACAAAGGTGTCACTGAAGTCGAAAAGCTTCCTCTTGTTAAAGCCATTGAAATCTCCGTCTTAGACTTTAACGATAAACTCTATTTTCCAGCAGTGGCTAATGCAGCTGAGAAAGCGCACCTAAGTTTCCGTGTCGCTGGTGAGATTTTTAAACTTGATGTGAAAGAAGGTGAACGTGTTTCCAAAGGGAACATCATTGCCGAGCTTGACCCAACCGATTATCAATTGGATGTGGACAATGCTCAAGCGCGTTACACGGTAATTAACAGTCAATACCGACGTTCGAGTCCGCTAGTGAAAAAAGGCTTATTGGCTAAGTCGCAATTCGATGAAATTGCCGCTCAACGCCAGATTGCTTATGCCGAGTTAGAATTGGCAAAACTGCGTTTGTCATTTACTAAGCTTCGCGCACCGGTTGATGGAATTATCTCTCGTGTCAGTGTTGATCAATACGAAAATATTCAGGTTGGCCAACAGATTGTGAATATTCACAGTGTTGAGGATGTTGAAGTTGTTATCCAATTGCCTGACCAAATCTATGTAAATCAACCAAATGAAGCGACTATCTCGAATATTGAGGCAGTAGTTAGAGTTCCAAGTGGGAATGAATACAGTGCGGGGATAAAAGAGTTTACGACTGAACCCGATCCAAACACAGGTACATTTACCGTCACGCTTGCTTTGCCTATGCCAGAAGGTGATTTGATTCTTGACGGTATGGCCGTTGAGGTCACGTCAAATGGGCGTGATATCGGGTTGAAATTAAAAGCCGGTGTACTTATTCCTATTGAGGCTGTGTTCAATGCCGATGGGGATGAGTTAACTCGTCAAAACTCTTACGTGTGGATTCTTAATGGCGACAATACAGTATCTAAACAGCAAGTCGTATTAGGCAAAGCGAATCAGAAAACATTGCAGATAATTAAAGGATTAGAAATGGGGCAGCATGTCGTTGTTGCAGGCGTATCGCGATTGCGAGATGGGATGACAGTGGAAGTATTGTCTCAGGAGACGAACAATGAGTGAAGTCAATAACAAGCCCCAAAGTGACGATCAACAGGGTGATGAGCAAATCACTGGAGTGGCGGCTTATTTTATACGAAATAAGGTCATTAGCTGGATGCTATCACTGATCTTTCTTATTGGTGGTGTGTCTGCATTCTTTGGTTTGGGCCGTTTAGAAGATCCTGCCTTTACCATCAAAGATGCCATGGTAGTAACCTCTTATCCGGGAGCGACGCCTCAGCAAGTGGAAGAGGAAGTGACTTACCCATTAGAGAAAGCGATTCAACAGCTTACCTATGTTGATGAAGTTAACTCTATCTCTAGTCGTGGCCTGTCTCAGGTTACGGTAACGATGAAGAATAATTACGGGCCTGATGATCTTCCACAAATTTGGGATGAACTTCGTCGAAAAGTGAATGATTTGAAAGGTCAACTGCCACCTGGGGTAAATGCCCCTCAAGTCATAGACGACTTTGGTGATGTTTACGGTATTTTGCTTGCTGTTACTGGCGATGGCTACAGTTATAAAGAACTATTGGATTACATTGACTATTTAAGGCGAGAGCTAGAACTTGTTGATGGGGTCAGTAAAGTCTCGGTATCCGGCCAACAGCAAGAGCAAGTGTTCATTGAGATATCGATGAAACGGATCAGCTCTCTGGGTTTGTCTCCAAATACTGTATTTAACCTTTTATCCACTCAGAATATTGTTTCAAGTGCAGGTGCTGTCAGGATTGGTGATGAGTACATTCGAATCCATCCAACCGGAGAGTTCCAGAATGTTGAACAGCTCGGTGATTTGATTCTTACGGAAGGTGGTGCTCAAGGGCTTATCTATCTAAAAGATGTGGCGAATGTAACTCGTGGTTATGTTGAAGTGCCTACTAACATCATTGGCTATAACGGGAAGCTCGCACTTAACCTTGGTGTTTCTTTTGCACAAGGCGTGAACGTGGTCGCAGTGGGTGAAGCCTTTGACCGAAGGCTCGCCGAGCTGAAATACCAACAGCCCGTAGGTATTGACATATCTGAGGTTTATAACCAACCCAAAGAAGTTGATAAGTCGGTAAGCGGGTTCGTGGTGAGTTTAGGGCAGGCAGTTGCGATCGTAATCGTAGTGTTACTGTTCTTTATGGGGCTACGCTCTGGCCTGTTGATTGGTTTGATACTGCTGTTGACCGTATTCGGTACCTTCATTTTCATGCAGTACTTCAAGATCGACCTTCAACGTATTTCATTGGGCGCGTTGGTTATCGCTCTGGGGATGCTGGTGGATAATGCCATTGTGGTGGTGGAAGGGATATTGATCGGCACGCAGAAGGGGCGAACCCGAATGCAGGCCGCTACAGATATTGTGACCCAAACCAAATGGCCACTGCTTGGTGCAACGGTTATTGCGGTCACCGCTTTTGCCCCAATCGGTTTGTCTGAAGACTCAACGGGCGAATATTGTGGCACCTTGTTCACGGTTCTACTTATCTCCTTGATGCTGAGTTGGTTTACGGCCATCTCACTCACGCCATTCTTTGCCGATATGTTCTTCAAAGGCCAGAAAGTCGATCCAGATAGTGAAGGTAAAGACCCATACAACGGGATGGTTTTTGTTATCTATAAAAACTTCCTTGAGTTCTGTATGAAGCGTGCGTGGCTCACGATGTTCGTTCTGATTATTGGTTTGGGTGCGAGTGTTTACGGCTTTGGTTTTGTAAAACAAGCCTTCTTCCCATCTTCGACTACGCCAATGTTCCAAGTGGATGTTTGGATGCCGGAAGGTACCGATATTCGTGCGACCAACACTAAGCTTAAAGTGCTTGAAGGTTGGTTAGCAGAGCAGGACGAAGTTGAGCACATCACGACAACGGCAGGTAAAGGCCTACAACGTTTCATGCTGACTTATGCGCCAGAGAAAAGTTATAGCGCATACGGTGAGATAACGGTTCGTGTGAAGAGTTATGAAGTACTTGAAGGTTTGATGTTGCGCTTTCGTGAGCATGTAAACGGCCAGTTCCCTGAAATTAATTACAAACTTAAGCAGATCGAATTAGGTCCTGGTGGCGGTGCTAAAATTGAAGCGCGAATTGTGGGTTCTGATCCAACGGTTTTACGTTCAATCGCAGCTCAAGTTATGGACATCATGCGTGCTGACAATGGGTCGTTTAACGTTCGTCACGATTGGCGTGAAAGAACTAAGGTACTGGAACCTCAGTTCAACGAAAGCCAAGCGCGTCGTTATGGTATTACCAAATCTGACGTTGATGATTTCCTAGCGATGTCTTTCTCTGGTAAGTCGATTGGTGTGTATCGTGATGGTACTACGCTGATGCCTATTGTGGCTCGTTTACCTGAAGATGAGCGAATTGATATTCGCAACATCGAAGGTATGAAGATTTGGAGCCCGGCATTAAGTGAATACATCCCACTACAACAAGTAACACTAGGCTACGAATTGGAATGGGAAGATCCACTGATCATCCGTAAGAACCGTAAGCGTATGCTGACGGTAATGGCGGATCCTGACCTACTGGGTGAAGAGACAGCATCAACTTTACAGAAACGCTTACAGCCACAAATAGAAGCGATTGAGATGCCACCGGGTTATTCATTGGAATGGGGTGGTGAATACGAGTCGTCAGCTGACGCTCAAGCGTCACTGTTCACAACTATGCCGTTAGGCTACTTGTTCATGTTCTTAATCACGGTGTTCTTGTTTAATTCGGTGAAAGAGCCTCTGATTGTTTGGTTAACGGTACCACTCGCCTTGATAGGGGTAACGACAGGCTTGCTAGCCTTGAATACACCGTTCGGTTTTATGGCGCTTCTGGGCTTCTTGAGTTTGTCTGGAATGCTTCTGAAGAACGGTATCGTATTGCTTGATCAAATTGAGATTGAGATGAAGTCAGGTAAAGACCCATATATAGCGGTTGTTGATGCGGCATTGAGTCGTGTACGTCCTGTATGTATGGCGGCTATCACAACGATTCTCGGTATGATTCCATTGTTACCGGATATCTTCTTCAAGCCAATGGCGGTAACCATCATGTTTGGTTTAGGCTTCGCCACCGTACTGACGCTAATCGTGGTACCTGTGCTGTATCGTCTATTCCATAAAATTGAAGTCTCGTAAGACGAGTGAGTCTTTGAATTAATGCCCCTGTTTAGGGGCATTATCATTTCTGAGTGATTTAAAATAGGTAGCAATAACATGGAAACAAACACTGAAGGTAGAACGTGTGCATGGGCACTGAAGCACGAACTGGAAAGGGAGTACCACGACGCAGAGTGGGGCGTACCGGTTTATGATGACCAAGTTTTGTTTGAGTTCATTACCTTAGAAGGGGCACAAGCAGGCCTTAGCTGGATTACGATCCTTAAAAAGCGCGAAGGCTATCGTGCTGCCTTTGATAATTACGATCTAAACAAGTTAGCCGAATTGAATGAAGACAATGTGCCACACGTCATAGAGAACTTTGATGTGGTTAAGCATAAAGGCAAGATTGCCTCTGTGTATAACAACGCTCGAGCAACGCTTGAACTGCAGAAAGAGTTTGGTTCTCTTTCAAACGCCTTATGGCAATTTGTCGATAACAAGGTGATCGAAAACCACTGGATTGAGATGACTCAAGTTCCCGCTTCTACCGAGCAATCCAAAGCGATGAGTAAGTTTTTGAAGAAGAGAGGCTTTAAGTTTGTTGGGGAAACAATCTGTTACGCGTTAATGCAAGCGACAGGTATGGTTAATGACCATTTAGAAGGTTGCCCACATAAATAAAGGTGTTATTTCTCGACGCGAAATAATTGTGTGTAAATTGAAAAATTCACTGGTCATTTATAAACTTTTCAATATTATATGCGACCAAATTCAAATGTAGACAACGATAGTGAATCAACAAAACTACCAAATATGTGATGCTAACTATGATCCCTTGCTTAGGCAGTTTATGCGTGAGGATGGCCACGTAGAAACTATCGCGCCGCTAGAAGGTAAAGTGTTCCTATTCTTGCTTGAAAATACAGGCGAATGCATTGAGCGAGGCCTGATCTTTGATAGATGTTGGGGGGATGTGATTGTCTCTGAGCAAGCGTTGACCAACGTGATATCTAAGCTTAGAAAAACACTGAACAGAGTGACTTGTGGTTGCGCCACGATTCGTACCGTCAGTAAAATGGGGTATTCTCTGGAGATAGAGGAATCATCTCAACCTCAAAATACAGAGCCTAAAGCGACAGTCCCTGAGGCGGATTTAGTATCAGAGTCTCCTCAAACGATAGGATTATCGCAAGCCGAACTTAACCCATCATCAATAACGACAAATCAAACACAAACCTCAGGAGAGTCACCTGAGAAAAAGCCGCAAGATGAGCAGGCTCATGTTATGCCTGCATCAGTAACACAAAGCGTTGAAGGCGACATGGAAATGCCATTGTCCACAGTTAGCCCGAGAGGTTCAGTCAACGCGGTACCACCTAGCTTTAAGCTTTTTGTTCATCGTCATTTAGCCTGCGTGGGCTACTTTTTAGCCTTTACCTGTGTGTTGATCTCTTTGTTTAATATATTTCAGGCTTACTATCAGCCATTGCCATACTTTGTTGATAAAAATGAGTATCACGACAGCTTCGTAGATGAAACTAATCACTACTTTTTCCATATTGTTCGCAATGAAGCCTACTCGTTGCCTGCGATCACTGAGAGACTGATACAAGTTATACCTAGCCACTGTAATGTTGATGTTTTTGTTCGCATTTATCCATCTGTCAACCAACCTGAAAATGATGCTTTGTATATGCTAATTGAGAGAAAGGATGGCGAAGCTCTTAATTACTTGTCATCTATTTTTGAAGTTGAGTCATCTTTTGATTCGTTTGTGAATTACATGGCTCAAAGGAGTTACTTTTGCGAATAATTGGTTTGCTATTGGTATTAGCACTCACAGCTGCAAGTTTCATGATTGATAGAAACGTATTAGCGGGCACTCGTTGGCACTGTAAAACCATCAAAACAGGCTTTATGACGCAGGCATTTCAATCTTATCAATCGTTGTATGAACGTATGACTTTTACCTTCCAATCAGACAATACGTTTATGATTACAGAGGCGGTAAAGATTGAAAGGAAGGATGGTCAGGTGAGTAAATTGGAGCACCACTCCTCAGGTCGTTATTCGTTAGAAGATGGCGAGTTGTCTATCTCTATCATTGATTATTCGCCGACAACTGAAACTGATGATCCTGTTATTAATCGAGAGTATAGCTCGTATAAGGGGCTGAATATTGATTACTCAGTTGTTGTCACCGATGACTCACTCTATTTATTTAATAAGAATCGTTTCGAAATTTTTAATTGGGTATGTTTTAAGGTCCAGAAGTAGTTATATAACTTCTACACCAAGAGCTTACCGAACTAAAAAAGGCAGGTTGTCCCCTGTCTCTTATACACAAATCCCTAAGCCACGCTTGGGGATTTTTTTTGAACTATTTTTAGGTTTCATGATCTGATCATCTAAGCAATGACAAGGATGATTATCATGACCTATATAGAGCCAACCCTTTGGGCACAAAAACAGTTCGGTCAAGCCCACCTTAATGACCCTAGACGCACTCAAAGACTCGTTGCTCTCGCAGCCTCACTGGCCGAGCAACCTGGCGTACCCGTCTCGAAACTCATTATCTCCCCTGCTGAAATGGAAGGGGCTTATCGCTTCATCCGTAATGAGCAAATCAAAGCAGAAGATATCGCAGAGGCGGGTTTTTATGTCACTGCACAAGAAGCATTAGAGCAACAGACACTTCTTGCCTTAGAAGACACCACTTCTCTCAGTTACTCCCATCGCAGCATTCGAGATGAACTCGGGCACTCCAATCAAGGCAATCGACATCGCGCCATGTTCGTACACTCAACCTTACTTTTTGCTCCCGACACTCAATCTGTTATTGGTTTAATTGAACAACAGCGCTGGACTCGTGATATAGAAAAGCGAGGTCAAAGGCACCAGCATGCGACTCGACCATACAAAGAGAAAGAAAGTTATAAGTGGGAACAAGCCTCTCGCCATGTCGCTGAGCGACTTGGCGATAAAATTTCGGATGTCATTTCTGTGTGCGATAGAGAAGCCGACCTATTTGAATACCTCACTTACAAGCGAGAGCAACAACAAAGGTTCCTCGTTCGCTCAATGCAAAGCCGCTGTATTGAAGAGCATGATAATCGTCTTTATAGCTATGCCTCTACCCTGTTATCAGCCGGAGAGAAAGTGCTCGAAATACCGCAAAAAGGCGGTCGTAAAGCTCGCAAGGCTCATTTAGATATCAAATATGCCCCCGTGACACTCAAGTCTCCTGCTAACAAGAAAGAGTTCGATAACATTCCGCTTTACTACGTGGGATGTATAGAACAAGGAGAGAGTGGTAATAAGCTCGCATGGCACTTACTGACTTCAGAGCCGATAACGAGCAAGGAAGAGGCACTCAAAATCGTCAGTTATTATGAGCGGCGCTGGCTAATAGAAGATTTTCATAAAGTCTGGAAAAGTGAAGGGACTGAAGTTGAGCAACTGAGAATGCAAAGTAAGGATAACTTAGAAAGGCTCAGCGTCGTTTTGGCTTTTATCGCGACTCGGTTACTCCAATTGAGGTTTATGAATGAATCAGACGAGTTATCTAAGACCAGTTGTGAGCAGGTATTAAAAGGCAAAGCGTGGAAGTTAATGTGGCTCAAGTTGGAGAGCAAAAAACTACCGAAAGAAGCGCCTAATATATCATGGGCTTACAACGGTATTGCTCGGTTAGGTGGCTGGAAGAATACCAAGCGAACAGGTCGCGCTTCTATAAAGGCGTTATGGCAAGGATGGCTTAGGTTACAAACCATCCTTGAAGGGTATGAACTCGCTAAGTCTCTTGATTAACCAGACTTGTGATCAAGAGACAGGGTTGTCCCTGCCTTTTTGTGGAAACTTGTTTATTGTTTTACTTAAACCAGAGCGTTGTAACGATCTAGTCCAGCTTCTAGATCCGCAATCAGGTCATCGACGTCTTCTAAGCCGATATGAACGCGTATCAAGGTTCCTTCGAAGTTAGGGTTCGCTACCGTTCTCAAGCTATTAAAGCTGCTCGGTTCGTTCGCTAGAATCAAACTTTCAAATCCACCCCATGAGTAACCCATACTAAAGTGCGTCATACCATCAAGCAGAGCAGTCGTTGCTTTTGTGTTTGAGTTCTTAAGAACGAAAGAGAACAAACCATTACCGCCAGTGAAGTCTCGTTTGAAGAATTCATGACCGGGACAAGACTCAAGGGCAGGGTGACGAACATGGTCAACCTCAGGGCGTGTTTCTAACCACTTTGCTACTTTTAGGCTGCTTTCAGCATGTTGGCGAAGTCGAACGTCAAGAGTGCGAATACCGCGAAGACCAAGATAAGCGTCATCTGGAGATACGCACTGTCCCATCAAGTAACTCTGCTCTCTCAGTTGATCCCAACATTTTTCGTTGGCTACCGCCGTTCCTAGCATCACATCAGAGTGACCAACAATGTATTTAGTCGCCGCTTGAATTGAGATGTCGACGCCAAAATCGAACGGTGAGAAGTTAACACCAGCCGCCCACGTGTTATCGAGCATTACAATGATGTCATGTTCATGGGCAATACGTGCGAGTGTTGGGATGTCTTGAACTTCCATGGTGACTGAACCCGGAGATTCAGTAAATAGAACCTTAGTATTTGGCTTAATAAGGTCTTGGATACCTTCACCGATCGTTGGCTCGTAGTAAGTGGTCTCTACACCCATCTTTTTCATTATGGTGTCACAGAAATCACGAGTGGGTTCATAACAGGTATCGACCATCAGAATATGGTCACCTGTTTCAACAAAAGAGAGGATGGCATTAGAGATGGCTGCCGTACCACAAGGGTAAAGTGCGCAACCTGCACCACCTTCAACTTCAACCATTGCATCTTGAAATGCGAAATGAGTCGTGGTGCCACGGCGTCCGTAGAAAAGTGTCTTGTTAGCGCGGTTAATGGTCGCTTTGCGTTTCTCTTCTACTGTGTTGAACACGACAGTTGAAGCGCGTTGTACTGGTGGGTTAACGACACCATTAGTCCACTTCTTATCACGACCTGCAGTGATCAGTTTAGTGGTTTTGTTCTCGGACATGCTGTGAATTCCTTATCAATCGGTTATGTCCTATTTAAAACATGCCAATAGCCTTCAAAGCAAGAGCAGAGCGGGAGTTTTTGCGCTTTTCTTTCGCTTTTTAACCTTCCACGTCGTTTATCGTGAAAGGTTTAAAATCCGATAGTCGGCGAGTGATGAGCCGCGGTGGACGCATTGATGGAATTAAAGCAGCGGGTTGAATAAGTAAAACAACCTTTCGAAGAAGCGGTTGCGTAGGTTTCTCTGCTCCCATTGCTCCAATTCCACTGGATGAGATGATTCAATATAGGATTGCTGCAAATCAAACAGTTGCTTGGTGAAGTGCACATCATCAACGGCTAGCGTTACTTCGAAGTTAAGCCATAGGCTGCGCATGTCGATATTGACCGTTCCGATTAAGCAAAACTCTTCATCAATCACTACCGATTTGGTGTGAAGAAGCCCGCCGTAAAACTCATATATCTTCACTCCGGCTTCAAGCAGTTCGGTATAGAAGGCGCGAGAAGCCCATTTAACCATTAATGAATCGTTGTTATGTGGAATGATTAATTCTACGCTGACACCACGTTGTGCCGTCATTTTGAGTGTTTCTAATAAGTCGGCACTCGGTACAAAGTAGGGTGTTGTAATACGAACTGAATGGTTTGCTTGATTAATCGCAATAGTAAGAACTTGCAGAATCAAATACTCCGGCATGCCCGGCCCAGATGGCACTACTTGAACTGGATGATGCGTCATTATTTCTTCAACCGGGCACTCTGGTAAATCAGGAAGAATGCGTTCACCGGTTTCCACTTCCCAATCCCAACCATGAATTGCTGACAACACGTTAACGGTTGGCCCAGTGACGCGAACCATGACATCAATCCATTGGCCGACCCCTGAGCTCTGTTTGAAATGAGCTGGATCTACCATATTCATTGACCCGGTATAGGCGATGGACTCATCAATCACGATGATCTTCCGGTGCTGCCTTAGATCTAAACGGCGTAAGAAAATACGCCAAGGACTAACCTCTAATGCTTGGACAACGTGAACGCCAGCGTCTTTCATCATTGAACGCCAGTGACTTTTGAAAAAACGCGGGCTACCTGCAGAATCGAGTAAAACTTTAACATCGACACCACGTTTTGCAGCTCGAATAAGTGCGGAAGCAACGGAATCAGTTAAGCCGCCGGGGTGCCAAATATAGAAAACCATTTTGATACTAGTCTGGGCGTTTTCTATATCTTCGATAATTGCGTGTAGGATTTCATTAGGAGAAGCTTGCAGTGAAAGTGTGTTTCCGCTGAGAGCTGGAATGCCCATCCGATTGTTACAAAGCTCATCAATTTTGTGGATAGGAGAGCCGACTTTACCTGGAAGGTGGACTTGGCAATCATTTAATTGGCGGAACCAATCACCAAAAGGCGTAAACATGCGATGTGCACGCTCAGCCCTCTTTCTACCGAGATTTAGCTCTCCGAAAAGGAAGTAACAAGCGACGCCAACAATAGGGATAATGTAGATAACCATCAACCATGCGAGAGAAACGCTGACAGAGCGTCGTTTTAGTACGACACGAAAAGTCACACCGGCGACAAGGACCCAGTATAAAGCGACAGAAGCTAAAGTTAAAAAATGGTAGAGCTTTTCCACATTGAATACTCGAAAAAAGAGACACTTAGATAGTAATGCTATTTTACGGATATGGGAATTTAAGGAATCAACTATTTACAAAATAGAGCAAAAGCTGTAAACAGGTTAAAGTTGTTAAGTTTTAGTTAACTTAAGACGAATGCAATTGTTTTGTATGAAAAATCGGCATTTAACCATAAAGATTTACATTGATAACGAAATATATACGGTTCGGGCTTCCAATTGTATTCTTAAACTGGTTTACTTGCTAGATAACGAGCGTCAATCAAATCTTTTAATGGTGTAAATTATTGTATACACCTTATCTTTTAATGACGCCACACAAAGCAAAATACAACATCACATAACACAAAAGTTTGGAGTAAACGTGGCTACTAGTAATACAACCACTACACCCCGCGATACCTGGGGTTCGAAATTAGGATTCGTAATGGCTGCAGCAGGTTCTGCTGTTGGCTTAGGTAACATCTGGAAATTCCCATACACAGCAGGTGAAAGTGGCGGCGGTGCATTCGTTGCAATTTATCTGTTTTTTGTAATCTTCATCGGTTTCAGTGTGATGCTGACTGAATTTGCGATTGGCCGTCATACGCAAAAATCAGCAGTGGGTGCATTTAAATCAACTGACCGTCGCTGGACGTTCGCTGGTGTTATTGGCGTAGTCAGTGGTTTACTTATCATGGGTTTCTACCCTGTAGTAGGTGGCTGGTCTATCGCATACATCGGTAAAATTGCTGGTGGTCTACTAGATGCACCTGAAGCAATTGGCGACAGCTTTGGTGGCTTTATCTCAAACCCAGTTCAGCCACTAATGTGGATGGGCCTATACTTACTACTTAACGTTGTCATCGTTATGAAGGGTATTTCTGGCGGTATTGAGAAAGCGGGTAAGATTCTGATGCCGCTTCTTTTCATCATCCTTATCGTGGTATCAATCAAAGGCCTAATGCTTCCGGGCGCGATGGCTGGTCTTGAATTCCTATTCAGCCCTGACTTCTCTAAAGTAGACAGCGGTGTAATCCTAGCTGCACTGGGTCAAGCATTCTTCTCACTATCTCTTGGTATGGGTTGTATGTTGACTTACGGTTCTTACCTTAAGAAGAAAGAGAACCTAGTTCAAACTACAGCTATGGTTACGGCGATGGATACAGGCGTTGCTATCCTAGCTGGTGTTGCAATGTTCCCTGCAATGTTCGCATTCGGTATGGAACCTGCAGCAGGTCCTGGTCTAGTATTCGTTGTTGTTCCTCAGCTATTCGCTGAAATGGGCGGCGTAGTTGGTCTTCTATTTGCTCTTATGTTCTTCGTTGGTCTAAGTGTTGCGGCACTGACTTCTTCAGTATCTCTACTTGAAGTTGTTGTTTCGTACCTAATCGATGAGAAAGGCATGAAGCGTGTAACAGCTGTACTGTCTGCAAGTGTCGTAATGGCGATTCTATGTATCTTCGCTTCTCTATCTCTTGGTGGCTTTGGTCCAACACTGTTTGGTACTGGTGCATTCGATATCTTCGACCTACTAACGGATAAGATCTTCCTAGCAGTTGGCGGTATGTTGGTATGTATCTTCGCTGGTTGGAGACTAAACCGTGCTGACCTAGAGAAAGAAATCACTAACGACGGTGAAGTATCTTTCCCTCTATTCGGTCTATGGTACACACTCGTTAAGTACATCATCCCAGTAGCTATCGCTATCGTAGCGTTCATGGGCATCTCTTCTGGCTTCGACAGCGGTAAAGGTGCAATCATGCTACTAGGTATTGGTATCATTGCCGGCTCTGCGCTTATTTCTAAGAAGCTATAATTCTTAGAAACTCTAATCGCAAACTAAAGTTAATTGATAAGCGGGAGCCATTGGCTCCCGTTTTTTATTCGACGTACTTATTATTTTTCGAGAAATAAAAACATCGTCCCCTAAAGTTATCCGTGTGGTGGCCGATATATCTTTCGGTTAGGCTATATCGGCCTGTATTTATTTTTAGGTAGGTGTTCTGTGAAATTGTCAGTGAGAAAAAAACTATATTTGGGTTTTGGATCTATATTGGCGGTGCTTGTCACGTTGGTAGGGGTTGTATCGATAGAAGTGATTGGGGCTCACGAGAGCTCTGATGAAATTAGACTGGATGATGTTCCAGGAACTGTTACCTACCTTATATTGATCGATGAAGCTGGTGATGTTTACCGTGATGCTTTGGGCGCGGTTGTTCAGGGCGGTAATGCGCTCAATGATTATCGAGCTAACAAGACTCAATTTTCTCAAGCAATTGAAGAAGCAAAGCGTTTAGAGAGTAAAGGCTCAGAGGACCATCGTCGTGTTCAGCGAATTGAAGAGCTAATGGGGCGCTTTACTCAAGAGTTTGAGTCGAAGCTCGTACCTATGCTTAATGACGAAACTGCATTGTTATCAAATATCCAGCAGCTTCGCTCTTTGTATGAGAATAATCTTATCCCGATTGAAAATTTGCTTGATCAAGCATCTGAAAGTGAGATTGCTGATACAGAGCGAGCTCTGCTAACACTAACGGATTCGTTTATTACAATCGAACGCACGATTATGGTGTTGACTGCGGTTGCGATTGTGTTTGGTTGCGTAATTGCGTTTGTATTGTCTAGCTCTATTACTAATCGCTTAACTCGTGTAGAGCAAGTTGCACGACGCGTAGCAAATGGTGATCTAACGGCAGGTGACATTGTTGATGATTCTGGTGATGAGTTGGCTGACCTTGCTCAATCGATCAACCAGATGCAAAAGTCATTGGTCGATCTCCTCGGTTCTATCTCATCAGTGACTACCCAAGTTCAATCCGTTACTGGTGAGCTATCATCAATCAGCCACGACATCGTATCTGGCGCCTCTGCTCAAGCAGATAAAGCGACATTGATTGCGACTGCGGCAGAAGAACTAAGCTTAACCATTTCTGAAGTAGCGCAACAAGGTACTTCTACTTATGAAGAAGCGCGCCGCTCAGAAACGTCTGCAGAAGACGGTCGTAAAGTGATCGTGGAGATGGTTGCGAGCATCCAACAAGTGTCTACTCAAATGAGCGACATGTCGTTACAAATGAACACGCTGGGTTCACATGGCGAGCAGATTGGCAGTGTTATCAAGGTAATCGAAGATATCGCAGAACAAACCAACCTCTTGGCTCTGAACGCGGCTATTGAAGCTGCGCGTGCTGGTGAGTTCGGTCGTGGTTTTGCCGTGGTAGCTGATGAAGTACGAGCGCTAGCGGAGAGAACGACTAAAGCAACACAAGAAGTGTCTGGTATCATCCAATCTATTCAATCTGGCACTCAAGAAGCGGTGACTTACACTCAAGACAACTGTCGTTTAGTTGAAATTGGTGTAGAGCAAAGTACTGGGGCGGTATCGGCTCTAGAAGCAATTGTTAGCGGTGCGGGCAACGTACAAAGCATGGTTAACTCAATTGCGACTGCGGCAGAAGAACAGACAGCGGTGACAAAAGAAATCGCAGCGGATATTACGGCAATCAGTGATATCTCTGAACAGTCATTACAGTTAGCGACTCGCAGCTCTGAGAACACATCAGGTTTGAATGCTAAAGTTGCCGAACTTGAAGGCTTAGTAGGTAAGTTCAAACTTGCTTAGAGCTTAGAGCTGGATCATAAGTCTAGAACATAAGCTTAGAGCGAATTGATTAAAGACTTCCCAGTGAAAGTTGCCTATTGAAACATAAGCCCAACGATTCAATGTTTATTGAACTCGTTGGGCTTTTTCGTAGCTGGAATCTGGATTCAGACACGGTATACTCCACGTTCTACAATGGAGCTAGCCTTTACATGTTCGACATTCTTCTGAATCACTCTGATTTTTTACTTATAAACAAACATCCAGGCGTCAGCGTCCATAAAGACGATGGTGATACGATGTTATTGCAAGAAGTTGCTAAGGCAATCAATGAGCCGAAGCTATATTTAGTCCATCGTCTCGATAAAATGACGTCAGGAATTCTACTGCTGGCAAAAAATACCCCGGCAGCGAGTGAGCTTTCACAGTTGTTTGCAAAGCGTGAAGTAGAGAAGTACTACCTTGCGATAGGCTCCAAGAAGCCGAAGAAAAAGCAGGGGCTGATCTCAGGAGATATGGAGCGTTCACGACGCTCAAGCTGGAAGCTGCTGACAACCAAAGAAAACCCAGCGATTACCCAATTTTTATCTGCAACGGCTGAACCCGGTGAGCGTCTACTTTTATGTAAACCCTATACGGGGCGAACTCATCAGATCCGTGTCGCGATGAAGTCCATTGGCTCGGCTATTGTTGGTGATCCTATTTACAATCCATCGAACGAGGCTGACAGAGGCTATCTGCATGCCTTCGCGATTCGATTTACCTATCAATCACAAGCCTACGAATATGTCTGCGATCCAAGAAACCTCGACTCTTTGGGTGAGAAATGGCATCAAGAGATCGTGTCTAATGGTTTAGACAGTTGGCTTGAACCTTGGTCATTAACGTGGCCAAAGCTAAACACTAAGTGAGTGAAATAATGGAAGCATCAGCTTTACCTCTGTTTTTTAGTCATATTGAACAGCAATTGAATGAAGTGCCGAATGAACTACGTCGTATTTTTCACGGGCGTGGCAAGTTTTGGCCCGGCCTAGATCAACTCACTTGTGATTGGGTTGATGGACAGTTATTGGTTAACGTGTTTAAAGAAGTGGACCAAGCGTTCTTATCATCTCTTAAAGCTGGATTGGTTAACCTGACCACGAAAGATATCTGGCAAGCAAAACAGGGCACAAGCATTGTGCTGCAACACCGTTATGCTGATGGCGCGCCCTCTGAAGTGTTGTGGGGTGAATTGAACGACTCACCAGTCGTGGTTGAACATGGGCTTAAGTACCAACTAGACATTGGCCGTAATCAGAACTTCGGTCTGTTCCTAGACATGCGTAATGGTCGTCAGTGGGTACAAGATAATGCTAAGGATAAGAACGTTCTTAACTTGTTCGCATACACTTGTGGCTTCTCTGTCGCGGCGATTGCGGGTGGCGCTCGACAATGCATGAACGTAGACATGTCACGCGGATCACTGAATAAAGGCCGTGATAACCACCGCTTGAATGAGCATGACATGCGCTCGGTGAACTTCCTTGGCTACGACATCTTTAAGTCGTGGGGAAAAATCAAGAAGGGTGGCCCATACGAGCTGGTTATTATCGATCCGCCTTCGTTTCAAAAAGGCAGCTTTGCACTGACTAAAGACTACAAAAAGATCTTACGTCGTTTGCCTGAGCTTCTAACCGAAGGTGGTGAAGTGATTGCTTGTGTTAACTCACCAGCAGTGTCACCAAACTTCTTGATTGAGACGATGGCAGAAGAAGCACCAAGTGTTGAGTTTATTGAGCGTTTAGATAATCCACCTGAGTTTGTCGATGTCGACCTCGATTCAAGTTTGAAAGTCCTGAGATTTAAAATTAACGTTTCTGAAGACGCTTAATTTAGAGTAAACAAATATCAACGTTTGAAAGTAAAAAAGCCACTCAAATGAGTCAACACCTATCATTTAAGGTGTTTAGATCGCACAGTGTAGCGAGTCTTACTAAAACGAACGGTCCTATCTTTGGGCCGTTTTTGTTTTTCGGGCAAAATATAACGTTTCACTCGCTCTCTCATAGCTCGCAGCTTTTTGGGAACCGAACCTGGGGAGGCGATAGCACACCACATTAGCTCATCTTGAATATCTCGAAGTGCCATCGTAAAGCTTATCCTAAGTGGTGAGACTTCAGCCTCTTTTGCTATTCGGCTAATCTCCAGGCGGATTAAGTTATACGCGATAAGGATACCCCATATCTCTTGCTCTACACCCTCTACAGATTGACTGCGGAGCAGAATTTCATCGTCAAGCATGTCATGCTTAATCTCGCCATAACTATTCTCGATTTCCCACCTTTCGAAGTACACATCTAATAATGATTTTAAACTGTATTTTCTATCTGTTAGAGAAGTCAGCAGCCCTTGTATATGATTGGGTTGTTGTTCACCATCATCGGGGTATAGAGCCAGCCTAGCTTTCCACGTTTCCGGGAGGCTCGGGTCTTGCTTTCTAGCTTGTGGAGAGACTTTCATCTCTACAATCAGATCTCGCCCATCATCATCGAGTTGCTCGATGGTTTCATATTTCACATTCGACTTTATTGGCGTCATCCAGTGACTTGTCCCATGCTCTTGTTGCCAGTTAAGCATAAGTTCTGCGCTCAAGTAGCAACGGTCAAAAATGGTCAATGAATTCGGGACTGCTGATGAAATTAAATCTTTTGCATAGCTGATTTCACCTTTAGAACTTTCCCCAAAAGCCACATCATGAATAAGTCGACTCCGTAGTGATGTGAGTGCGCACATTCGAACGATTGGATATTCAGTGTGCCTGTCTTTTCGGTAGTAAACATATTGATAATGCTCAGCTAAGCTTGGATTGTCGTGAGTTCTAAACTGTGTGCCATCGATTGAAAATAGGCTCAAACCATTCCATTTATCACCCGCATCTTCCGACTGTGTCCAGTGCTTTGCTGTGATTGAGAATAATGACTTTAAAGGCTTAGCGGTGAGGCGTTTTCTTGCCTGAGGAATTGCACTAGGTGCAATTGTTTCACCCAATGAATTAGACAATTTGAGGTCGAGTTTATCGAGTACATCAGTAATCGGTCTATCTCGATATAGACCAATACCAACGACTAACCATACAACAAGTTCGGCAGGTAACTTTCTACGGCGCATGCTCGCTTTGTTCGTTTCAGATAAAGCTTGGTTTATCCAATCTAGCGGAAGGTCTTTTTGGAACAAAGAAAGAGATTCTGGATTAGCAAAATCGTCAACATCGATTAACCAGTGTGACAGCATAAAAAAATACCCTTAAACAAAAGTGCTTAAGGGTATTGTTAACCATCTGTAGGATCGTTCAACTGATCAGGAAAATGCTTAAATGATCAGTGTTAACTCAAATGAGTGGCTTTTTGGTCTTTAGGTTTCTAAGAAGTTTAAGCTTGTTGTTTCTCTAGCTCAGCTTCTTTCACTTCGTCTTTGATTAGAGAATCAACGATTACCGCACATGCTGCATCACCAGTGATGTTAAGGGCAGTACGGATCATGTCGAAGATACGGTCTAGAGCGAACAGCAGAGGTAGACCTTCGATAGGGATACCAGCTGCTAGAAGAACCGCAACCACTAGGAAAGAAGGACCTGGAACACCAGCTTGACCAACTGCGCCTAGCGTAGACGTTACGATGATAGCAACGTAAGCACCCATAGATAGGTCGATGTTGAACAGCTGTGCGAAGAAGATAGCAACTAGGCCGTAGTAAATTGCGTTACCAGACATGTTGATCGTCGCACCAAGTGGCAGAACGAATGAAGCCGTAGAGTTGCGAACGCCAAGTTCTTTCTCTACCGTTTCCATTGTTACTGGTAGTGTCGCCATTGAAGATGCTGTTGATAGTGCAACCGCTTGAGGCTTCTTCATTGCCACTAGGAACTTCTTAGCTGAAGTCTTAGTGAAGATTTGAATCATCAGTGGGTAAGCAACAAAGCCGAAGATAAGAATCGCAGCGATGTAAACAATGAACAGCTTGAACACGACCATAAGCGCGCCAAAACCAAACGTACCTACTGCTTCAGCCATTAGGCCGAATACGCCAAGTGGTGCAATGATCATAACTTTGTTGATCATCCATACCATAGCGTCAACGATAGCATTTACACCGTTGATGATAGGGTCACGTTTCTCTTTTGCTTGTTTAGAAATCGCAATACCAAAGAATAAGCAGAAAACGAGAATTTGCAGAATGTTTGCTTCATTCAGTGATTGGAAAACGTTGGTAGGGATCATGCCAGTGATGGTTGCCCAGAACGTTGGAAGTTCGCCTTTCGCAGCGTATTCTGAAGAGAACATTCCCTCAACGCCAGACACATCGATACCACGACCCGGTTCGAACACTTCACCCATTACAAGCGCGAGTGCTACAGCAAGTGCAGACGTTAGTGCAAAGTAACCCAGTGTTGTTACACCGACTTTACCAGCCGATGAACTATTACCTAGACCAGCAGCACCTGAAATTAGGGCAACTGCGACTAGAGGAATAACCAGCATCTTGATCAAATTGATGAAGATAGCACCCAGTGGAGCGAACATTGTTGCGCTGTCACCCATCATCGCGCCGACTGCGGTACCGATGATCATTGCAATAACGACTTGAATGCCAATATTGCTTAGTAAACTCTTTTCTTTTAACACTTCCATAACCTCTGTGCTACTAAATATAAAAATCCCAGAATTACTCACCAATGAACGATGCGCCATTGGATAAATATTTCGCGAAGAGTTTTACACGTATCCTTTACATTTATCAATATGAGCAGAGGTGAAAGTCTCTTAAAAACAGCAGGTGAATCGCTATTAGATGTTTTTTTACACCAAGGCAAACGTTTGCTTTGGTTTTTCGTTGTTCGGTTATTTGTAGGATTTATAAAAGTGTTTTTATTGATCGCTTTGTGAATAGATTGTGCTTCGCGTCGCTTGCTTACTTTTGTTAACATTTAATCCATATCTTTGCGTTTTTTCTATACAGATTAATCTGGCTGAAAATGATAAAGCTTGTTGTGGGAAATTTAGCCTGAACTATGCTTAAGGTATCTATCTATTACCAAGATGTTACCTCTGCGCTTTAAATAAAACGTCTATCTAGCATCTCAGTTGTAAGGAGAGGGGCTATGACTTTTATATTAAAGTACTTGTTTGCGTTTCTTCTGTTGTTCAGCTCTGTGTTCGCTCAGGCCGATGATGTCTGGGTGATTGAGGTGAACGGAGGGATAGGTCCGGCGACCAGTGATTACCTCACTAGAGAAATAGAACAAGCTCACGACGAGCAAGCAAAACTCATCATTTTGAAAATGAACACGCCTGGCGGGTTAGATTCGTCGATGCGTGATATTATTCGATCCATCACCACCTCACCGATCCCAGTCGCTACTTGGGTTGGGCCTGCGGGTTCACGAGCAGCGAGCGCCGGAACCTATATTCTACTCGCTAGCCACATCGCTTCTATGGCGCCCGGAACTAATCTAGGTGCAGCAACTCCTGTGTCTCTTGGCGGTGGCAAAGCGCCGACTAATCCTTTGTCGCCTCAAGACGATACCAATAAAGACGACAGCACTTCTGCGAGTGAGCAAGACGCAACGAAACAAGAGAACTCAGACCAAGTAAAAGCCACCACTGCGATGGAGAAGAAAGTCATCAATGATGCAGCGGCTTACATTGTCAGTTTGGCCAAGTTACACAACCGTAATGAAGAATGGGCAGAAAAAGCGGTGCGAGAGGCCGCAAGTTTGGATTCTAAGAATGCACTCTCGCTTAACGTGATTGATTTTATTGCCAGCGACCTTCAGCAATTGGTTGAACTGAGCAACGGACGCGTCATCACCATCAACGGTGTCAGTCAGGAAGTTCAACTGAGTGATGTGGCTTTTGTCGAGCGAGAACAAGACTGGCGCTTTAGTCTGCTTTCGGTGATCACTAATCCAAATGTTGCTTACATTCTGATGCTAATCGGTATCTATGGTTTGTTGCTTGAGTTCTATAACCCTGGCGTCGGCTTACCGGGTGTATTGGGCGGTATCTGTCTGTTATTGGCAATGTACTCCTTACAAATGCTGCCGGTGAGTTACGCAGGCCTTGCGTTGATTCTGCTTGGAATTGCCTTAATGGTGGCTGAGGCCTTTAGCCCGAGCTTTGGTATCTTCGGTTTGGGTGGCGTCGCCGCATTCACATTGGGCTCGGTCATGCTGATGGATACTGAGGTGCCGGGTTATCAAATCGCATTGCCACTAATTATCGGGATCAGTTTGTTCTCTGTCGCCTTTATCGTCGTCACTATATCCATGTTAGTTCGAGTGAGAAACAAGCCGGTGACTACGGGGATGGAAGCGGTTGTCGGCGACACTGGGAAAGTGGTAAGCGGCTTCCCCGGTGCGGGTCGAGTATTGGTTGAAGGTGAGATCTGGCAAGCCAAATGCGCGAGTGAATTGCAAGCGGGGCAGCTTATTAGAGTGACCAAACTGACTGGGTTGTTGTTGGATGTGGAGGCGCTGCCCGATGATACATCATCGAAATCTAGCTAGCGCGGACTGTTAGCGTGGAATGCTAGTACAAACGTTATTGAATTATTAATTGCTTATCCATCGTTACCATTAGGGGGCGGTTATGTTTATACACACTATAGGTATTGTCATCGTGCTCGTTATCTTGTTGATAGCCAGCATGTTCAGAGTGCTGCGTGAATACGAGCGTGCAGTGGTGTTCTTCCTCGGGCGCTTTTACGGCGTCAAAGGACCGGGGTTGATTATCATCATTCCTTTTATCCAACAAATTGTGCGAGTGGATCTACGAACTATCGTTTTGGATGTTCCAACACAAGATTTGATCACACGCGATAACGTGTCGGTTAAGGTGAATGCCGTGGTGTACTTCCGAGTGCTGGATCCGAAGATGGCGATCAACAACGTTGAGAATTACCTTGAAGCGACTAGCCAACTTTCACAAACAACGCTGCGTTCGGTGCTCGGTCAGCATGAGTTGGATGAGCTGCTGTCTGAGCGTGAAGAGCTCAATAGAGATTTACAAGCGATACTGGACCAACACACCGATAACTGGGGGATCAAGATTGCCAATGTCGAGATTAAGCATGTCGACCTTGATGACAGTATGGTGCGTGCTCTTGCTAAACAAGCCGAGGCGGAACGTTCTCGTCGAGCCAAGGTGATACATGCGACGGGTGAGTTAGAAGCATCGACTAAATTACGTGAAGCGGCCGAAGTGCTAAATCAAGCGCCCAACGCCATTCAATTGCGATATATGCAAACGTTAACCGAGGTGGCTAACGAAAGAACCTCCACCATCATCTTCCCAATGCCCATCGATTTAGTGGAGAAGATAACGGACCCGATCAAAGCAACACTCAATGAGGCTGCAATCAAGAAAGCGATGAAAGCCGATGAGTGATTGTCTCAAATGAAAAGTAATAAAAAAGGCTCCACAGTTGTGGCTGTCTCTTATACACAAATCCCTAAGCCACGCTTGGGGATTTTTTTGAACTATTTTTAGGTTTCATGATCTGATCATCTAAGCAATGACAAGGATGATTATCATGACCTATATAGAGCCAACCCTTTGGGCACAAAAACAGTTCGGTCAAGCCCACCTTAATGACCCTAGACGCACTCAAAGACTCGTTGCTCTCGCAGCCTCACTGGCCGAGCAACCTGGCGTACCCGTCTCGAAACTCATTATCTCCCCTGCTGAAATGGAAGGGGCTTATCGCTTCATCCGTAATGAGCAAATCAAAGCAGAAGATATCGCAGAGGCGGGTTTTTATGTCACTGCACAAGAAGCATTAGAGCAACAGACACTTCTTGCCTTAGAAGACACCACTTCTCTCAGTTACTCCCATCGCAGCATTCGAGATGAACTCGGGCACTCCAATCAAGGCAATCGACATCGCGCCATGTTCGTACACTCAACCTTACTTTTTGCTCCCGACACTCAATCTGTTATTGGTTTAATTGAACAACAGCGCTGGACTCGTGATATAGAAAAGCGAGGTCAAAGGCACCAGCATGCGACTCGACCATACAAAGAGAAAGAAAGTTATAAGTGGGAACAAGCCTCTCGCCATGTCGCTGAGCGACTTGGCGATAAAATTTCGGATGTCATTTCTGTGTGCGATAGAGAAGCCGACCTATTTGAATACCTCACTTACAAGCGAGAGCAACAACAAAGGTTCCTCGTTCGCTCAATGCAAAGCCGCTGTATTGAAGAGCATGATAATCGTCTTTATAGCTATGCCTCTACCCTGTTATCAGCCGGAGAGAAAGTGCTCGAAATACCGCAAAAAGGCGGTCGTAAAGCTCGCAAGGCTCATTTAGATATCAAATATGCCCCCGTGACACTCAAGTCTCCTGCTAACAAGAAAGAGTTCGATAACATTCCGCTTTACTACGTGGGATGTATAGAACAAGGAGAGAGTGGTAATAAGCTCGCATGGCACTTACTGACTTCAGAGCCGATAACGAGCAAGGAAGAGGCACTCAAAATCGTCAGTTATTATGAGCGGCGCTGGCTAATAGAAGATTTTCATAAAGTCTGGAAAAGTGAAGGGACTGAAGTTGAGCAACTGAGAATGCAAAGTAAGGATAACTTAGAAAGGCTCAGCGTCGTTTTGGCTTTTATCGCGACTCGGTTACTCCAATTGAGGTTTATGAATGAATCAGACGAGTTATCTAAGACCAGTTGTGAGCAGGTATTAAAAGGCAAAGCGTGGAAGTTAATGTGGCTCAAGTTGGAGAGCAAAAAACTACCGAAAGAAGCGCCTAATATATCATGGGCTTACAACGGTATTGCTCGGTTAGGTGGTTGGAAGAATACCAAGCGAACAGGTCGTGCTTCTATAAAGACGTTATGGCAAGGATGGTTTAGGTTACAAACCATCCTTGAAGGGTATGAACTCGCTAAGTCTCTTGATTAACCAGACTTGTGATCAAGAGACAGCCACAGTTGTGGAGCCTTTTAGTATTTGAATCGCTGGTTTTATTTAACGACCATTGATTACGAACGTCTATTTAATGACCGTCGATTATTTCTGCGTTGCCGCTTTCATTGGCGTAACAAACTCCGCAAGTGCTTTAAGCATTGCTTCTGGTTGTTCAACGTTGTTTTCAATGATTTTCACAACCGCTGAGCCAGAGATCGCACCTGCAGCGCCAGCTACAATCGCTTCTTTCACTTGTTCAGGAGCCGAGATACCGAAACCAAGCAGTGCTGGTGGCGCATCGAACTTGTTCAAGCGATCAAGCAGTGCCGTTACTGGCATGTTTGCTTTTGTTTCTGCGCCCGTTACGCCTGAGCGAGAAAGTAGGTAAGTGTAGCCGCCACCTAGCTCAGACACAGATTGAAGCGTTTCATCGCTTGCTGTTGGTGGAGCAATAAAGATTGGGTGAACGCCAAACTTTTCAGCTGCAGCAACAAATTCACCGCTTTCATTGGTAGGTACATCAGCAATCAATACTGAATCGATACCTGCTTTTGCGCAGCGTTCGTAAAAATTTTCTATACCACGTGCGTAAACCAGGTTTGCGTACATCAGTAGGCCGATTGGTAGCTCTGGGTATTTAGCACGAATTTGACCGATAAGATCGAAGCACACATCTGGCGTTACTTTTGAATCTAACGCGCGAATGTTTGCGCCTTGGATTGTCGGGCCATCTGCAAGCGGATCTGAGAATGGAATACCAAGCTCAAGTGCGTCAGCACCCGCCTCAACTAGCGTTTCCATGATCTTAAGAGACTGCTCAGGGTTAGGATCGCCAACCGTTACGAATGGTACGAATGCGCCCTGATTCTTTTCAGCTAAGCGAGTGAAGAGTGATTGATAGCGATCCATTATAATGCTCCTTTCTCTTTAAGAATGTCGTGTACAGAGAAAATGTCTTTGTCACCACGACCAGATAAGTTAACGACTAATAGCTGTTCTTTCTCTGGGTCGTCGTGAGCCATTTTGACAGCGTGAGCGACAGCATGAGATGACTCTAGCGCTGCGATAATACCTTCTTTGCGTGCAATCAATTGGAACGCTTCTAGCGCTTCATCATCGGTTACGTTGTCGTATTCAGCACGGCCAATAGCATTTAGGTGCGCGTGTTGAGGACCAACTGATGGGAAATCTAGGCCCGCAGAAACCGAATAAGACTCTTCTACTTGGCCGTTCTCATCTTGCATCAGTGGTGCTTTCATACCGAAGAAGATACCCGTTTTGCCATGCTTAAGCGGCGCGCCGTGTTGGTCGGTATCAATACCTTTACCAGCAGGCTCTACACCGATCAGGCGAACAGACTCTTCTTCAATGAAGTCAGCGAACATACCGATAGCGTTTGAACCACCGCCGACGCAAGCAATAACCGCATCAGGAAGGCGACCTTCACGAGCTAGAATTTGGTTTTTCGTTTCTTCGCCAATCATGCGTTGGAAATCGCGAACAATCGTTGGGAATGGGTGAGGGCCAGCCGCAGTACCCAATAGGTAGTGCGCGTCTTCATAAGTTGCAGACCAGTCACGTAGTGCTTCGTTACATGCATCTTTTAGCGTTGAAGAGCCAGAATGAACAGGGATAACCTCTGCGCCCATTAGCTTCATACGGAACACGTTCGGGCTTTGACGTTCAACGTCTTTTGCACCCATGTAAACACGACACTTAAGGCCCAATAGAGCACAAGCTAGAGCCGTTGCAACACCATGTTGGCCTGCGCCAGTTTCAGCGATGATTTCCTGTTTACCCATACGTTTTGCTAGCAATGCTTGACCAAGAACTTGGTTTGTCTTGTGAGCACCACCGTGAAGGAGATCTTCACGCTTTAGGTACAGTTTGGTTTTTGTACCTTTGGTCAGGTTACGCGTTAGCGTTAGTGCCGTTGGACGACCTGCGTACTCTTGTAGAAGCGTCATGAATTCACTGCGGAACTCAGGATCTGCTTGTGCATCGATAAATGCTTGTTCCAGTTGGTCTAGTGCTGGCACTAGGATCTGCGGTACGTATTGACCACCGTATTCACCAAAGTAGGCATCGAGTTTAGCCATTGTGTTATTCCTTCAATTCTATCGATGTGTATTCACACCAAGTCATTTAATCTTGCTTGAGCTTCGCAAAAGGCAAAGCTCACAAATATGTTTTTAGTTTCTGCTTTCTAATTTCTAGCACCGAGCTTGGACTAGTAATTACGAATCGCTGCAAAAGCGCGTTGCAGTTTGTCTGCGTCTTTTTTACCTGGAGCTGATTCAACGCCTGAGTTTAGGTCTAGCCCTAAGCAGCCTAGTTTCGCTGCTTGGTTAGCATTGTCTGGGTTTAGGCCACCCGCCAACATGATTGCGCTTTGGTTGTTGATTAGGCTCCAATCGAACGCTTGACCTGTACCACCCGTTTGAGAACCTACTTTAGTATCTAGCAGGTGACGAGTCACGTTGCTTTTCAGTAATTCTGGTAGCGCGCTTTTAGCGCCGTTTTCAGCGCCGTTTTCAGCACTGCAAGCAACACCGTAAGCTTTCCAAATCTCAACGCTTTCAGGCAGTGATTGTTTCAACTCATCGACAAATGCTTGAGACTCATCACCGTGCAGTTGCACAGCGAATAGGCCTAGCTCAGATACCGTTTTTTCAACGTCTACTACGCTGTGGTTTTGGAACACACCCACGTAGTTCAGCGGTGCGCCACTCATGGTTAAA